>MGFH01000027.1 GCA_001791795.1 Candidatus Wallbacteria bacterium GWC2_49_35
CTTTCCGGCCGACGAACTTTTCGCGCCTGAATTTTCCAATTTTCCGCCCTGAGAGATTTTTTGCGGGCCGGCTATTTCTCTCAGCTGGATTTTATAAACGCCGGTTTTAGATTCGTTGTCGGCGAATTTTTTATTCTCGTCAAAAGCCCTTACCAGTATTGTGAACCTGCCGGCCGCGTTCACCGACAGATCGGCGCCGCCGGCTCCGGAGCCGGAACCGGAACCGGCCGCTGTAGAGGACGCGGCCTTAAAGTTAAAAATCTGGTTTATGGGTTTTCCTTCAATGAAAGAGTTTTCGTCGGCAGGCATGAACACCGCCGAGACTATTTTAACAGGAGTGTTATCCATGGCCGATTCTACAGGCAAATATTTCAACGGATTCATTATATCGCCGGAACCGCCGCCGTCCGTTATTTCAAAATGAAGGTGGGGCGGGCCGGCACCAGTATCGCCCGAATATGCTATTACCTGGCCGGCGGAAGCGAAAATATTTTTCCCGCTCAGATCGATATCGAAGTTGAATCTGCGCTCGCTGGCCGCCCTGGCGGCCACTACCATGTCCATAAGCTCTAGCGCTTGATTTTCGAACGCCGAAAGATGCGCGAATTTATAGATCAATCCGTTATCCGCTTTAAAGGTAAGCATCAGCCCGTAACCGTTCTCGTCGCCGTATAAATTTACCACCCTGCCTGCCGACGGCGCCACGACGGGTATTCCAGTCCTTCTTTTGGTCCGCAGGTCCAAACCGGCGTGAAGATGATTCGAGCGATACTCGCAGAAGGTCGCCGAAATGCTGTCGTTTATTTTAAGGGGAAACAGGATATCTTCGGCGGCTAAAACCGGTACGCATAATAAGATCAGATTCGCCGCTAAAATTATCGCGGCAGGAACGAAACGCCGCCCGGGACTTGAATTCAAATATGTTTTTGCCTTAAGAATTTTCATTATAACCGATCGTTTTGCCTTAACCGGTGAAAATAACTGCAACAAAGATAAACTACAAATTAATAATAAAAAAATTATCATCAGCAGCACATGAATATAAATCATTTGTATAAAAACCGCCTTGACCAAAATTTAATTTGAATATCTCGTCAAAAATAGAAGCATAAAATTATCGAACTTCATTGAAACGAGTTAAATGTCACTGAAACGAGTTCACGGTTCGCCGAGACGCCGCTAAAATAAAAAAAATAATTGACATTAACGGCGATTAGATATAAAATATATCAAAAAATCGGATGATTTTTATCGCCGCGATCAGCCTTATTATAAATCATAATCATTCAAATGGCAAGAGGTAAAATTGGACATCACAAGCAGCGAAATTATTAAATTTTCAAAACTCGTTTCGTGCGATACCGAAATGAAAAAAATATTCGACCTTATTGAAAGAGCCGCGCCTACAGACGCCACAGTGTTGATCCTAGGAGAATCCGGCACGGGCAAGGAACTTGTCGCCGAAGCGATTTACGAAAAATCAAAAAGGGTGAACAAGCCTTTCGTGGCGGTCAACTGCTCCGCCGTGCCCGACGAACTTATCGAATCGCATCTTTTCGGCCATAAGCAGGGTTCTTTCACGGGCGCTTCCGCCGATATGGAAGGCAAATTCAAACTCGCCGACGGCGGCACCTTATTTTTAGACGAAATAGGCGATATGAGCATCAAGATGCAGGCTAAAATTTTAAGGGCGCTGGAAACGCGCGAGATTCAGCCTATAGGTTCGAGCAAAAATATAAAAGTTGACGTCCGCGTAATAGCGGCCACCAATAAAAACCTCGACGAAGCCGTCGCCAAAAAAGAATTCCGCTCCGACCTTTATTTCCGCATAAACGAAGTCGCGTTCAAAATTCCGCCGCTGCGCGATAGAATGAACGACATGCATCTCATCCTGATGGAAATGATAGAAGAGTACAACAAAGAATTCAATAAAAAAGTATCTTCGATAACTCTGGCCACGCTGGGCCTGCTTCAAATGCACACATGGCCCGGCAACGTCCGCGAACTAAGAAACACCATAAAGCGCACGATGCTTTTTATAAACGAAAGCACCGAGCAGATATTCGCCGAGCACCTTCCGGTGCAGATGAGCGGCGATTCCGGCCTGTCGGCCTCGATCGCAAAAAATTCCGCGGGGGCGAATCCTTTCGTTTTTTCGGCATCCGCACCGCAGGACCCCACGGACGCAGACAAACTTTTAAGTCTGGACGAACTCGAGGGCCAGTATATAAAATTCGTTTTAAAGGCCGTCAAAAACAATAAAACACGGGCCGCGAAAATTTTAAAGATCGACCGCACCACGCTTTACGAAAAGATAAGCAAATACAAGATCGAAACAGACGAAAACTAAAAGCATAATATTATTTTCAATAAGATATCCAGTCGACAAAAAAGGGCGCCCCGGAGGACGCCCTTTTTTTATTCCTTAATTTTCATTCGTTAATTTACGTTTCTTTATTTTTATTCCTTCGATTCGGACATAAAATACAGAACCGGCACCGTCATGCGCGAAAGCAGCGTGGAGGCTATTTCGCCTGCCATGAGCGATATCGCCAGGCCCTGGAATATCGGGTCGAACAGCATTACGAACGAGCCGACGACGACCGCCGCCGCCGTTAGAAGCATCGGGCGGAACCTGATAGAACCGGCCTCCACCACGGCCTCTTTCAGAGGCAAACCTTCGGCGACCTTCAGGTTAATGAAATCGACGAGTATTATGGAATTTCTGACTATGATGCCCGCGCCCGCGATGAAGCCTATCATCGAGGTCGCCGTGAAGAACGCGCCGAAGAAATAGTGCGCCGGGAGAATTCCGACCAGCGTCAGCGGTATGGGCGCCATTATTACAAGCGGCGTCTTGAACGACTGGAACCAGCCGACGACAAGAATATATATCATGATCATCGCTATCGCGAAGGCGAGCCCCAGATCGCGGAAAACTTCTACCGTTATGTGCCATTCGCCGTCCCACTTCAGAAAGTATCCGAGAGAAGTGTTTTCCGGCGTCTTCGTCGTGAATGTGTACTGGTTTATCGGCCCGGACGGCGTTTTATAAGAGGCCAGAAGCTCGCGCAGCTTCAATATCGGATATACCGGGCTTTCCTCCGAACCCGCGACATCGGCCACCACATAGGATACCGTCTTCAGGTTCTTATGGTAGATGTTGATGTTGTCGACCGTTTTTTTGACAGTTATTATTTCGGCGAGCGGAGTCGCGCGACCGGTCATGCGCGAGAACGCGTGCATATTGAGGATGCTTTCGACCGACGAACGCTGCTTTTCGGGCGGCGTTACGTTTATATATACGTCTTCGATCTCTTCAGGATCGTGCATCAGCGATATTTTCTGCCCGGAGAGTCCCAGTCTGGTCGCGCCCAGCACTTCACCATAGCTGAGTCCGTTCAGCGAGGCCTTTTCCTGGTCTATGTTGAAAAGATAACGCTCGGCAGTGTCTTCGACGTATGTGTCGATATCCACCACGCCGTCGACTTCGGCGAACTTTTTAGCGATATCGCCGGCTATGAATTTGACGGTTTCGTAATCGGGGCCGTATATCTCGGCGACGAGCGTCTGTAAAACGGGCGGGCCGGGCGGAACTTCGGCGACCTTGACATTGGCTTTGTATTTTCTGGCGATCTTTTGTATCTCAGGACGGGCCGCCACGGCGATCTCGTGCGAACTGCGCTTCCTGTCATGCTTCGCCGCCAGGTTCACCTGTATGTCGGAGACGTTCTGGCCGCTTCTCATAAAATAATGGCGAACCAGGCCGTTGAAGTTGTGGGGCGCGGCCGTTCCGGGATAGAGTATGAGATCGCTCACTTCAGGTATCGTGGCTGCGTACCTGGCTATTTCCTTGGTGACCTCGGTAGTCTGCTCCAGCGTGGTTCCTTCGGGCATGTCTATTATCACCTGGAACTCGGATTTATTGTCGAAAGGCAGCATCTTGACCTTGACCATGCGCGCCGGTACCATCAATAAGGTTATTAGCAGGAGCGCCGTGACCGAAGCCAGGAATATGTAGCGGTATTTTTTGACGGTAAGCACCGGCTCCATTATCCTGTGGTAAAGCCTGGTGAGAAAGTCGTCGTTAGCTCCTTCATGATGGCCGCCTCCCTCTTCGATCTCTTTGAGGTTGAGTATCCTTATGGACGACCAGGGCGTGACGATAAATGCGACTATGAGCGAAAATATCATCGCGGCCGACGCGCCGACGGGTATCGGCCTCATATACGGGCCCATAAGGCCTGAAACGAAAGCCATGGGAAGTATTGCCACAATAACGGCTATGGTAGCCAGTATCGTCGGGTTTCCTACCTCGGCCACCGACTCGACCGCGATCGTGATCATGTTGCGGCCTTTATTGCGCGGCAGGTGGAAATGGCGCACCATGTTCTCGACGACGACTATGGCGTCGTCGACCAGTATACCTATAGAAAAAATGAGGGCGAAAAGCGTTATCCTGTTGAGCGTGTAGCCATAGAGATAAAATACCAGAAGCGTGAGCGCCAGCGTGACGGGGATAGCGATTGCAACGACGGCCGAAGCTTTGAACCCGAGGAACATCCATATCAGTATGGTGACCGAGATCGTCGCGAGCGCCATGTGGTAGAGCAGCTCGTTAGATTTTTCGGAGGCCGTTTCGCCATAATTGCGCGTAACGGTAACTTCAACGTCTTTGGAAAGGAGCGTGCCTCTGATCTTTTCGAGTTTGTCGAGCACTTCTTCGGCGATCACTATGGCGTTAGTGCCCTTGCGTTTCGACAGCGCTATGGTGACGGCGTTCTCGAAGGCCGCGCCGGAATCTTTGCCGGCGGGAGTTTTCGTCGCAGGGCCTTTCTTGAACAGCACATAGTTTTCGGGCTCGGAAACGTCGTCGGTTATCTTCGCGATCTCTTCGAGGTATATCGCGCGCTTGTTGACGGAGCGGACGACAAGTTTTTTAACGTCGTCGACCGACCTGAAGAAATTGCCTATGGTAACCTTGAATTCAAGATTGCCGTTCTTGAATGAATTGTTGAGGCTCTGCTGGTTGGCGTCGGAAATAACGCCTACGATCTCCATCGGCGATATGCCGTAGGCGGAAAGTTTATTCGGGTCGAACTCGACGCGGATCTCGCGGCGCTGGCCGCCGATGATATTGACGTCGGAAACGTCATTCACTGATTTAAGTTCGTTGGTTAGCTGGGCGGCCGCGCGCCTGAGCATATAGTGGTCCTCGGTCTTCGAATGCAGGGTGAGAGCGAGTATGGGAACGTCGTCGATCGAGCGGCTTTTAATGTACGGGCCATAAACGTTGGGAGGAATGCGGTCTTTGTTGTGCTCCATCTTCTCCATTATCTTGACCAGGCTCTTCTCCGCGTCTTCGCTGACCTTGAAGCGCACGATGGTCATCGCGCCTTCGTTCTGCGCCGTCGAATAAATGTGCTCGACGCCCGGAATCTCCCACAGAAGCTTTTCCATGGGGTTTATCACGCGTTTTTCGACCTCGGCGGGCGAGGCGCCCGGCATCTGAACGAACACGTCGATCATCGGAACCACTATCTGCGGCTCTTCTTCGCGCGGCGTCATTATTATCGCGAAAACTCCGAGCAGCAGGGAAAGCAGTATTATCAGCGGCGTCAGTTTCGAGTCGATGAAGCTTTTCGCCAGCCCGCCGGCGAAACCGCTGTGCAGCGAGTTTTCTTCAAGATTGATTTCTTCGTTTTTGACGGCGTTTCCGTCTTTATTTATTTTATCTTCTTTCATCAGGATCACTTCCTTCGATTTAGTTAAAAGCGGGCGCGGCTATTTTTTTATTATAGCGTCGCCGGGATTAAGGCCGGAGAGTATCTCGGTAAGATTGTTGTAGACCGAGCCGGGCCTTACATATTTAAAATCATTCTCCGAGGTGTAAACCATGAAGAGCTGGCCGCGTTTAACTATAAAATCGCTGGGTACCGATATTTTTTTGACGATCTCCTTCTCGAAAAGGCCGCGGGCGTACATTCCGCTTTTAAGGCGCGCGTCGTGCGCGAGGGCTATCTTTACCTTGAAGGTGTGCGTCATGACATCTCCTGTCGGGGCGATCTCGGTGACTTCGCCCACGAAAACCTGGTCTTCGACAACATCGACTATGACTTTAACTTTATCGCCGAGTTTTATATTATTGATGATCTGCTCGGGAATGACCGCCGAAAAAAGCATGTTTTTGTAATCTTCGACCGTTACAAGAGGCATTCCCGGAGAGGCGAGCATTCCGACCTCGGTCTGGCGCGCCGTGATGCGGCCGTCGATCGGGGAATTAACTATGGTGTACTGTTTCATCCTATTCATTTTCTGTATGTTGGCCTGGATCTGCTTTTCCTTCGCCTCGATCTGGGCGCGTCTGGATATGGTCACTTCGATCTGGGCCTTCGCCTCGTTCATCTTCGATGAAGCCATTTTATAGGCGGCTTCGGCTTTTTCAAATTCCTGCACGGCTATGGTTTTGGATTGGTAGAGGGTCTTTATTCTCTGATAGGTGGAGGATGCCAGGTCGAGCTGAGCTGCTGCGGATGATTTTCCCGTTTCGGCGAGCGCGAGGTTCTTTTCGAGCTCTATCTTATTGCTGGCTATCTCGGCGATGCCCGCTTCGAGAGCGGCCATGTCGGCGTTTATTTCGGCGTCGTCTATGGTTAAGATGACTTCCGACGAAGAAACTTCTTCGCCTTCGCGCTTGTTGAAGGCGGTTATCATGCCCATCACTTTAGATGAAAGCGTAGTCACGGTCTTCGGAGTGAGCACTCCGACGGCCTCGAAATAAACCGGCCTGTCTTCGAGTTTGACTTCGTGCCTGTTCGCGTCGGCGGCGTGCGAATAACTTAAGAGGCCGCAATAATTTACGGCCGCGAGCGCGAAGAATAAAACCAGCAGAGCTTTTAATAATTCAGTCCTTCTGACTCCTTTAATAATTTGATTGTCTTTCATATGGGGCCTCCTGAAATTTTTATTTTTTTTATTTTAAAAAGCAAAATGCATACCAAAATATCGCCGCTTGAATTATTGTGTTGAACGCTGATTCATTTGCGGGTGGATTTAATGTTTAATTAAATCTAAAAACGAACACTTTCAAGATATCAGAATATAACAAAAGCATTTAAAAATCAATCTAAAAAATTAACTATTATTTAATTTTAGATATTAACTTAAATAATTTAAATCTAAAATCAGTCAAAATGCACGTCAAATCTCAAACCACGAAATTTTTGCATAGCAATAATTTCATAGCCGGGTTTGCGAGGCGCTAATTAAAGATGACGGCAACGTGAAAACGATTATCAATAAAGGAGTTTTCCTTTCAATTTAATTTTGGCACGCAACTTGTAATATAAAAAGCAACCGTGAAAAATATGCGGAATCGTATTTTAAAAATTAAAATTCCATCAAAACAAATAATAAAGGAGTGGTAATTATGACAAACAACAATATCACCGAGGCTTCTGACGCTAATTTCAAAAAAGAGGTAATCGAATCCGGCGTTCCCGTTTTCGTCGATTTTTTCGCCAGCTGGTGCGGGCCCTGCAAGTATTTCGCCAACGTATTGAACGAGGTGGCGCCGATTTATTCGGATAAAGTTAAATTCGTGAAGGTAAACGTCGACGAAAACCCTGAAATAGCCGCTCAGGTCGGCATATATTCGGTCCCGACGCTCATGTTCTATAAAAATGGAAAGGTCGAAAAAACGATGTCTGGCGCTCTTCCAAAAGACGCTTTCATAAAGGAATTAAATAATTTCGTCAGCTAGTCACGAAAGCAAGTTTTGAAGACCGCGCCCGGATAAAATATCAGTTGACAAAATGCATAATAAATGATATTTTTCTGTTATCACATTAATAACGATTGAAGGAGGAAATTCAATGCAGGCAATGGCAAAACAGACTGAAAGAAAAAACGCGGTGACCTTCAAAGGCAATCCCCTGACCCTTCTCGGCGAAGAGGTAAAAGTCGGAATGAGAGCCCCCGATTTCGAAGTTCTCGCCAACGACCTTTCTCCCGTTAAATTAGGCAATTTTGACAAGAAGATAAAAGTCATATCGGTGGTCCCCTCGCTCGATACGCCGATCTGCGACGCTCAGACCAGAAAATTCAACGAAGCGGCCGCCGGTTTATCCACCGACACGGTAATTTTAACTATATCCATGGACCTTCCCTTCGCCCAGGCAAGATGGTGCGGCGCGGCCGGGATCAAAAACGTGGTCACGCTCTCCGACCATAAAACCGGATCGTTCGGCGTCAATTACGGCACGCTGATATCCGAACTTCGCCTCTTATCGCGCGCCATATTCATTATCGACAAAGACAACGTCGTCAGATACGTCGAATACGTTCCCGAAGTGGCGTCGCATCCCGATTACGACAAGGCGATCGAAAACCTTAAAAAGATAAAATAACCGGCGCGTTTCATATAAACCTGGCCGGCAGTTCGAACGGCGTTAATAAACCCGAACTCTTAAAAATCAAAACATATACATTCAAGCATACAAGCGCAATCAAAAGAGCCTTCCTATATTAGTCCAGAAGGCTCTTTTGATTTATCGTTCAAACTTGAATGCTTTTTATTTTAGTTAAAGCAATTATTTTTTAGCGTTTGTTCAGTTTCAGATATTTAACGGATTTATCGAGGCCTTTGTGAAGCGCGTTCAGATTCGAGTCGAGGTATTTCGAAACGTCGGGGCCTTCGAGCGTTAGTCTTTTTGCGGCGGCCGCTTTGTATGAATCGAACAGTTCGCCCATGTAGGCGGCGAGAGTGGCGTTATCGTTGATAGCTACAAGTTTTTCAGCGAATTCGGCGCCCACTACGAAGCCTGTCTTTTCTTCTTCGGACGGGTTCACGCCAGGAACGAAAAGGCCCATAAGCTGTTCGGCGTCCTCATCGTACATCGTGCTTTTTATCATATCTTTGGTTATGGTGCCTTCATTTATCGCTTCCACAAAAGCCGCTTTGATCTTATCGGCTTTGACGGCTATCGATGCCGCGTTTTTATTGGCGATAACAAGATCGTCGCCGCCAAGTTCGTTCGCAACGGGGCCTTTCGACATTGCGGTATTGAATTCGCCCGCGAGCGAAGCGATATCGGTTTTAGGCGCGCCGGGCGTCATTATCGGAAGTTCTTCTTCCACTACCTTGTGCTTTTTCAATAATTTGCCTGCGGTGCGGGGAAATGAAATGCCTACGTTATAAATGACTTTTTTGAGTATCCATTCCCTGAATTTCTGCTCTTTCGGAAGCACTGTGTTTAAAAGGATGAATAAATTATTCGTGCAGCTGTTGTTGATAGTGTTATATTTTTCGCCGTCGCGGTTTTTAACCGATTCTGCTATCGTGTTTTTAAGAAGTTCGACTTTCTGCTCGTGCGTCAGCTTAAGTTTATACGGGATCAGCCTCTTTTTTTCGATCGCGGAGTACTGCAGGTAATCGGCATCGGTGCCGAGCTGGTAAACTATGAAGAATTTGCCGAAATTGCCCTGCATGAGGCTGTATTTCTGACCCTTCAAAAGGCGTGCCTCTATCGAAAGAACTAAGCCGTCAGCTTTTTCGTTCTGATCGCTTATGATCGGCTCGCTGAATTTGAATATCAGAAGGCAGTGCGCCGCTATCCATTCGGGTTCGAAAGGCTTCACAATGAATAAAACGTCGCTGATCTTATTTACGTCTATAGCGGCGTTTCTCCAGAAAGGCTGTAAATTCGAGTAATCTTCGCTTTTCTGGAATCCCCATCTTACGTTGCCTATCTGATAAGCGCCGGCGTCGGTTTTATTGATAAGCTGCGCGGGACGCTGCTTGGTGTTCCATTCGAAAGTTTCGGCCATGGCCGGGGTGAGTGACGATAAAACGAAAAATAAAGCCGCTAAAATCATTAAACTTTTTCTGATAGAATGCTTACTCATAAAATTGACCTCCGTCAGGTAAAAACATTTAATTAAAACTTTTTTTATAAAATTTAACTTATAACCTAAAACTCATAACTTTTAACTTATCATTTTTATGCAAATAAATTTTAATAGATCAATTATAACAAATTTTAAGGCTTTCGTAAAGGGCTGGAATTTTAACTCGGGACATGAGCCGCTTGACGCCATTATTTTTTATCGTCAGGTTTTTTTTTAGAGCCGTCCTTTATCGAATCCAGTTTTTCAAATATCTTCTCGCGGTCCTCAGGCTTAAGTCTGGAAAGTTCGCGCGCTAACGCTTCAAGAAGATCGGCATTATTGTTATTTTTAACTGCCATAACTTCTCCTTATCCGGTAATGATCTTCTTCTGCCGCAGCTTCGCGCCGTCGCCTTTTTCAACGAATATCTTCTCTTTAGTGAACGGGTTCATCCCCGTATAATACATCAGAGTCGACCAGGTCGAGGGCGTCGGCGTGAATATCTGCACCTGCTCAGGATTTATTTTGAGCTCTTTCGAAACGAACTTTTTCATCTTCGCCATATCCCCTTCCGCGCAGCCGGGATGGGCCGCTATTAAATAATAGGTCAGAAACTGGTCTTTACCGGCTTGCCCGCTCGCATCGTCGAATTTTCGCTTGAACTCCACCAGGCTGTCCGGACCGGGCTTGCCCATCAGAGCCGCCACGGCGCCTTCCGTATGCTCGGGCGCAAGTTTCAGCTGGCCCGATACATGATGGAGCGCTATTTCATCGATATACGCCGCGCCGTGCTTCGCGTCGCATAAAACCATGTCATAGCGGATGCCCGACGCCACGAAAACTTTTTTGACGCCCGCGACATTGCGCAGTTTCTTCAGAAGCGCGATCTGCTTTTTATGGCTTATTTCAAGACTCCTGCACGCCTTCGGATACAGGCATCTTTTATCTTTGCACGCACCGGTTTTGAGCTTTTTCTCGCATTCGATCGCGTACATATTCGCCGTCGCGCCGCCCGCGTCGGTTATGTAGCCCTTGAAATTATCCATGCGCGTTATCTTTTCGGCTTCTTTTATTATCGACTCCTCGCCGCGCGATACGACCGTGCGCCCCTGATGCACGGCTATCGCGCAGAAGTTGCACTCGCCGTAACAGCCGCGATGCGTCGTTATCGAAAAATCTATGGTGTTCAACGCCGCCACAGCGCCGCGTTTCTTATAATACGGATGGAGCGCGCGGCTGTATCCAAGACCATAAATCTCATCCAGTTCTTCAGAAGTTAAAACCGGCGCCGGCGGATTGTGAATCAAATACCGGTCGCCCGTCTTTTCAAACAATCCCTTCGCCGTCAGCGGATCGTTATTCTTATAAAAAGTATCGAACATTTCTATGAATTTTAACTTATCCGAAACGCATTCCTCGTGCGCAGGCAGCTCTATATACCCCGCGGCGGGCGTTTTCGAAATATAACAAACGCCGCGAACATACTTATAATCGTCACGGCCTTCCTTCATCTTCCGCGCTATCTCCAGCACGGCGGTTTCGCCCATGCCGTAAACAAGTAAATCGGCCTTCGCGTCGAATAACACCGACCGCCGCAGCGAGTCCGACCAGAAATCAAAGTGCGTGACGCGGCGCAGACTCGCCTCTATCCCGCCCAGAACTATCGGCCGCGTGTTTTTGAAATAACGCCTTATCAGGTTGGAATAGGCGATCACGGCCCGGTCCGGCCGGCGGTCGTTCGCGCCGCCAGGCGTCAGATCGTCCGAATTGCGGAACTTCTTCATCGGCGTGTAATTAGCCACCATCGAATCGATCGAGCCGCCCGTAACGCCCCAGAACAGATTCGGCTCGCCCAGACGCGTTATATCGTCCGGCCCGTCAATCACCGGCTGGGCGATAATCGCGACAGTAAACCCTTTGCTCTGAAGATAACGCCCTATAACGGCCGCGCCGATAAAAGGACTGTCGATATAAGTATCGCCGGTAACGATTATTATATCAGGCCTGTCGATCTTTAGTTTTATAAATTCTTCTCTGGTAGTCGGTAAAAAGTCCATTTAGTCCATAGCCTGTTATTTAATAAAAAATCCCGCCACGGCCATTATAGCACCAATAGCGAAGCACGCTTTTGATGCGATATCCAGCGTCTGCGCGCTCGATTTAGCTTCTTTAGCAAGCTGTTCTTCTGATTTATTAGAAATCACGAATACGCCGTCGTCGGTGGTAGGTTTAGATATCTGGAGTTCGCCCATCGAGTCGGTCGCCTCGCCGATAACGAAAATTTTCTGTTTAAGCGGAAAAATATATTCGCTGAATTTATAGCCGAGTATCTTGCGGCCTTCGCGGGTGTAGTCGGAGTAATTGGAGCCTACTGAAAAAGAGAAACCGCCCCAGCTGATGGCGCCGTTGGAGTAATTGACGTTAGTGGCGGGCTCGAAGCGGTCGACGGATTTGGTGAGGTCGAGTTCGGCGCCGGCAGGGTTTATCCGAACTTTTCCGGTGTCGTCTTTTAAGTAAAAATCAACACCGCGCTCGACGCGGGTTATATTTTCGCTGGTGCGTCTGGTTTTGAGTTCGCGGCTTTTGGTCTGCTGGTTTTCCTGGTAATAATTTTCTTCGTATTCGATATCGACTTCGCTCTTGTAATAGAGGCATTTTTCTTTCGAGAGTTCGGCGGTCAGCGGGTCGGGGCATTCAATGACGCCCTTCACTTCGGCCAGCTGGCGGAAGGAGCCGGCGCCCATTTCACCCGCGATAGTTTTCTGCAGTTCAAGAAGTTTAGCGGCGGTGTAAGTGTCGGTAAGGCTGAGCGCCATAAGTTTCTTCTGTGAAGATTTTTTCATGAATATACACACTACGCCTATTATGATTAATATAACTCCGATTACGCTGACGACCATAAATCCTCCCTTATATTTTTATTAAAAATTAAAAACATTAAAATAGTGGAGAGTTGAGAACTGAGAGTTGAGAGCTAATGTATTTTGATATTTTAAAGAAAGCGTATATCAATATCGAATTTTAATTCGATCATC
>MGFH01000028.1 GCA_001791795.1 Candidatus Wallbacteria bacterium GWC2_49_35
CTCGCTCACGTATTCGGATATAATTTATCAGCCGAACGGAAAGATAAAGATACTTCAGTTCCACATACCGCGCGACGTTATATCGAACAAGGATTTTGAAAATAAAATTTCCAGCGTGAGCGCGGACATTTTCTTCATCGGCTGTCTGTTCTACGAATTGCTCGCCCGCGCGCCGCTTTTTACCGCCGACGGTATCAGCGTCAGAAGCCTCAGAGTGATAAAAGACTTCAAACTCGAGGCAGGAAGCGTTAAAAATATAGCGCCCCCCCAGATCGAGGCGATTAAAAATATTATTTTCAAGTGCATTACAAGCGACATTTCAGCCAGATACCAGTCCATCGACGAACTGCTCAACGCGCTCGTCAGGTTCGTATCCGAGCAGGTAAATAAAACCGACGTTCTGACCAGTATGCAGGTTGATCCGTCTAAATTCATGAGAACGGCCGCTGACGAAGCTCCGGCCGACAAAAAAACTCAGGCCGGCAAGGGTAAAAACCAGTCTTCATTCGCCGATTTTAAAGTTCCTGCATTCAAGGGGCCCGGCGATACGACGCAGACCGGCAACCCCGATTTTCCCCTGAATTTGAATTCAGGAAAAGAAAAACGCTCGGGTGCGCCCGCAAACGATGAAGCCGCCTACGATATTTTATTCGGCAAAAAGAATGCCAGAGAAATGAAGACCGTCGCCTATGGCGGCGACGCGAAGAGCGCGGGCGAAGACGCGTCCGGCGAAAACCCTTTTATGGCGAAAGATAATTCGCGGGAATATGATCAGAGCGAAAACGACGCTTCGGCTCGTTCTAAAACGGCCGCAGGCGGAAGATCGGCCGACGGCGAAATGTGGAGTAACAAAAAAACGGCGGGCGCGAAAAGCCTGCTTGCAAAAATAGCCAATTTCTGGTATAGTATGTTATTCGTAATAACGGGATTTTTAAGTTTCCTCCTTTATGTTTTCTGGTAGGAATCGGCGCCTTTCACGTGCCATCAAAACGGCGCGGCGGGGGGCGAAGCGAATAAATCGATCATAGAACGCGAGGGGAGAAAGGACTTATAACCCTTTCTCCCTTTCGCATTTATATTTAAGTAATTTTCAATGAACGAAAACGAAATAGAACGGAGCGATTATAATGTCTGATAAGAAGGTTCTGATAGCGCCTTCGATACTCTCGGCCGACTTCAATAAGCTCGGCGCCGAAATTGACGCCGTGACGAAGGCCGGCGCCGACTGGTTACATTTAGACGTCATGGACGGCCACTTCGTGCCGAATATATCCTTCGGCATACCCATACTCGATTCAATCGCGAAGAACGCGAAAATACCCATAGACTGCCATCTGATGATCACCAACCCCGAGCAGTTCGTCGAAAAATTCGCCGCCGCGGGCGCCGACATCATCACCGTGCACGCCGAGGCAAGCTTTCATATAGAGCGCCTTCTGACACAGATCCGCTCGCTCGGCAAAAAAGCGGGCGTCTCGTTCAACCCTCACACCGACGTCGAAATGCTCAAACACGTCATGCACGCGGTCGATCTCGTTCTGATAATGAGCGTCAACCCGGGTTTCGGCGGCCAGAAATTCATAGAATCGTCTCTTGCGAAGATCGCGCGGGTGAAAGAAATAGCCCGCGAACACGGCCGCGATATACATATCCAGGTGGACGGCGGTATAACGCGTGAAAATAAAGACGCGGTCATAAAGGCCGGCGCCGACGTCATAGTCGCCGGTTCGTCGGTTTTTTCAAAAGCCGATTACGCCGCGGCGATAAGCGGCCTGAGATAGGGGCGCGCCGATATGAACGCCGGAACTGATATTGAAAAAGGCGGCGGGACCGCGCGCGGATATTTCGAAAGGCCTCGGCTCAAAATGGCCAACATAGAGCTGGACGACCTTTCGTTCGGCGAGATCGTCGAATATTCAAAAATTATAATAAACGAAAAAAAGCGGAATTTATTTATTGTGACGCTCGACATTCTCGGCGCATACAACAGCCTCTTCGACGAACGCTACGCGGCGATAGCGGGCGGCGCGGATATTATCACATGCGACGGCGCCGGGCTTAAAATGCTCTCTTATATAAAAAGTCCCCGTAACATCAAAAACAAGGTCAGCGGCGTCGATCTGAGTGAAAAGTTCCTTGGGCTCGCCGCGCGTGAAGGCTTCAGGGTCGCCTTCATCGGCTCGAAACCCGAGGTCGTCGAGCGCCTGGAGGCCGAGGTCGGCTCGAAATTTAAGGGGACCGGCGAGTGCTTTTACCATCACGGATATTTCGACGCGCGCGGCCGCGCCGCCATTATCGAACGGCTTTCGAAATTCGCGCCGGACATCGTCCTGGTCGCGCTCGGAAACCCTGCGCAGGAAAAGTTCATCGCCGACCTCGGCCCGTTTTTAAAAGGCGCGGTCATGATGGGCGTGGGCGGCACGTTCGACGTACTGTCGAAGACGCTCAGGCGCGCGCCGGCGGTAATGCAGAAGTTATATCTTGAATGGCTTTTCAGGTTGTATCAGCAGCCTTCGAGAATATTGAGAATGACCAATATTCCTAAATATATTTTATATGCTTTATTCAGCGAGGCGGTAAAATGGATACGGAAAAAATAAACGCGAAACTTTTCGACAGTCTTATAAATAAGATCAGGCACACGAAACCCTCTAAAGTGACGCTGTCCGGCGCGGCCGAAAATATAGGCGCGTTCATAATCGACAGGATGGCCGCTGAATTAAAAGGCGCGGCTTATTCGAATTACGACGCCTTTCTCATCGTGACGCCCTGCCAGGATTCGGCCGAGCGCGCCTGCTACCAGCTAGAAACGCTTCTTAAGGCCGCGCCGCCCGCCGTGAACGCAAAGGATGCCGCCGGCCACAAAGTGTGCCTTTTTTCCTCGCTCGAATGGTCGCCGTACGAATTTCTGTCGCCGTCGCAGAACCTTCTTTCAGACAGGATGTCCACGCTCAAAAGCGTAATAGATTTCGAAAAGGGCGCGAAAAAATTATTTATAGTGGCCCCTATCGCCGGTCTCATGCAGAAGTGCGGGCCGTACAGGGAACTCGAGAACGCCGGCATTAAAATAGCGAAAAACGATACTCTCGATATCGAAAAACTCGTCGAATCGCTTGCCGAGGCGGGCTACAGCGCCGAGGATCCCGTCATCGATCTCGCGCAGTTCGCCGTGCGCGGCGGCATCGTCGACATATTCATCCCGGGGCTTCGCAACCCCGTGCGCGTGGATTTTTTCGGCGACACGATCGACTCCATAAAGACGTTCAATATCGAAGACCAGCGGACCATCGAACCGATCGACGAAGTTTACATACTGCCCGCCGGCGAGTATATTTACGGCAAAGCCGAGCTGGACGCGATGTACAGGAACATGAATAAAGTATCCAGACTCGCGCCTTCGCACGAGGCCAACCGCATAGCCGAAGGAATAAAGATCGCCAATATCGAGCGCTACGCGCCGTTTATGTACGATCATTGCATGCCGACCATCGTCGATTACATGAATAAATATATTTCGAAATACTGCGTTTTTTACTACTCGAAGGAAGACATCGCGGCCGAAGGCGCCGGGTTTTTGAAAAAACTCGAAAAACTACATCTGGAAAATAAGGCTGAAGACGTTTATTCGCTTCCGCCGGAACAGTATTACAAACATTCCGACATTCTTATAAAAGACATAGAGCACAATAATTCCGCTGTCAAGATCAACCTGACGCCTTACGACGATTCCGGCATGGACGAGGACGGCCATGTTTATTTCGACCTTTCGGTCGCGCCGATGCCTAAATTTGCGGGCAAATTCAACCAGTTCATAACGTGCGTCAAAGAATTTCTCGACGATGCGAACACCGTACTGATGATACTTCCGACATCCGGCCAGATAGGGCGTATGGTGGAGGTTTTATCCTCGCTGAAACTTGCCGTCGTCGTCGGCGAAAATTTCATGACATCGGCGCTCGCGCGAAAGACGGTTTATATCAACGAAGGCTACCTTCACGAAGGTTTTATATATAAGGATGAAAAACTCGCCGTATTTTCGGGTTACGAAGCTTATGGCGAGCACCAGCCGCTTTACGACAAACAGGCCGAGATCGACGTCAAGGCGAAAGCGAAAAGCCGCTACCGCAAAATTTCATCGCATCTCGAGCTCGCCGACGGCGACTACGTTGTGCATGTAAATTATGGAATTGGAATATACCGAGGCCTTACGCTTCTTTCAGCTGGAGGACGCGAGGCCGACTATCTGCTGCTCGAATACTCCGACTCCGATAAACTTTACGTTCCGGTCGACGCCCTTTCGATGCTGCATAAATATATAGCGCTCGACGGCGCCGAGCCCAGGATCGGAAAGCTCAACGACTCGTCCTGGAAGCGTCAGAAGGCCACCGCGCGCAAATCCATAGAAAAGCTGGCGGCCTATCTTGTCACGCTTTACGCGCGCCGCTCGATCGCCAAGGGCCACCAGTTCGGCCTCGATAACGACCTGATGCGTCAGTTCGAAGACTCCTTCGCATACAAGGAAACCGTCGACCAGCAGAACTCCATAGTCGAGGTTAAATGCGACATGGAAAGCGAAAAGCCCATGGACCGGCTTATCTGCGGCGACGTCGGCTTCGGCAAGACCGAGGTCGCCATCCGCGCCGCTTTCAAGGCCTGCATGGACGGAAAACAGGTCGCGTTCCTCGCGCCCACGACGATTCTTGCCATGCAGCATTACAACACGCTTATTTCGCGGTTCTCATCGTATCCCGTTTCGGTCGATCTGCTGTCGCGTTTCCGCACAAAATCTGAACAGAAGGAGACCGTCGAAAAATTAAAGGAAGGCAAGGTCGACGTGGTCGTCGGCACGCACCGCATCATCCAGAAGGACATGGGGTTCAAGGACCTCGGTCTTCTCATAGTAGACGAGGAACAGCGTTTCGGCGTAAAACACAAGGAGCGGCTGAAGGAACTTAAAAACCACGTGGACGTTCTCACGCTCACCGCGACACCCATACCGCGCACGCTTTATATGTCGCTGGTCGGCTCGCGCGATATTTCGACGATCAATACGCCGCCCGCGGAGCGCCTTCCCGTTAAGACATTCGTTTTGAGGTATTCTGAAGATACCGTGAAAGAAGCCATAACCCGCGAGCTTTTAAGGCGCGGCCAGGTCTATTACGTTCACAACAGGATCGATACAATAAACAGCGTCGTGAGCAAACTCTCGGCGCTGGTGCCGGGCGCGCGCGTCAGGGCGGCTCACGGCCAGATGGACGAAAAGCAGCTCGAAAAGATAATGGTCGATTTCTGCGACCGCGAGTTCGATATTCTCGTATCGACGACGATCATAGAGAACGGCCTCGACATATCGAACGTGAACACCATCATAATCGAGCGCGCCGACACTTTTGGCCTTTCGCAGCTTTACCAGCTCAGGGGCCGCGTAGGGCGCGCGAAGAACCAGGCTTACGCCTATTTTTTCTTCCCGCACGAATCGATCCTGAGCCATATTGCCAAAAAACGGCTCCAGGCGATGAAGGAATTCTCCGAACTTGGCTCCGGCTACAAGATAGCCATGCGCGATCTCGAGATAAGGGGCGCGGGCAATCTTCTCGGCCACGAACAGCACGGCCACATCTGCACGATAGGCTTTGAAATGTACTGCAGGCTGCTCGAAGAGGAGATCAAAAAGATAAAGGGCGAATCAATCGAGCGTAAAGACGAGTTTGACTGCGAGATCGAGATCAATACCAACGCTTATCTTCCGACGACCTATATAACTTCCACCTACCAGAAGATCGACGTTTATAAAAGAATGGTCGCCGCCGCCGGTTTCGATGAACTCGCCGAATTGAACGACGAACTCATCGACAGGTTCGGCAAATATCCCGAGCAGGTTTATAACCTTTTTCAGATCGTCAAGATCAAAATTCTCGGCCGCCGCCTCAAAGCGCTTTCAGTTAAGGAAGAAAAGAAGCATATAATAATCAAGTTTCAGAACGCCGGACAGATAGACCCTTCGGCGGTTGAAACGCTGCGCAGAAAATTCGGGCAGAATGTCACTTTCAGCGACGACGTGGAGATCACTCTGCTGTACCTCACTAAAGCCGATCTCAAAGGCGACAATCTTCTGCAGATGATAATTTCGGCTCTCAAAATTCTTGACGCGTCCCCGGCCTCCGGCGCCAAAAAATAAGTCGGATAAGTCAACTTAAAGATTGACAAATATATTAAAAACAATTATAATCATGGTGTTATCATAAAAATATGGCCTGAATTTTTTTATAAAAAAAGAGGTTATACCATGAATAAAAACCCCCGTCTCTTTTTAATGTTAATTGCCTTTGTTATCTTTTCTATAATATCGGTTTCGGCCGCTTCGTCTTACGCGGCTGAAAAAGGCAAAAATGAAATAGTTCTCAGTTTCATGAACACCATGAACGACGAGGAGAACGAGACGCTTTTCGAGCTGGTCAAAGAATACGGCGCGAAAAATCCCGACGTAAAAATTCAGATCGAGAACGTTTCTTTTTACGACGCCAAAAACTTTCTGGAAGAAAAATTCAAACAGAAAAGCCTTCCGGACATAATGAGGGTCGAAATCAGGCTCATACTCCCATACGCAAGGCAGAAGATGTTCGCCGCGCTCGACTCGCTCGTCTCAACTTCCGACTACGTCGATTATTTTCCTTATTTATATAAATTCAGCGTGCTCAACGCGAAAGAACTTTACGGAATACCGCAGGTCACCGACTGCCTTGTTCTGCTTTATAATAAATCGCATTTCGCCTCCGCGAAGATCGACGGCGCGCCGAAGAACATGGTCGATTTTCTCGCCGCCGCACGCAAACTTACCGTCGACGAAGACGGAAATTCGGCTGAAAGCACGCTTTTTAACCAGTTTAAAATATCCAGATACGGTTTTTCATATCATTTCGAATCGTATTATCTTCTGCCGTTCATTTTCAGCTTTGGCGGCAATTTATGCGACGAGGCCGGCGCGCCGCTCATCAAATCCGAAAAGACCAAATCGGCGCTTAAGTTCATATATGAATTGAAGAGCAAGCACAACGCCGTTCCGGCGAAGATAGACCCGAAGTTCGGCCACGACTTCACGCTTATGGAATTTATGGACGGCAGGGTCTCGATGATCATAGACGGTCCCTGGAACATCAAGAAAATATTGAAGGGCTCGGCGTTCAAGAACGCGTCGAACCTCGGAGTGGCCGTCGTGCCGCGCTCGCAGAACTCGGCCTCACCGATAGGCGGTCAGTATCTATGCATTTCGTCGTCGTGCAAATATCCGAAAGAGGCCTACGATTTTATGAACTTTATCAATTCGAAAGAGGCGCAGCTCAAATTCGCCCGCCTGAATTATATAATCCCCACCAGGAAATCGGCCATGGAACAGATCCAGTCCGACCTCGCGGAACCTGATTTTTCGATAAGGAAAGCCCTCTTCGAACAGATGAAACTGGCCGCGCTTCATGTTTATAACATACCCGAACCGGCTTATCTGGACGAACTCAACAAGGCTCTCGAAAAACTTCTCAGCGGCCAGACCGGTTTCGACGAAACGCTCGACGGCCTCGACAAAAAATTCGAAGCCATGGCGAAAGAGCCAAAATAAAATCATTACTACACTACAAAATAAATTAGACGAGAAAGAAAAAGAAAGACGTGAGATGAAATGGGCAGTGAAATTAGCGATATCATATTAGACAGGCTTATCGAAGAATGCGAGGGCAAGGGAATCGAAGTCAAAAGCGAAATGATTTCGAATATATCCAAGCATCTTGCCAATAACCGCGATCCCTTCGCGAAACGCTCGCTGAATTATGCCTTCTGGAATTTGATCACCTACATGCTGAAAAAGAAGGTTTCGGCCACCAAGGGCGCCGAGCCGATGAATTTTACCAGCGACGAAGTGCTCGCGGTCAACTACGGCTATGTTTCCGATATGATAGCAAAGTCTTCCGATAAGTTCTCGCTCGACACTATAGACGAAGCTTTCCAGCTTTCGACATGCATAAACGACGTCGATATCAAATTTTACAGCGTCACCGAATGGCTCAATGAGCAATTGAAAGAGTTCATGGGCATTTACGACATAGACAAGCTCAAGGCCGACTACGACGCCAAGTCGGCGAAAATGCAGGAATATAAAAAGAGCAATGAAGACAACTTCATGCAGAAAAAACTGGTGCTGGGATCTATAGCGAAACAGATGAACAATCAGGCCATGTTCATGAGAATCTATGGCCTGACTGAAAAGGTCAATCAGTGCACCAGCAAATACTCGCTTTATAAATTCAAGGGAAACTCCGGAATGGCGCTTTCGAAAGAGGAACGCCTCGAGCTTATAAATATCGAAAACGAAATAAACACCGCGCGCAACGACAGGAAAGAACTCACTAAATCTTTCATGATGCTCAATAACGACCTGTGCAAGTGCGAAGACAACGTAATCGACAACGAGATCGAACTTCTGGGTCTGGTAGCCGGGCTCGCTAAGGCGAAGGCCGACCTGGAGAGTTTCATCATTTCAAAGAACGAAACTTCCGGCGCGAAAAAAGAAGAATTTATAAACGACCGCGTCACATATATCAAAAATATGGCGGAACTCGTGTCGAAGCGCAATAAAATAGAGCCGACGCCATGCCTGAGCGAAAAAGTGAATGCGCGCATACCCGATATCATAATAGACGCGCTCTGTGAATATTTAAAGGCCGATCCCCGCGTTTTCAAAACTAAAAAATTCAAGCGCTTCGGATACCCGTCCGTAATTTTCGTGCCGGGTTACGGCAACGGCATTTACAGCTACGATTATAACGCTTTTATTTTTCCTATATTTCCCGCGACGAACTATAAAGAGTCGATTATTTCGGCGATGGTTCTCTACCGCTGGGATTGCGATGAAGACAGGGAATTCCGCGAGGCGTACAACAGCCTGAAACCTTATAAAAAACTGTCGTTCGTCGATCTGCAGCGCTCGCTCATCAAAGATTTTACAATTTATATAACCAAGGAACTCAAGGGATACAAAATTTTCGATAAGGAGCTCCGCGACTGGTTCGCATGGCAGATCGCGCCTAAAAAAGACGAGATCGTCGATTTCGAGGTTATGAAGCACGGCGAAGCCCGGCGCGAAAGCAAACTCGCCGATGCTTCGCGCAGGTCTGACGACAAAGCGGTCGAAGCGTCCCTTCGGGCCGCTGAAGCGGCCGCGAAATGCGCCGCGGCTGAAAAACTTCTCATGGAGGCCGAAACGGCGCTGAACGAGGCGCACGAAACGGCGTTGAAGATCGCGGCTGAAGCGGCGCGCGTATCCGAAGAGGCCGCCAATAAATCGGTGGAGGCTGCGCGGGCCGATATCTCGGTCAAGGCCGAATTCATGATCAAGGCCGCGGAAGCTTCCGGAAAAGCCACGGAAGCCACTATAAAAGCCGCCGAGGCCGCCAGGAGCGAAAACGAGGCTAAAATAAATTTCGACGCGAAAAAGGTCGACTTTGAAAGGCTTAAGAATGAGGCCGAGGTCTCGCAGCGTATCGCGAAAAATGAAGAAGCCAAAGCGAACGAAGCCAGGGCGAGCGAGGACGCGAAGATAGTTTCGATAAAAACCGGGCTCGGCGAAATGCTTAAACTTGCCGCGGCCGAGGAGAGTGAAGCGAAGCGGCTCGCCGACGAACTTAAAAGTGAGGCCGATATAGTTAAAAACGATATGCAGGCTAAGTTGTCCGCGGCGTTCAAGGCCGAGATCATCCACAGAACGACTGTTGAGGTCCTTGACTCGGTCAACGGACTGCTGAAACTTTCGGGACACGAACTCTTAAAGGCGAAAAGTTACGACGAATTAAAGAGCGAAGCGGCCGCGAAGGTCGAAGCCCTGGCTGTTGCCGAAGCCCCTGCTGAAGAGCAGCAGGGATTTTCCGAATCCGAAGGCGACGATATGCGCGCCCTCTTCGAAGAGCAGCTCCGTGCTTTAAAAGACGAGATAGAAAAACTAAAAAAAGAAAACGGCGAACTGAGAAAGGCGGGAGCGGGTCAGGACGCATCGCAGTCTCAGCAGCCGGCAAGCGTTTCACCTCAGTCTGGCGCGGAAATACCGGCCAGCGAAAAATTCGCGGCGGTCCGCGAATTTCTGTACGGTAAAATAAAGTCAATTATAAAATTGGACAGCGTGAATGAAAAATTATCCATCACCCCTTCGGGTAAAAACAAGGAAGCCGTTAACATTCATTTGACCGACATTAACGCCGCGAACGGAGAGCTGGACCTGATATTGAACACTCTGGCGATCCAGGCGAAGCTCCAGAAATTCATCGAAATGACAAAGTGATATCGATAAAGTTATTTTATTTTATTGACGGCGATAAGCGCCGGAATGCAAGAATGCGGAGGAACGAATGAAATTTATATCCGAAAAGAATTTCGGGCCGGAAAGATTCATTTCATTTTTATTGTTCGGTTTTATTTTATCTTTATTTATTCTGACCGGTCATTCGCAATCTTACTCCCAGCAGCGCGCCAAAGTTAAAAAAACGCCTGAGCCGGCCGCTGCACAACAGAAAAAAACACGTGCGCAAGCGCCGCCGGTGAGTCTTTTCGACGCCGCGTTCGAAAAGGAAATTTCAGAATTCGAATTCATAGATAAAATGACCGACGAGATCGAATTTATGCGTATATATACCGCTCTGGCGGACGATATGAGCAAATTAAAAGGCGCCTTTGCCGCCGCGGTAAGATCGGCCGACAAAAATTATACGGCATGTCTTTCGACCGCCAAAACCATCCACAGGCGAGAATTGGCGACGGCCCGCGACAGAATTAAAAATAACAGGGCCCCTGAAAGAGCTGAAAGTCTAAAATCTCTTCTTCTGTCGATAGAGCAGGAACATAAAAATTATTACGAATCGGAGGCGAACAAGGTAAAAAATATTTTCAAAAGCCTTTTCGATTCTTTCAACGCTTCATACGCGATCCAGAAAAAATTTTTGATATCGAATACGACGTACGACAGTGCGACTTCTGAAATTATGCTGGCGCTCGGAATATTCGAAACCGGAATAAAAGAAAAAAGCGCACGCGTCGAAAATTATATTTCCGGCAAATTCAACGCCGTCGGTAACGGAGTTGATCATGGCGACAAATAAGGTTTTTGACGATATTTTTTCGGGGGACCATTCTGAACGCGCCGTGGCTTTTAAAAACAATATAAAATCGGCCATAGCCAGTTTCAACGCGAACCCTACGAACATCGCTCACATAAGGTATTTAAACAGCCAGTACTGGGACATGGTATATTTCATAGTCAAAAAGAAGGTTATGAGCACGGGCGGTCTCAGTTTCAGCGAGAGTGAAAAACTGGCGGTCGATTTCGGCTATATTTCCGACGAACTGCTTGGCGAAAATAAAGATATTACTCCGCGGGCACTTAACGACAGCGTCAGCGTTAAAAACGGCAGGCGGGGTCCCGTTCCGTGTTTTTCAATATCGAAGTGGCTTCAGGAGCAGCTTCAGGATTTCCTTGGAATCAACAAACTGAAAGAATATGAAAAAAAATATGAGGCGCTCGTTAAACTGGTAGATAATTTAAGAGAAGAAAAGCGCGTAGTGATAGAATCCAAGAAAAAACTCGACGAAGATTTCAAAAATAACAGACCCGCGGGCATTTCCGCCGCCGCCGCCGAAAAAATATCGGCTTTCAACGCTATGATCGACGAAGCCCTTGAAAAGTACGGCTCGCTGCGCTCGAGGATACAAAACGAGTTGCTGCTGAAAAAAAACGAGCGCGTGGAATTCGTAACGATGGAAAATCAGATAGGCAAAACGCGCGACGAACGAAAGAAATTTTATAAGAGCCTTCCGGCGTCTAAAGCCGATTACCTCGCAAATCTGGTGTTTTTAGAGGATATGATAATCCAGAAAGAACATGAAATATTCGATAACGTCACGCTGATAGGAAAAAGCAGGCAGAAGATCGAAGAATTCATATATTCAAAAAAAGAAATATTAGACGAGGAAAAGGACGATTTTTTAAAGGAAAAAATATCGGCCGTAAAAAATATTATCGATATAATATCAAAAACCAATAAAATAGATCCCGTCATATTTCTGACCGAAAGTCCTCAGGAAAATATACCTGACGAGCTTTTTGACGTGACCGAAAAAGTGATGGAATTCGATCCGGGCCTGTTTGAAAATAAAAAAGTCAAACTTTACGGGCGTCCCGACATGATACTGGCGCCGGGAAAAGGCCGCGGCGATTACGATTATCATATGAACGCCCTTTTAATTCCTCAGTTTCCCGTAAAAGACTATATCGATTCGATGCTTAACGCCCTGGCGCTTTACCGCTGGGAGTGCGACGACGAAAACAGAATGAAAAACTCTTTTTCGAATCTTAAATCAAATAAATATTATACAAGTTCGTCAACGCTTATGCAGTCTTTTATCAAAAATTACTGCGTGTATATGTCTAAAAACATTGACGGCGGCGGCGCGGTCAGAATAAGCGAGTTCGATTTTGAAACGCGCGCCTGGTTCACCTGCTATATATCCCGCAAAGAGGCAGATCTTGCTTCCATATCGGAAGAAGAAGAAATTTATGAAAGCGAGTCGGCGGATGAGACCGCCGAAGATAAAACCGCGGCCGCGCCCGAAAAGACGCCTGAGTTCGATGGAAAAATCACGGCTGGCGATCCTGAAGTTGAAAAAACCCCGGAATCTGAAGAAAAAAAGGAAGAGCCGAAAGAAATAAAAGACGGGAAGGCGGAACCGATCAAGCCGGAAAGAAAGCCCGCGCTTAAACTTCCGGGCGAATTCGGAAACGAGACCGGCGAGAAAGCTCCGGCCCCGCAGGTCGCCTCCCGCCCCCGCAGGTCGTTGAAACTTCCAGGGGAGTTCGACATGAGTGAAGATTCGTCGGAAGAGATCGGCGGCGGGAAAGAAAGCCCGGCCGCGAAAGAGGTCAATGAAACCATATCGCTTCTTCTGAAGGAAAATTCCGCCATAATAAAAAAACGGATACAATCGATATTCAAGTTTGGCGAGGTCCGCGTGGAACCTGGAAAAGACCACCAGCTCGTGAATATTACCATTTCTAATCTCGACGCAAACCAGGTAAAGCATTTTTTGAATTTAATGTCGCTGCAGAGCAAGTATTACAAGTTCATGTCTTCTATAGTTAAAGAAGAAGATCTGGGATGATTGAATATGCAACCTAATGTCCCTCCAGTTGCGCCTACGCGCGTAAATGAATTTTTCAAGAGCGTTTCCGACGCCTTCGCCGTCAATAGAAGCAATGCGGCGCTGTTCTTCTTTATAGTGCTTTTTTTTATACTGGCGGTATTCGTTTATTATAAATATATCCGCGTCAGGCCGAAAGAGGCTGCTGAGCCTAAAAAGCCGCAAAAGCCTCAGTTCGTCGCGGGAACCACCGTGAACCGCCTTATAGAAAGCCTTTTTACAGGAGAAACTTCACCGGAATACATTGCGCTTAAAAATCTGACGAACTATTATATAGACAAGTACATAGAAAATTCTCTGGACGCGCTTACCATAAACGCTCTGAACACCAAGTACTGGGAGCTGGTTTTATATATCATAAACCAGAAATTTAAGAATGGCACCGGAAATCTGCTGGATATCGCTTTCAGCGAAGACGAGAAAAAAATAATCGATTTCGCCTATCTTTCGAACAATCTTATCATGTCCGGAGGCACTTTCAACGAGAATTCCCTCGATGAATCGCTTCGTTCGGAAAATTTCATCAAAGACCACGATATCAAATTTTATACCATAACTTCCTGGCTGAGCGACAGTTTGAATGAATTCACCAGTTCCTACGCTATCGAGCGCCTGCAGCTCGAATTCGAAAACCTCGTTTCAAAAATTAGCATAGCCTCTCAGGAAAAAGAGATAAGCCTTAAAACAAGGAAACTTCTCCTGTATGAAATATCGAAGCAAAACGCAGGGAAACCTTTCTTGAAAGCGCTTATGGCGACCAGCGAAAAGATCGACCGCATA
Source organism: Candidatus Wallbacteria bacterium GWC2_49_35 (assembly GCA_001791795.1). Lineage (GTDB taxonomy): Bacteria > Muiribacteriota > UBA9980 > UBA9980 > UBA9980 > UBA9980. The sequence continues at coordinate 14,011 of MGFH01000028.1, forward strand.
ATAGACGCTTATTCGTTCTATAAGTACAAGACCGAAAGCGGCTTTTCGATGACGAAAACCGAGCTTCTCGAATTCGTCAATATCGAGAATTTTCTTATCAACAGTTTGAGGAACGAGCGCCGGGAAGAACTTAAAAGCATTGCCTACGGCGAAAGATACAACAACGAACTCGTAAGCCTCGAGACCGAGATAATAAACAAGGAATGCCTGCTTTTAAGCCTCGTCTCGCTTAAAGCCAGATGCATGACCGAGGTAAATAAAAGCGTCAAATGCCAGAAAGAGGCCAGCGCCCAGTCTAATATAGAGTTCCTCCAGTCGAAGATCGAATACCTGAAAAACACTCTAGGCATAGTCGCGAAGAGAAACGAGATCGAGCCTATTTTATTCATGACCAAAAAAATTTATAAAAAGATACCCGATACGGTGTTTCAGATTATCGCGAAATTCATAGAGGCCGATCCGCAGGTATTCAAGTCGAAAATGACGAAAAGCGCCGGGCTGCCGGATATTTTATTTGTACCCGGCTGCGGCAACGGCATATATAACGTCGAGACGAACACGCTCATTCTGCCTGAATTTCCGATCAAAGACTATAACGAACTGGTGATATCGGCTCTGGCTTTGTACAGATGGGAGACCGACGATGAAGGCAATCTCAAAAGGTCTTTCCACTCGCTGAAATGCAATAAAAGGCTTTCTTTCGCTTCTTTGCAGCAGGCGTTCATCAAAGACTACGTCCTTTTCGTGACGCGTGAAAAAGACGGCGGCGGCGGCCTTGACAAAGAGATCCTCGACTGGTTCAAATTCGAGATAGCGCCTAAAAAGGGCGAAG
>MGFH01000029.1 GCA_001791795.1 Candidatus Wallbacteria bacterium GWC2_49_35
CCACGTATTTTTTGCGGACGCGGTCGGCGGCGGCGAACAGCGCGTCGTTTATGGTATCGTCGCTCAAAAGTTGGACGATCTCGGGTTTTGTCAGCTGGTGAGTTGTTTCGGCCTTGGTTATAAAGCCGACTATGGCGTTGGTCATTAAATTATCTCCGTCTAGTGAATCATTTGATACTGCAGGTGAATTATTTTCTTGCTTGTCTTGTCTTGTTTTAGTTCATGTAAGTCACTATGCTTATCTTTCATGAATTTTAATACTTTGATTTTCACTATTATACAAAACTATCGCTTGATTTACAAGAGCCGGTAAAAGAATTTTCATATCAAAGCGTTGATTTGCATTCTACATCGCCGACATCGATGGCGACGGGAAATGCGAAGTCGTCGCGCTCTCGCACGCGGGATACTCACAGAGGCCGCGCGGCGTGATCGTTTATGACGGCGAAGCGAAGGCGCGCTGGCGCTATCTTATAGGTCCCGGGCCTACCGACGTCTTATTATGGAAAGATAAAAGCGGGAAGTGCGATGTAGTTTTCGGCAGCTACAGCCCGGGAAACAGCGCGATGGAGGAGCAGAGCGACACCGACGACATGAACTGCTACGTGGTTTTGCTCGACGCTTAAGGACGGCGTGATTATAAATTAGGTAACGGCCCTGCCATGCAGTCAAAATTAAACATCATACCGACGATATGCCCATGGTGGTGAATCTGACTGGTGTCGGCTGCTACAGATTGTCCGGCTAAATCGATCTGCTTGTGGTTTTATATTATTTGGAATCGGGGTTTAGTGTGCTCCAATAAGAATCAACAATATTACATCACAACAGCACTGCTCATTTCAAGGTAAAAAAAAATTTTTATTTCGCACACCCGAAACACACCCGAAACACACCCGAAACACACCCGAAACACACCCGAAACAACTTGACTATTTGTCAAAATTGTGATAAAATTATAAATAAAGGATAAGTTTTTTAACCGCTAACCTGACATGTTATTTTGTTAAGAGAAAAATAAATAAAAAAGTGCCGCTCTTTGCAATTGAATAGTTAACTTACAAACAAAAATAAAAAAAGTAAGTTAAGTGCCGATTAAATGGAGGCGATATGAAACCTTTACAATGTAAAGCGTTTTCGTGTACCCGGTGGCACTTGACTTTTTTATTTTCCGCGTTATTGCTTGCTTTTTTTGTTTACGGATGCGGCGGCAGCGGCGGTGAATCCCCCGGCCTGTTATCGTCGGTCACGGGCATTGAACAGCCCCAGATAACCGGTTTCGACGCCAACTACATAAAATCACCGGCGGCTTCTTTTAAAACGTCCGTCGAAGAAGAGATATACTTCGAACAACTCGAAATTTTCCTGAACAAAAAATCCGCCTCATCAGCGACTTCATCCAATTTCGTGCCCGCAGCTGTTCCAGTTGCGCCCGGGCTTGTCCTGTCTTCCATTTCGCTTGACAAAAACAAAGATTCCATAGATATTTTACCTCCGGCTCCGGCTTTATACGATCTGTCAAAGATCACCGTCACGGCCGAAATGTCCGATAAAACGACTAAAACCGTTCAGACGGTATGGTATCTGTACGCCGGCGAAGGCTCTATTATCCAGAATATTTACACCCCTCCGAATAAAAACACGACCGTGACGCTGGTGGCCCAGTATTCTGAAGGCGCAGTCGTGAAGAACGCCGTTTTAAGGCTTTCGGTCACCACTTACAACAGCCTCAAATCGATAGAGCTCAGTTCGAAAAAAGATTCGATGAAGGCCGATGCAGATAATACTACATACGATCTTTCCTCCATTTTGGCGACCGCTAATTACGGATCGAACTCCAGCCGCGACATAACAGCCGACCCGCTTCTTAAATGGACTAAAATTTCCGGCCCGGGCTCTCTCGCGGGCAAAATTTATTCCGCGCCCGCCCAGGAAGGTGAAGCGGTCTTCGAAGCCGCCTATACCGAAGGCGGGGTTTCGAAATTCGCTCAATTCAATCTCAAACTCATAACGATCAAAAGCATATCCGTTGTCCGCGTCAAAAAAGAAAAGCCTTCAAAAAGAATGCTGACTCCATCCCAGGTGCTTTACGCCAGCATAACCAGCATAGAAACCGATCCCAATTCCGCAAGGATAGTCATAGCGTCGCCCGGACCGTCAACATTCGACTGTTCCACGGTGACAGTTATCGCCAATTACAATGACGGCTCGACGGTCGACGTCACGCTCGCAAGCAAAACGACCTGGACCCTCATCAGCGGGCTCGGCTCATTCAACGCCACCACTAAAATCTATACTGCGACATCCACTCCCGAAACCGCGGCACTGGAAGCTCGCTACAAACCGGGCGGAACCACCTTTGCCACAACTTTCTCTATCTACGTGGTCGCGCTCAATTCGATCACGCTGTCATCGTCTTCGACGTCGATCAACGGCACGCAGACGTTCGACCTGGCCACGCTGACCGTCACCGCCAATTACTCCGACACGTCGACTCTGAACGTAACCGGTTCTACCACATGGTCAAAACTATCAGGCGCCGGAACGCTCGCTGGCACGGTTTATACCGCGCCCACCAATACCGAGACGGCGACCTTCCAGGCCAGCTACACCGAGGCGGGCAACGTCAAGACCGCGATCTTTACCGTTAACGTAACCGGCCTGGTGCTCGACACGATAACGCTCGCGCCGACCTCGGACGATACATACACCAGCAGCGTTTACGACCTCGGCGGCGTCGCGGTCACGGCAAATTTCGTCGGCGGCTACAATAAAGCGGTAACCGGCTCCGCTGCGTGGATTAAATTATCCGGCGCGGGAACGCTCGTCGGAAACTCTTATACGGCGCCTGACTTCGCCGAAATCGCGACCTTCCAGGCCAGTTATTCCGAATCGGGCGTAACGAAAACAACGACCTTCACACTTAACATCGCCTACCTTGTCGTATTGACCTCGATATCGCTCTCCTCGACTTCCGCCAACATTGACACCAACCAGGCGTACGACCTGTCAGTGGTAACTGTCACCGCTTATTATAATGACCTGTCCTCGCAAAACGTCACGAGCTCTGCCACATGGTCAAAAATATCGGGCGCGGGAACGCTCATCGGCAAGGTCTATACGGCCGTCTCGGCTGCCGAAACCGCCGTCATCAGAGCGAGCTATACCGACGGCGGCATCACTAAAACCGCCGATTTCTCGATCAACGTAAAGGCTTTAAGCTCGATATCGCTCAATCCGACCAGCGGCACCATATCGACCAACAGCACTTATAACCTTCCGGCAATGGTAGCGGTCACTGCGACCTATTCCGACTCGACGACCGGCGATGTAACCGGATCGACCACATGGTCGAAAATTTCAGGACTCGGCACGCTCGTAAGCGGCATATACACGTCTACCGCATCCGCTGAAACGGCATCTCTGCAGGCAAGTTTTACCGCCGCCGGCGTCACTAAAACGGCGACTTTCACGCTCACGGTTACTTCCACCGGCATATATCTGGTCCCTAACACCGGCAGGATCATTATAGCGTCGCCCGCGGCCGTGTACGACTACTCGACGGTAAAGGTCATTTATTTCAGCGGCGCCACCACGACCGACGTCACGCTCAACTCCAAAACCACGTGGTCGAAAATCAGCGGTCTCGGCACGCTCAACACAACCGCAAAAACTTATACGACGACTTCGTCGACCGAGACGGCCACTTTAAGGGCCCAGTACAAGCCCGGCGGAACGGCCTACACCGCCGACTTCGCTCTCAGCGTGGTTTCACTCAATTCCATCACGCTCGCGCCGACTTCGGCCAATATCAACGGCAACCAGACCTACGATCTGTCAGTGGTAACTGTTACCGCCAATTACTCCGACGCGGCCATGCAAAACGTGACCGGATCGACCACATGGACAAAATTATCCGGCGCCGGAACGCTGGCGGGCACCGTTTACACCGCGCCTACCAATACCGAAACCGCGACTTTCCAGGCTGGCTATACACGGTCCGGCATCACTAAAACGGCGACTTTCACGCTTAACGTCACCGGGCTGGTGCTGAGTTCCATTACGCTCGCGCCGACGTCCGCAGACCAGAACGTCAACCTGACCTACGATCTGAATTCGGTGGCCGTTACGGCTAATTTCGTTGGCGGCCACACCAAGCTGGTAACGGGCCTTGCGACATGGTCAAAATTATCGGGCGCCGGAACGCTGGCGGGTACGGTTTACACGACTCCGGCCTTCGCCGAAACCGCGACTTTCCAGGCGAGTTACACCGAATCGGGCGTCGCTAAAACGGCGACTTTCACGCTCAACGTCATTTTCACGGTCGTATTGACCTCCATATCGCTCTCCTCGACATCCGCCGACATTAACACCTACGAAGCGTACGACCTGGCAACGATAACTGTCACCGCTTATTATAACGACCTGTCCTCGCAAAACGTCACGAGCTCTGCCACATGGTCAAAAATATCGGGCGCCGGAACGCTCGCAGGTAAAGTATACACGGCTGCCGCTGTAAGCGAAACCGCCGTCATCAGGGCAAGTTATACCGACGGCGGCGTCACTAAAACCGCCGATTTTTCGATCAACGTAAAGGCTTTAAGCTCGATAGCGCTGACCCCGGCATCCGACGAAATGCCGACCAACGGCACTTATGACCTTTCTGCAATGGTAACGGTCACGGCGACCTATTCCGACTCGACGACCGGCGACGCAACGGGCTCGACCACATGGTCGAAAATTTCAGGACTCGGTACGCTCGCGGGCGGCGTTTACACCTCTACGGCATCCGCCGAAACGGCGACTCTGCGGGCGAGCTTTACTGCCGCAGGCATCACTAAAACATCCGATTTTACGATTAATGTAAGCTCTACCGGCATTTATCTGGTCCCTAACAACGTCAGGGTCGTCACTGCGTCACCAGCAGCCGTATACGCCTGCTCGGCGGTAACGGTGGTTTATTTCAACGGAGGAACCACGACCGACGTCACGCTTAACGCCAAGACCACATGGTCGCTGATCAGCGGCTTCGGCTCCTTCGATACCGGCACCAAAGATTATACGACGACCTCCGCTCCCGAAACGGCAACCTTGCGCGCGCAATATAAACCGGGCGGCACGGCATATACCGCCGATTTTACACTAAACGTAGTTTTGCTTGATTCCATAACGCTCACGCCCGATTCGGCCAATATCGACGGAGGCCAGACCTGCGATCTTTCAACGGCAACTGTCACCGCCAATTACTCCGATGCGGCCACCCTGGACGTGACCGGATCGACCACATGGACCAAATTATCAGGCAACGGTTCGCTCGCCGGAACGGTTTACACCGCGCCGACCACTACCGAAACCGCGACTTTCCAGGCGAGTTATACCCAGTCCGGCATCACCAGGACAGCTACTTTCACCATCAACGTTACCGGTGTCGCGCTCGATCACATTGCGCTCGCGCCCGTTTCAGCCAACATCAATGGCATTGACACATATGATCTTACGACTCCCGCGGTCACCGCGTATTTTGTCGGAGGATATAATAAGTTGGTTACAAGTTCCGCTACCTGGTCTAAATTAACGGGCGCCGGTTCGCTCGTCGGAACCGTATACACAGCTCCGTCATACACCGAAACCGCGACCTTCGAAGCCGGCTACACCGAATCGGGCGTCACTAAAACAGCTACTTTTACCATCAATGTTACCGGGCTTGTACTCGACACGATCTCGCTCGCGCCCGTTTCAGCGAATATCAACGGCACGGATGCTTACGATCTCGCAACTCCCGCCGTCACGGCTAATTTCGTCGGAGGATATAATAAGTTGGTTACAAGTTCCGCTACCTGGTCTAAATTAACGGGCGCCGGTTCGCTCGTCGGAACCGTATACACAGCTCCGTCTTACACCGAAACCGCGACCTTCGAAGCCGGCTACACCGAATCGGGCGTCACTAAAACAGTTACTTTTACCATTAATGTTACGGGGCTCGTACTCGACACGATCTCGCTCGCGCCCGTTTCAGCAAATATCAACGGCACGGATGCTTACGATCTCGCAACTCCTGCCGTCACGGCTAATTTCGTCGGAGGATATAATAAGTTAGTTACAAGTTTCGCTACCTGGTCTAAATTAACGGGCGCTGGTTCGCTCGTCGGAACCGTATACACAGCTCCGTCTTACGCCGAAACCGCGACCTTCGAAGCCGGCTACACCGAATCGGGCGTCACTAAAACAGCCGTTTTCACCATTAACGTTACCGTTGGCGGCGTAACGCTGACCTCTATAACCCTCAGCCAGGCTTCGGCCACTTCCGAACATTCATATTATATGAATATCGATCTGGCCGCGCTCACGACCGTAACCGCCACGTATACCGACTCTTCCACGGTAAATGTAACCATCAACCCGTCTACGGTCTGGACCAAATTATCGGGCCCGGGAACGCTCTCAGGAAGCGTATACACTTCGACTATGCCTGGAACGGCAACATTCGAGGTTGCCTATACCGATCTCGGTGTCACCAAAACTACCGGCTTCACGCTTAACTGTCCGGACACCACGGCTCCGACAGTAGTTTTATCTGACAGTATTACTACAAATGATTCATATACAAACGGCAAATATTTCGTAAGAGTTGGGTGGGGACTTGTCATATATGCGGATTTCACAGAAAACGACACACTGGACGAAAGCACTGCCGTCAAGCCTAAAATATCCATTAAAACCAGCACCGGCACTGCCGTGGTCAACGGCGTGGCTATGACCAAATCGACATCCACACGATGGACATATACTTGGAACCCCGTTCCTAACGCTCCTTACAGATGGTACTATGTCACTATAGCGGCACAGGACCGCGCCGGAAATCTCTGCGAAGCTCCGACCGGAATGAATAAGTACGTTATCTACTATTCAACAACATATTCGTCGATGTATCCCTCACCGTGGATCAATCCCGGACCGCCGGCACAATAAACCATAAGCGGGCCGAACTAGCGGCCGCCGTGAATCGGAAATACAGGTCAGAACAAGAATATATAGCGTTCGATATTACGTCGATTACGTCTTATTCAAATTTAATTGTTGGCCGGCGGAGCGGGAGTGCTGTTTGCCGCGGACAGAACAAGGACGGCTTGATTTATAAATTCAGTAATGGCCTTGTCGTGCAGTCCAAATTAAACCTCAATACCGACGGATAAGATGGGAAATAAAAAATAGTCAAACGATCGGCGCGTTTAATTAATCATTATAACCTGAAACCGGAAGCGGCCCTAAAACGAAAACCGGACTCATATCGAAGAGTCCGGTTTTTTATGAAGTTTAGTTTTTAAATTTACTTGTCGTTAAAAAATCCTGTTGTCGAAGTATTTCGATATTGATTCGAGCGAGCCTTCGCCGTTCATGGTTTTCGCGATGGCGGCCTGTTTCGCTTTTTCGATGATCGATCTGTATGCCACACCGTTTGCCGAGCTGGTTTTCGCGATAAGCGTGTCGATATTCGAGTAGTTTTCGGAGAGTATTTCGGATGCGAGCTGTTCGGCATATGCATCTTCTGAAGAAACGCCGAGTTTTTTAACTGAAACTATGCGGCCGCTTTTTACGTTGAGCGTGTAAGTGGCGCATTCGTTTACGACATTGTTCGTGATTTTTTCGTAGATAGCCAATGTTACGACGTAATTGTCGGCTTCTTCAGAAACCGCAACCACGCGCAGGCCGAGTTCGGGTATCATGATCTCGCCGTTCTGCTTGATATAATCGCAGAAAGCGATCTTGGCGGCTTCGCGCTCGGTAATTTTGTAGTTATAGGCCTGTTCGACTTCTATGTCCTGGGCCATTACGGTATTAAAATTAAAACCGCAAATGAGAAAAACCAGAATGGATAAAAGCAGTGTCTTTTTCATAAAATTCACCGGTCTTTATAGACTTAAGAAATACATACTACATACTGCCTTTATTTCCAATTAAATTTAAGCAATTTTCATGCCGCTTTTTAAAGGAGAAATTGCATGTAAAAATGTAATTTGATCATCCGGTTACATTTTTACATGCAATCTATTAAAAAGTGATTGAAAAAATGTGATTTTAATTTTGGTTTAAGTTTAAACTTTTACTTTATGTTTCGATTTAACTTTAACATCGATTTCGAATTTGTGATGTGTTAAGTTTAAGTTTAAGTTTAACTTCGATTTTAGTTTCGATTTAGTTTAATTTTCCTTCGCCGCTATTTCTCTGCCGGACTGTATTATGCCGTCGATGACGTTCTTCATTACCCTGTAATAACGGTTGGGTTCGTCGCAGCGGACATAAGGTTCGGTCTCGTATTTCGAGGAGACCAGGAAAACAGATTCGGTGCGGCCGCTGAACGTCAGGCCGAGCCTGATCTCAAAAGTGCCTTTTCCGAACCCGGATGTGAACTG
>MGFH01000030.1 GCA_001791795.1 Candidatus Wallbacteria bacterium GWC2_49_35
AAAATTAATTTAAAATAAATTGAAAGACGAACGGAGGGAAGGGTTATGAAGCGAGAAGGACGATATTCGAACGAATCTGCCCGGCGGCCGGGTGAGCACGGCTTGATGTTTTCATTGCCTGATCGGCCCGAAAACGCGATTTTAACCGGTCGATCACATACGGCCTTGGGCGTTTCACGCTTAAGGCTTATTTTGCTTTCCTTCCTGCTCGCGTTTATTTTTATTTCTCTTGCCGCCGCTCCCGCCGAAGCGTACCGCTTAAAGACGCTAAATCCTAACTATCCGCCGAACAAATGGGTCACTTCGTCGTGGTACAATTTTACATGGAACAATAATTATAGTTCCGGCACTTACTGGTCCGGCACCTACTGGTACTATTCGATCATAACCATCTACAATTACTCGTGGGGATATGTCAACAACAATTCATGGCTGTACCAGCCGGGCTGGGGCACCAAAACTTACGGCCGCAGCCTCACCGAAAGCCCGCTCGGCAATTCCTGGTGGCGCGTGCAGGGTTATTACCAGTACTATTACACTTACTGGAGTTACGAGTTCTGGTACTGGCAGCTGGTTTATCACTGGGTGCAGCGCTGCGCCTGGTGGTCGTGGGGCAGCTGCCTGATCTGGTACTGGAGCTATGAGCCGTGGTACTGGACGCCCGTCTATCATTGGGTGCTGCGCGGCGCCTACGGCTATTCATATACCAGCTGGACGCCCTGGTCTTATTTTGGCGTCGATCGTTATGCGCCGGTAGTAACTCAAACCAGTCCCGCGAACGGCTATTCCGCCTGCAACAACTCGACGGTCAGCTTCCTGTTTTCGATTACCGACAGTATGAGCGGGGTCGATACCAATTCCTCGGTCTCATACCTTGAGATACGAAAAAACAGCACCAGCGGCACTCTGGTGACGACCATTTCGGTCAACAGCGGCAATAACACAAAAAGTTATACATTTACTTCCAGCGGCACCTACTACTGGCGTGTCGTGGCCAAAGACAAAACAAACTGGGGCAACGTGGCCAACGGATGCTCTCCGACCCCTACCGCGTATTCGCCCTGGCGCAGCCTGACCATCGATAACGCGCCGCCTACGGCTTCTTCGCTTTCGTCTCCTGTCAGCAATGCATGGCGTACGTCTTCTACCGTTACTTTCAGCTGGGGTGCGTCTTCAGATACCGGCACCGGCTTGAAGGGCTATTACCTCAAGATCAACAGGCCCGACGGCACTGCGTATCCGGGTTACAGCGGCACTTACGGCGCCTGGCTCGGCAACGTCACTTCGCGCACCGTTTACGGCATGCCCGAAACGCCTACCGGAAATTACAGCTGGTGGGTCTACGCCGAAGATAACTGCTCGAACAAATCGGCGGTTTACAGCGGCGACGGCAGGTTCCGAATCGACTATTCGGCGCCGTCGATAACTATCGTCAACCCGCAGGGCGCTCCTTACTGGTATAACGAATATACCGCCGGCAGCGTCAATATAAGGGGTAATTACAGCGACAGCATTTCGGGCGTAATGTACGACCTCATACAATTATTCAGGCCGGGCGGCTCTTATATTGCGGGCTGGGGCTGGTATTACCACGGCACGTTCCCGGCGAATACGTCCATAAGCAATAATTATAACTGCAAGGCCATTGGTGCCGCCGCGAACGGCCTCTGGCGCGCCACATATCATGTATATGACCAGGCATGGAATTACAGATCAGATCAACGTTATTTCCAGGTAGATATAACGCGCCCGTCGATCGGTTCCATTCAAACGGTCGGCGGTACGAGCGTGACGGCGAATCCCGTCGCCACCGCTTATCCTATCGTTAAAACGGCGACGCCGGTCATAACCTGGACCGCGGCATCCGATCCCGCCCCGCAGTCCGGCCTGGCTAACTATTTCGTCAAAGTGTGGAACAGCTCCGGTTCGCTCGTAGCTAACGCCACTCTCGCCTCTACAGCCACTAGTTACACTACTCCCGCGCTAACGACCGGACGTTATTACTTTGAAGTGAGCGTTACCGACAAGGCCAAAAACGGCGCGGTGCAGACCGTCGACGGCATAGCCAACAACAACCAGACTTTTTACACCACGCAGAATACTACCTATACTACCAAGAGAAGCTTCCTGGTCGATCTCGACGCGCCGATAGTCACCGGTTATAATCCTCCTCTTCCCAAGAGCGGCAACGGCTCCTACGACTGGGTCGTATCGACCAATCCGACATACAGCGGCGAAATGCGTGATACCTATGGCGTTTATAACTATAACGTCAGAACATACAGAAAAACAGGCGCAGCCTACGCGCTGCTCGGCACATATTCGTCCGGCGCGCCCATAACGACGACGAGCGCTTTATACACCATACCCAACATAACCGTCACCACGCTGACCGACGGGTTTTACGGCTTCGAGATACAGGCGTGGGACAACGCCACCATAGCCGCCCAGCGCTCGTCGACGATAGCTCCTTCAACCTACGCGACGCAGAAATACGACTTCAAGGTCGACGTGACCCCGCCCATAAACGGAGCCGGCACGCAGCCCATGAATAACTCCTGGGTGGTCAGCCCGGCGCATGTAAACCCGAAGCGTCCTACTTTCGTGTTTACCCCGTCCAACGACAACCAGGCGGGCACTAACGACGACGCCAGTTATTCAAATGTTAAAGAATATATGATAAGGTTATGGTGGGATCCGTCCTTCCCGATGACCTATGCGGCCGCAGAAGCACCTTTTTTGGGACAGCCTTATAAAGATTATTACATAGGCACCGCCACCACCTGGACCATCCCCGCCGATCTCAAAAATGGCGGATATTACTGGGACGTCTGGGTCAAAGACAACGCCAACAACTGGCGCTGGTATTATAACGCCGTGAAAGGCAACTACACCACCACGTCCGTGTACGGCAATACCGCGATCCCGACAACCGCATCCACCTACAGGTTCAGGGTCGATACATCCGAACCTACGACGAATTCGCTGGTAAGTTATATCGGCGATATCTGGATAAAGGTCTTCAATCCGAGTTTCGTGTGGAAGGCCGGCGACGACCCAATGCCGGGCTCGGGCAAAAGTTTTTATGAACTCAGTCTCTGGGGCTCCGCGGGCGGCACTCCGATAGTCGTCACCAGAATTCCGTGCAGCACGGCGCCCGGCAATACCGCGTTCGGCGGAAACATCACTCTGGCCTACGGTGGCGGCACGATCGTTTCGGGCGCGTGGCCCCCGGGCATCGCGTATCTGGCCAACGGCCGTTATTACTGGGACGTCAGGCTGGTCGATATAGCCGGCAATTATAAATGGTATAAGAGCGGCCGCGTCAATCAGGCCACCGTTTACAATCTCGGCGAATCGTTCAGGGTCGATAAAATCGCGCCCGTCGTCGGCGGCATTGTATATCCGAAGGGCAACCAGTGGATCGACCAGAATGGAACCCGCAGCATCGACGAGAACACCGGCGATTTCATATATACGCCCAACAAAAAACCTTCGTTCAAGTTTAAGGCGGCCAAGGACGATGAATCCGGGCTTTATAAATACATAGTGCTCTTAAAAGACGCGAGAAGCCCTAAGGTCGTAATAGGCGATCAGGCGCTTACCGCGGCCACCAATAACGACCTTTTCTCGCTCGCCTTCGGTACCGAATATACCTTCAATCCGCCATGGGGCAGCGGCACATGGCCGGTCGAACTTAAAGACGGCAAATATTTCTGGGAAGTCATAGTCATAGACAACACAAAGGTCAATACTTCATTCTATAACGCTTCCGCCGGCAACGACAATAATTTCGCGACCTTCAGGCTCGATACTATCCCGCCGACGGTGGCTCCGAACGAATCCGAATCCATCCGAAGCGTCGCGCCGGCCACCAACGGCGACGTAGCGGCGGGTATCGGCCCCGGCGAGCTTTTGAGCCCCGCATACGGCTACGTGACCACCGTGTCGGTCAACCTCGTCAATTTCAAATTCAGCAAGGCCGTCGACGACATCAACGTCGGTTTCAACGGCTTTAAACTCGGTAATACCAGTCAGCTGTATTCGACTGAAGGGCCTTCCGGAATTTACCGTTACAATTTCGTTATAGCCACGACGCGCGATAAACTCAAGGAATTTGCCAATGTCGATATCTGGAAGTCCGATTACACCATCAGCACCACCGCCGTAACGCTAAGTTTTTATACGGCGATACCGCCGGACATCGACGCCGAACTTAACTCGCTTTCGCTCGGAAGTCTTTACTGGTCGGTGCATGTAATGGACAATGCCGGCAACGAATCGCAATATGTCGATAGAAAAATGCGAATAAGGCATCTTCCGCCGGGAGGCGGCAATCTCGAGGCGCCGCCGAACGGGTTCACGACGACCAACCGCAAACCGACATTCAAGTGGACTAAGTGAGAAAGGAGGGGAGTAATATGAAAACAAAAGATCCGATAAAAAACCAGACACCGATAAAACCGGCTGACGGAAGTTATAAAATTAATGTAACTAACATAAACAAAAACAGCATCATATTTATTTTTCTCCTCTCCTTACTTATAACGCTCGTGCCGCTTCAGGCGGCACTGGCCTGGGGGCCTTCGACGCCTTCCGGCAATAAATGGGTGACGGTGAACAATAACTGTATATTTACCGCCAACACTTCCGGCCTGGCTTACTGTAACGCCGCTTATATTGAAATTTATAATAACGGTTACTGGGCCCGCAGCAATTATTATTTCAGCTTCGGTACCGTTTCGAGCGGCTCTAACGTTAATCATACCTGTACACTCAACAACCAGAGTCCTACAGGTAGTTCATACTGGCGAATCAGATTTTATAAATGGGACGGTTACGACTCGTACGGTAACGCTTACGGCCACGCCTGGACGGCTTGGTCGAGCTGGGCGTATTTCGGCGTCGATTTTCAGAAACCGAGCGTGCCGACTAAACAGTCGCCGGCGAACAACGCTTACGTAAAATGCTCCGCCGTCTCTCCCCTCACGCTTAACTGGACCGATTCTACGGACAGTATGTCAGGCATGAAACAGTACAGGCTTAATATCAGCGGCGTCGCCGCTGCCTATCCTACGGCGAGCCAGCAGTCCTATACTTCGATGTCCGAAGGCTGGCACAACTGGTATGTTTACTCGCGCGATAACTGCTTCGGCGTTTCGGTCAACGGCACGGCCAACGACTGGGAATCCGGCGACAGCGGCCTGTGGAAGTTTTACGTGGATAACACTCCTCCCGTTCCGGGTACAAAACGAAAAACCAATTACGGCGCGGTCGCCGGGTCGACGGTTCCCAACGGAACGAACGTGGCCATAAATCCCAACGCTCCAGTGGCCGGTCTTAATAACGATACCCCCGAAGCTCAGGGCCTCGTGACTGCAGCCGATAAACTTATAATGACCTGGACCGCCGCTACCGATACGGGCGGAATGTCTTACTATAACATAATGGTTACCTGTCCGGGTCTCGGCACCATCAACCGGAGCACCGCCGCGACCACATATAATTTAGGCAACGTCACGGACGGCTTGTTCAACAACCTTCCGAACGGCATTTATGACTGGAATATCACCGCTTACGATAAAGCCGGCAATTCAGCTATTTATGGCTCTAATTACAAGGTCGTCATCGACAGAAATCCGCCTACAGCCAGCAGCAAGGTCATCCCGGCGGCCGGTTTCGCCACGAGCAACCCGAGCATCCTGTTCTTCTGGAACGGCTCGACCGATAACGATCAGATCAGAAAATACGAATTATACATTGCGCCTTATTCGTCAGGTTATTCGTCGTATGTCGACTGCGGCTCCTCGCTGATCAAGGTTCAGAACATAACTTCGGCCCCGTTCAGCTATCCTGAAGGCCGCTACAAGTGGAACGTGAAGGTTTTCGACCGCGCGCTCAACTACAAATGGTACACTACCGATTACGATTTCATATACGATAAGACCAAGCCGCTTCCGGGCACGAAAGTCGCCCCTTACTGCGATTTCAGACTTGACGGCCAGATAGATATGTTCTGTACGAAATCTTCGTCCGTCACATTTTCGTGGACCGCGGCCACCGACCTTCCCGCCGGCAGTCCTTCCGGCGTCAGCAAATATGAATTATACATAGACGGCGCCCTCAGATACAGCGGCCCGCTGCTTACAAGGACTATAACCGGTCTGGCGCAGGGCCTTCACACCTGGAACGTAAAGGTAATCGACCGCGCCGGAAATTTCGAAATGTATAATCCGACCCAGGCGAACTGGCAGTTCAAAGTCGACTGGACGGTACCCGTCGCTGGCGGCAAGATCAAACCTGTAAATAATTTTAAAACCAAAAACACCACCGTCGCTTTCGAATGGGGTAATTCGAACGACGTGGGCTCCGGCGCATCCGGCGTCAACCGCATCGATCTGCTCAGGCTCAGCGGCCCCGTCGATTTTTCACAGAACTCCATAGTCACCAGGGCGCCGCTTTCGGGCACTGATTTTTCGACGACATCCTTCGGCGCCGGCACGGCGACCAAAGGCGGTCTTGCCGAAGGTGTTTATGAATGGAACGTGCGGGCCTACGATCGCGCTACGAATTACTCGCTCTACGACGGTGCCACTAAATGGACCTTCACGGTCGATCTCACGGCGCCGACAGCGGGCGTCAAAACCGCGCCGGCGCCTCCGAACGTCAATACCACGGATTATCCTGCGTATAGCGACGTTTATATATCCAATGTCAATCTGGTCAAATTCCAGTGGACCGCCGCTTCCGATAATTATTCGGCTTCGGGCTCCATCAAATACAGGCTTACCGTTTATAAAGGGCCTTCCATTCAATACCAGAAAGATAACATTTCAGCGCTTTTCTTCACCAACGACATCGCGTTGCCCGACGGAGATTATACATGGAACATAACGGCCATAGACGAAGCTTTTAATGAAACCGTCTACGGCAGCACATGGAAACTCAAAGTGGATACCACGGTTCCCGTGGTCGGAGAACTTTACGGCGTCAAGGACCTTCTGGCGGTGCCCTATGTAAAACCCAATGCCAACGCCATAGACGTTAACACCGGTTCGCCGACATTCATATGGAGCAAATCAGACGATCCGAATCCCGGCTCCGGCGTCGATAAATACAGAATCGTTATAGAAATACCTCGCGGAACCACCAAATTCGATTCGGGTTATACCATCGATAAAAACCCGACATCCTTCAGCCCCAGGATCTCATACACGCTTCCGCTCGTGCTCGCCGACGACGGTCCTTATTACTGGACCGTCTGGGTCAAAGATGTCGCCGGCAATACGGCGAAATACCTGCAGCAGTGGAATTTTTACGTAGATACGCTGCTCGCGTTCGAAACCCTCAATTACGAGTTCCTGATAAGCCGCGCCAACTTAATGGTTCCCGGTGCGCCCGCTATATACCAGCCTTCGCCGGCTTACGAAGTTCTGATCTCCGGCGCGCCTCCGAAGGTATTCACCAACGTATACACGCCCGTGGCCGACATCGTTCCCGAAGCGGCCGTCCCGGCGATCAATAAATACGGCACAACATACTACTGGTCGGTAAGGAACCAGGATGTCACGGGATTGTGGGGTAAGTACGAAGACTATTCAGTCAATATAGTTACGCTTTACTCAGGCCAGCTGCTCAAGCCGGTCGATAAGTCGTACTGCCCGATCAAGCCTAAATTCGAATGGACCCACGCGATGCCCCAGGAGGTCCGCCGCCAGTACCGCGTCGTAGTTTACCGCATTCCTACGCCGGTCGCGAACCCTGCCTGGCCCAGCGCCGCGGGTACTCTTGTCACCAACAGGGTTATCAATTATATCACCCCGTGGTCTGATTCGGGAGACCTTCCGCTCGAATATCAGGCGACCGCGGCGCTCGCCGACGGCCAGTACGTGTGGTCGGTTTATGCCACCAACGATATGAACGTGGAAACCAGGTTCACCGATTACTGGTCCTTCGAGATCATGCGTAAGCCTTTCGTAACGGCGGCCTCACCCAACCTCAAATGGTACGCGGGCTATCCGAACGGTATACTGGTCGACGCATTCGGCGCAAACGGCTACGATACGTTGGGCACTTGCGAAATAACTCTTTATAAAGATTCAGCCGGAACCCAGCCGATCAGAAAACTCAGTTTATTGAACGGCGCTCTGCCGGCGACCATGACACGCCTGGACGGCGATACGAGCAACCGTATCGACTCGTGCGCCAAATTGTATTCGTCGTCGTCCTTCGTCAACACCGATCTGAACTTTCCGTCTAACAAACGATACCTGTTCAACCTGGCACCGCATTACAACTATGTCGATAAATACGGCGCCGCCAATAAAATTTACGCCAAAACCAGGGTTTACTTTTACGACGTTAATAATCCCGCGGATATGTCCATCTATACCGACTATCCCGCAAGCGGCACTATCATGGTCGGCGAAGTCGAAAATAAAGTCAAGCTAAGGCCTTACGATCCGTCGGCTCCGACCGAGACCGAATCGGTATTTTTCGCCTACGGCATACAGGACTCGAAGCGTAATTACACATTTCTTATGCCCCCAAAGAACAAGCCGCCCGCTACGCTTCAATACACCAGCACCGACGCGGAATCTGACGATGCGCGCTCTATATTTTATAACGGCATGGCATTTTTCGAATCGCCTCACTCCGCCCTTACGACGCCGCTTACGGCCCCCGACTCGTATAAACTTAAAACGGGCGCCGGAGTTCAGTACGCATGGCGCGTCACGAATTTTCCGAACACCTATAATACCGCGATGCGCATGAAACTCTTTAAAAACCCGGATTATATCCCCCAGAGCACCTATGATTTCATGAAGATACTCGCCGAATTCACAGGCACCAACCCCGTTTCCGTTTCGGTCGCCACGCCCACGGCGGTCAATGGCGATCTCAACACGATCAAAAGCGCGTGGAGCGAGTCCGAGGTCACTCAATATCTCGACCGCGGCGAATCGGCCGGCAACGAAAATACACTCACTAAATATGAAACATGGTTATATTCCAGCGCCGGCGATAGCTTCAAACTGACTTACGCGGCCGACATGGCGAGCCAGATATTCCTCAACGGCGAAGCGATACCGGACCAGTATAACCTGTACAACCAGGACGAGTCGCAGCACCGTCATTATATCGAGGTTCCGCTGAGCGTCGGCAAGCCGTCCATGCTTTTCGGATGGAACCATCTGGTCATATACGTTCTTCACCAGAAGAAGACCTTCACCAACGGCCTCAACGGCATATGCTACAGGCTCGACGGATATTCCAGGAGCGAGGCTTTCAAGGGCTCGCTCGGATACGACCTGTGGCACGCATTCCCGATGCCCCAGCCCAACGCGAACGATTTTATGAACAACGGCCGCGGCACTTCGATAGTTGTATATAACCAGGTCAAGGACGGCGCCGGTTTCAAAGACGTATACGGCAGCAACCTTTCCGGCTCGCCCGCCATATTCTCCGGACACAAGGGCATATTCTACGCCGATAAATCCGCGATGGACAAAATAGTCGCGAGCAAGCCCATGCAGGGCGGCGATCACAAGGTCGCGCTCGGCATAATTACCAACGAAGTGCTCAACGCGCTCGAACCTCGTTTTTCCACGTCATCCTATGGCGATTACGGCTATATCAAAATGCATATCAACCAGACGCCCTACGTGCCCGACAACGTTAACCGCATCAATAAAAACGCCCCCGTTTTCGTCTGCCCCGAGCCTTATAAAGACGTCGAATCGATCGCCACTTTAAAGCCTTTATTATCCGTAGACGAAGACCTTAACCTCGATCCCGATAATCCGAGCGAATCCGAAGGGTTCCACCATTCGATGTATTACGCCGACTATATGCTCAAATATTCGCAGCTGCCGCCTTCCCTCAGAACGGACGAAGTGCGCTACGTTTATTCGATAGACGAGTCGCCCATAGAAGAAAATTTTTACGATATCAACTGGAGCACTATCAAGTATAAAATG
>MGFH01000031.1 GCA_001791795.1 Candidatus Wallbacteria bacterium GWC2_49_35
CCTTGAAATCGTTAGCCGTTTCGCCCATTTTCTGCCACGAGATCCTCAATTTGACGGTCTTTAAAATAATTTCCTGGCCGCCTTTTATGTAATTTACGGCCTTCACGTTCAGGAATTTTTTTGCCTTGTTCAGCCCATCGTTTCCGGTGCCTTTATCGCTGGTCGGCCACGGAGTGCCTATGTCGTTCTGCGGTACCCAGAAGGAAATCGGAAGATCTTTAGCGTTTATGTCTATAACTTCTATTTCCCACTTATATTCGCCGGTTTCATATTTGATGACGGACCCTGATTTGTCGCCGCTGACCGACGGCGGGGCTATCGCTGATTTATCGGTTATTTCGAGTTTGATGTCTTTCGAGTTGTCGAGTCCCATCGTGATGTCGTTGGTGACCTTTAAAAAAGGAACGCTCTTTAAAATTTGTTCCATCATACTTTTGCCGATCATTTCGGCGGTTATTTCGAAATTAAGGTCGTGCGTGCGGCGCGAAGTGCTGGAAATAATAGAGGCGATAGGCATGAACGCGACGGCGAACATCGCTACCGCGATCAATATTTCGACGAATGTGACCGCCGATGTTGCCGATAATAATTTTATTTTGAATTTTAACGCTTTTTTCATAATTTACCTGCCTGACTCAACTAACAACTTTGTTTAATTTCTTTCCTTGTCTAATGACTAACGACTAACGACTAACGACTAGCGACTAGCGACTAACGACTAGCGACTGATTATTAATCGTTCGAATTCGGATCCTGACTGTTCGTTTTGACCAGAAGTGGAATTTCGACGTACTCGGTTACAATGGTTTTGGGATATCTTATGTGGGCGCACTGAAGTTCCACGCGTAAAAGGTACTTTACCTTGTTTGCCGCGTCGTATGTGGACGTGTCCTCGGCCTTGATGAGCTTGGCATCGAAATATGTCACGTCTTCGGCGAGAATGGTTTTTTTCAGGTCGTCCAGAGGTGCCGCGGTGCCTTTTTCCATGGTTTTTTCGTAGACGAGCCTGGTGTGCTCGGCGCTGTCGTTATTAGCCTTTAAAACGCATTTTATTATTTTTTGAGCAGAAGTGTCGTCGGGGATGTCGCGGGCGGGAGTGCAGATGTAAAATTCGAGGAGCGTATCGGAAGAGCCTTTTATCACGGTGTTGCCGTCTTTGAATTTGAGATTCCATTTGGCGTCTTTTTCGATGACCGTGTCGTTTAACTTGATGGTGGCGGGATAAGTGGCCGCGCCGATATCTTTGCTGAGCTGTTTTGTCGCGGTGCGCAGTTTGGTCTGCATGCGGGATTTCCAGTCGGCTATATCGACGTTTTTAACCGTTCTTGAAAACAGAGTGTAAAGCGCGTAGGTAAGCATAGATAAGACGGCGAGAGCCATAAGCATTTCGACCATCGTGAACGCATTTTTATTTTTTATATTGTTAAAGTTCATCATTGAAACACGCTTGCCTTTCGCTAATTATTCCTCCGCTTTAGTTTTTATAAAAATATTCCCCCTACTATAATTTTACTAAACCGGATGTGGGAGTGTCAAGTGAAGCGGTAAATTAATTATAGTAATAAACGCGCAGCACGCGATAAAAGAAAATTACTTAGCCGCGTCGTAGGCGTCTTTGAGTTTTTTCATGTCGTTGTACATGTGGTGTTTGGGGGTGCCGGGCTCTTTTGAAGGGTTCCTGAGCAGATAACTGGGATGAAATAAGGGCATGAGTTTTATTCCTTCACCGAAATCATACCAGTTTCCTCTTATTTTAGAGATGGTTCCGATATCGTCGCCGAGCAGGAATTTCGAGGCCGTGCTTCCGAGCGTGCCAATAAATTTAGGTTTGATAAGCGCGATCTGTTTGAAAAGATGTTTTTTGCATGCGTCGGCTTCGGCGGTTTGAGGCACTCTGTTATTGGGCGGTCTGCATTTTACCACGTTGGTTATATAAACTTCTTCACGGCTGATATTAACGCTTTCGAGTATTTTGGTCAGCAGCTGCCCGGCCCTTCCGACGAAAGGCCGGCCCTGCTCATCCTCGTCCGCGCCCGGTCCTTCGCCAATGAACATAAGGACTGATTTAATGTTTCCCTCGCCCGGCACGGCGTTTTTGCGCGTAGATCCGAGCTCGCAATCGCGGCATTTATTTACCGCTTCGATTATTTCGGCGTATTGCTTATCCATTATTTTTTACCTCTATGAATCACTACTTGAAATCGCCTCGAAAAGTTTGCTTTTTAAAAAAATTATTCGCTGGCCTTGGATTTGAAATCTTCTTTGTGAATGGAGAATACCAGCACTTTATGCTGAAGCTGGTCGGTGGCGTAAACCCTTTTACGCGTAAGATCGACCGCTACGCCGGCCGTCGACATTATTTTGCCGCGTCCCGCTCCAAAAGAGCCGCCGGAGCCCTCGAAGATGCCTGACGCCGAGTAAGCGCACAGCGGCGTCGCGCCGCAGTCGGCGACGATCACTGATTTATCAGGAAGCACGGCGAGCCCGCGCGGGTCGCGTATATAATCCATGACGCCCTTGTCGTTGATCTCGAATATAGGCTTGAATTCGCTGTTGAACTTGGTTATGCGCGAATTGAACGAGTCGGCCACGTAAACGTAAAAGTTTTTTTCGAATTCGGTGAACTGAGATACCGCGAGCCTTGTGGGCACGTCGAAAGCGTCGCTGCCGCTGCCTTTGCTTCCGAGTTTGTTCGAGCAAACGCCGGTCGGCTCGAAAACCAGAAGCCTGTTGAGGCTGTCGACGACGAAAATGCGGCTGTCGCCGAGTACGGCCACGTCGTAGGGCCTTTTTATCGAATTCATGGGGTCTTTCTGCTGTCCGAGCTTGACGGTCGAGGTTAATTCGAGCATTATATTTCCGCTCGGATTGTATTTTATGACGCGGTTATTTTCGGTGTCGGCCACGTATACGTTATCGGCGGTATCGACGCAAACGCCGTAGGGACCTCTCATGCTTACCGAGCCGCCGCTCATGGTTTTGAGGTATTCATAACTTGAATTGTAAACTACGACGCGGTTGTTGCCGGTGTCGCAAATGAAAATTTCGCCTTTCGAGTTGACGGCGATATCGGTGGGGCCGGTAAATTCGTTCGAGGCTTTACCTTCGGAGCCGAATTCTTTGACCAGTTTCATTTTAGGCTCGAAGCAGCCGCAAAGGCTTATCGAAAAGAGAAAAATTAAAAGGATCAGCATTTTTTGATTTTTAAAATGAACCATAGATCACGCTCACTTTTACTATATTTGTTTAAAAAATAAGTTTAATCCGTTCCGCTTCGCCGCTACATTAAGATGAAGGCGGCATTTGTGCGAAATTATATTTGACTTGCATTTAATTAAGTAATCTGATATAATTAAATTACTTTTACTAGTATATAATATTTTTGCTAAAAATGAAACAAAATTTTTATTTTTTTTGAGGTGTCTAATATGAATCGCTCTTTTATTAAGGCAGAAAGTAACAGACGCGCGCTTGCACTGATCGAGGTCGTGGTTTACGGCGCGCTGATATTTGGCATAGGGTACGGCATTTTCCAGGGCGTCTTATTTTTCCAGGAGTGGCAGTGCCGCAAAAACATGGCGATGATCAACGAAGCTGCCGATCTTTACCTTACTCAGCCCGGCGCTAAACTTAAAACCCTTAACGACATAAAAGGCAGCCTTAAAACTTCGGTCAAATCCATTCCGAAATGCCCCGCGGTTCCGGCGAAGTTCAATTATTTCTTCAACGTCGAAGAAAAACGCGTCAGATGCTGCTACCACGGAGTCATCTAAAACAGTGCATAACGCATAGTGAATAGTGCATAGTCATAAATCAATAGTTAATAAGTTAATAGTAAAAAAGCCCGCGTTTCGCGGGTTTTTTATATTTTCACATATTGAATTTTATTTTTGCGTTATCGTGTTTTTATATGTGGACCGCGTTATCGATCAATAACTGTACATGAGCGTTTTGACTTTTTTGATGAGGTTTTTGACTATTTCGAGCGTTTTCGGATTCTTAGAACATTCTTCGGCGCGCTTGAGGTTGATAAGGGCCTCTTCGTATTTTTTCAGGCTGCTTAACGCCACGGCCAGATAGATGTAGCTTTCAGGCCTGTTAGGCTCTATCGCGGAGCATTTATTGAAACATTCGATGGCTTCGTTAAGCATATCTTTATTCTCGTAGGCGATGCCGAGTTTGATCAGGGTGTTATAGGATTTTGGCGCGAGCGTAAGCGATTTCTGGAACGCCACTACAGCGTCGCTGTATTTTTTTGCGTTCAAAAACGCCATTCCGAGCGAATATAAGGAATCGGCCTCGGCGCCGCCGCCTTCGCCGGCCTTTCCGCTTTTATTTTTATCGAGACCCCGGCGCTTTTCGCTGATCATGGTCAGGCTTAGCGCCGCGTTTTTGCGCACCATGTAGAAATCGTCTGAAAGCGCTTCTGAAAGCGCTTTTATAACTTCACGCTGGTCGAAGTTGTACAGAACTCCGGCGGCAAGGGCGCGTTCGTCACGGTTCAAACTTTTCGCGAGCACCGCGGTCAGGTGTTTTATGTTCGACAGCGCGCCGATCTCTCCGAGAGCGCTTATGATGTGCTTTCTTAATTCGTCGTTATTCATCTGCGCGAGCAGAAGGTTTATGCACGCTTCGCCCTTGAGCCGTCCGACCGTTCTTATCGCCGCGATGCGCACGTATATGTTGTCGTCGCTGATGCGCGCGGCCACCGCGGGAAGGGCCTCTCTGTAGCCGAGTTCGCCGACAGCATCTATGGCGGCTATTCTTACGTTGGTGAATTCGTCGTCGATATAAGGGCTCAGGTATTTTCCGACCTGTATGAACCCCATTTTAGCCAGCGCCGAGCAGACCTCCGAGCGCAGGTCTTCGTCTTCGTCTTTCAGCGCGCGCACGAGCGCCGGTATGGCGTCTTTGCTTTTGAGCTCTCCGAGGGAAAACGCGGCGTTCTTTCTGACTGTCCAGTATTCATCCTGCAGGCTGTTTATAAGCCATGGTATAGATTTTTCTGATTTTATCCTGCCGAGGATCTTCGACGCGTAAAAGCGCTGGTCGTAATTACCGTTTTCGAGAAGGTCCATGAGGTCGTCTTCGAGGTATTTATCGAAACGCGCTATCACTTCCGCCGCCCAGTGCGAAACGTCGTGGTTCTTGCAGTCGAGAAGTTCGAGCATGCGGCGCGCCACTGAAGGGCCTATCTTTTCAAGGGCCGCCGCCGCGTTGCTTCTGACCTGCCATTTGGCCGCGCCGAGGTTTTTGACAAGCGCGTTGACCGCTTCGTCTTTAAAGCCCGCTATGGCTTTTATAACGGCGTCGGAGGCCAGCTCGTCGTTCTCTTCGAGCATGTCCATAAGGTGCGGCAGCGCGCGCTCGTCCCTGATCTTGCCCAGGGCCCTGACGGCCGCGGCCTTAATATCGGTCTTAGCGTGTTTTAGCAATTCGATGAGCGTCAGCGTGACTACCTTATCGCCTATTTCGCCAAGGGCTTCTATGATCCAGTAAATGGCGTCATCGCTGAGGGTAATGCCGTCTGCGGCTTCGGCCGCCTTATGCTTTTTGAGTTCGGACATTAAAAATTCTATCGAGCGCCCGCCTATTTCGCCCAGAACCTTCGATGCGGTGTGGCGCGCGCTCCAGCTCGACGAGGAGAGAACCTTTACCAGGTGGGCGATGCATTTGTCGCCTATCTTGCACAGCGCCTCTTTGATGTGGTGTCTCAGATGGCTCGCGTCGCCCTGCAGCAGAGATATGAGAGGGTTGATCGCGCGTGAATCGGAAATATTGCCGAGCGCCTCGACCGCAGCGGTTTGAACGTCGATGTTCCTGTCGGCCAGCAACGGCACGAGAACCGAGGTCGAGCTCTGGTCGGCTATCCTGCCGACCGTTTTTACGGCCCAGAATTTGGCGTCTTCGCCGCCGCGTTCGAGCGTTTCGTATAAATATTTGAGCGCAGGGGGACCTATTTCGCTGAGCGCGTCGGCGGCGGCCTTGCGAACTATCCAATCGGTCGAAGAAAGGCTCTGCCTTAATTTCAAAATAGCCTGCTCGTCGCCGATCTTGGCGGCGGCCTTGGCGGCCCAGTATCTTACGTTTTCGTCCGGATCGCCCAGCGCGTCGATAAGGGGCTGGACTATTTTTTCGTGTCGGTGCGACATGAGGCTCATCGCCGCGCGGTAGCGGACTTTAGCCGAGTCGTCCTTCAGGAATTTAAGAAGAGGGTCGATGAGTATCTTGTCATCGAAAGCTCCGAAAGCGCGCGCCACCATATAGCGGATCTCGACGTTGCGGTCGCCGGCTATCACCAGCAGAGGTTTAAGGGACTCTTTTTCCTTGAGGGCTATCAGGGCGTTTATGGCCCGCTTGCGTTTTTCGTGTACGGTGCTTTTAAGGTCTGCTATATATAATTCTATCGCTTTCAATTATTTTACCTCTGTTTCGAAAGAGATGGCGGCGTATCCGACGACTTCCGGCATGGCTTTAACGTCGCCGCTGGTGCCGTATTTCAATAAATGCGGCTTTACGGGATATAATTTTTTAAGGGTTTCGGAGCAAATGGCGATGGGGCCGTAGCCGCACATCGATATGTCGTATTTTTCTATCATTTCGTACATTCCGGCTGTGTCGAGCTTAAGTATGGCGTCGATGGCGTATTTATCGTATCTGGCGGCCTCGTTCGGCGCAAGGTAGTGCGAGAAGTCGGACGAGGCGATTATCGCGAAGTTTTTGCCGCGGCTTTTAAGTGTTTCGGCGAGCAGCGGGGAAGCCGACATCGCCGTTTCGAGGCTCTGGTCCACGACGCAGAGCGCCGCTATTTTAAGAGGTTTTTTCGCCGTTTCGTACATATACTGCAAAAAAGGGACCTGGACCTCGAGCGAATGCTCGAACTGATGTACGCCGTCGTTAAAGTGAAAAGGCTGTTTCGCGGCTATGAGCGAGGCCAGTTCGAGATCGTTTTCGCACACGCCGAGAGGAGTTTCAAAGCCGCTGCCCGAAAAAACCCCTATGGCTGTTTCTGAAAACGCCCTGTGGCAAGGGCCGATGATAACAACGGTTTCGGGAAGGCCGGCTTCGTACATTCTCATGTACAGGTGGGCCGCTTCGTATCCCGAGTAAATGTAGCCGGCATGAGGCGCGACGCCTCCCTTGAAAAAATACGATTCTCCGGGGGCCTTTTGTTCGAAATGTTTTCCTGGCCCTAATTTTGAATTGAAGCAGGCGTCGATTTCGCGTTTCAACGGCCCGGCGCCGGCGCTGTAAAACTGTCCGGCCACGCAAGGTTTTCGTAACATAAAAATCAACTCCTTTGAGCCGATGCGTTCCGCCGAAAATTACATGACGGCTGATTTCATGTAGCAGTCAGTCTGATGAGCGGTTTCGGCGGTATTGCCGGATACGAGTTTTTTATAATTTATTATCTGGTTTTCGATGAGTTCGGCGGTGTTTTTTTCGAGCTCGGCGAAGCCGTGGTTATTGTCGACTTCGACGAAGAGGTTCCCGCTGGCCGCGCAGATATCGTTTTCGCTTTTATGGTTGAGGGTTTCGATCGACGGGTAAGAGCCGTCGCGCGTGAGGAGGCGCTCGAAACGCACGCTGTCTTCGATGCTTATTTTAACGGGAATGAAGCCCCTGGAAACGAAAAAATCGTATTCCATAGAATAGCGCACGTCAGAAATGACCACCGGAGCGAGTTTTTTAGCTTCGATCTCGCGCACGAGCGCTTCGTTGAATATATTTATGTTCTGGCTTCTTAAAAGGTCGCCCAGTTTCTGGAGGATGATCCTTTTCTGGTTTCTGTCGCCGGTGGCGAATACGTCGGCGTAAAGAAGTTCGGCTATCTGTTTTA
>MGFH01000032.1 GCA_001791795.1 Candidatus Wallbacteria bacterium GWC2_49_35
AATTCCTCGCTGATCACTACGCTCGTAAACGATGTTCCGAGCTACGCATAATAGGGGGAACTGTGTATATCATAATAAGCATCGTAATTGGCTGGGTCATTGGTTATATCTGTGGTGTGACAGCAATGAAGAATATAATCGAGAAAAAATGGATAAAATTCGTTGATACGTTGAGCATAGCAGAAGTAACCAAATTTAATATTGTTTTAGAAAGGTTCTTGAAGTTCATAAAGGAATAAAAAAATTATAAGGAGAGTATTAAATTGGAAAATATCGAGAACATAAAAGACGATCAGAAGGCGACCACGGCTACCGCGGAAGTGCCGGAAAAATCGAAGCGGAAATCGTATCACCCGATAGAGGTCAGGCCGATGCCGCGACCTAAGATTAAAGCGTTCCGCGCTTCCGGCCTCGATCCCGCTATTAACCCTGAAGCCGAAACTAACCCGGCCATAGTCATAAAAACCATCGATTACATAATCGATGAAATTTATGGCGACCTGGCCGAAATCGAAAACCTTGAATTTTACCAGCTGCGCGATCTCGCGACGGATACTTATATTCGCGCGAACCGCGGCCCTGAATCAATAAAAAACTAATCGAGGTCTGGGAGAAGTTAAACGACAAAGATATCGTCGGATTTTGCGCGGCTTGTCGAAAAAACTTTTCCCGGACGCCTGAAAAACTTCGATGCCGAAAACCCGAAGGCTGCGAAAATCAGCCGCCGAAATTACTGCCTGAAAATTTCGAAGCCTGGGAACTCTGGAATGCATGTTCAACTCAATGGCGTGTCGGTATGGGCGGCCTCGTGGGACTGGACTACAACGTGCTTTTCAAAATGGCCGATTTTCTTGAAATCACTATTGATGATGAAATGATGAAAAAAATAACGGCTCTTGAATATAACTGCCTGAAGAGCTGTATGCCGAAAGAGGGTGCGAAAAATGTCTAACAATAATATCGAAATTACGATCAAGGCGATAGATCAGGCATCCGCGGCGCTGAAAAACGTCGGCAATTCGCTCAAAAATATCGGCAATTCTTCGGCGGAAATCAATAAAGTTAACAGCTCTCTTTCAAAACTTTCATCATCATCTTTCGGCGGTATTTCTTCCGGCTTACTAGCCATAGCTAACGGTTTTAAATCTATAATTACGCAGGCGGCGGGTTTCATGACGGCCCAGATCGCTTTGAACGGTTTATCGACCTTAGTCGATGCCGCGAAAAGTTCGGTTTTAGGCTATAACGACGAAATGAAGCGCGCTCAGATTTCTTTTGAAACCATGTTTAAAGGTTCGAAAGAGGCTGCGCGCGCGTTCATGAATGATCTCGATAAATTCAACGAACGAACACCTTTCGAAATGCCTGACGTTCAAAGGCTTGCACAGCTGCTGCTTAACGCCGGTTGGGCAGCGCGCGACGTCATACCGACGATGAACGCGCTCGGCAACGCCGCGGCCGCGAGCGGTAAAGGCGCCGAAGGCCTCGAACGCATAACGCTGGCGCTTTCGCAGATTAAACAAAAAGGCCGCGTTCAGCAGGAAGAGTTACTTCAGCTCATGGAGGCGGGCGTCGCGGCTGCTCCTATCCTCGCCGATAAACTAAAATTAACCGGCGATCAGATAGCGAACATCGGCAAGCACAGCATCAATGCCGACGTAGCAATTAAAGCGCTTGTCGAAGGCATCAACGAGCGTTACGGCGGCTTGATGGAGCGGCTGAACGATACTTTAACCACTCAAGTCAGCACGATAAAAGATAACTTTTCGGCGATCGGCGCGGCGATTGGAGAGCCGATATATACCGCCCTTGTCGATACTTTGAAGGAAGTCAATGCCTGGACGAGCAAGGTAAAAACCGCCATAAAAACGATCGGTGTGGAAGAAACTTTTAAAATATTGGTTCCGGAAGAGTGGCAGGCGACTCTTAAAGAAGTTTATAAGTCGTTGATAGATTGCGCTGAAGCCTTTAAGATAATGGCGCGCGAGGCCAGGGAAACCGGAAATGCTCTCGATTTTTTCGGAATAGCGTCCGGTACGGTAAATTTAACGGTACAGACGCTTGCGGCGAGCATGAATATTTTATCGGCATCGATGCTCGGGATAAGGTATGGCGTGAAATATCTCGGACAGGGAATAAGAGATGTTGCCGCCGGCGCTGAGCAAACTATCGTTAATTTTGAGAACAAAAGTAAACGAATCGGTAAATTTGTTTATGACATGATGACTTTCAGCGGATATAAAGAAGCGAAAATCAATTTTGACATAAGCAAAAATTCGCCGTCTTCAGTTAATAATGAAAATCGCGGCTATAGCGAATTTGGTGACGCATCGGAAACAAATGTCAGCAATATTCCGGCATTTAAAAAAGCATCCGGCGGCGCCGATAAAACTTCGCTGGGCTATACCGGCCCGTCCAATTCAGACAAATATAGCGGTTTTTCAGGCCGAAGCGTTCCTTCAGGCGGAAGTTCCGGCGGCGGCCGCGGCGAAGATAAAGTATTTAAACTCGCGAACCGCATCCAGGACACCTTCAACGATCTCAATCAGAAAATCATATCCGAAACCGGATCGTCTTATCAGCTCGGCATGTCAAAAATAAATGACGAAATCGATAAAATGCAGCGCGAGCTCGTCGCTAAAGGCAAAATGGAAGGCCTCGACACGTCGGCGCTGGAAGCGAAGATCGGCGAATATCAGAGCGTAATGACGGAGCCTATCAAGCGCGCCTGGCGTGATGCCTGGATAGACATGGGAAACGATACAAAATTAATATCGGCTAAAATGCTCGATGACAAAAAGGCGCAGGCTGAAGCTGAATTCCAGATCGCGATCGCCGGCATCGAAAAAGAAAAACAAGCGCGGCTCAAAGCGCTCGGAACTGGCGACCCGGTCACTGATATGCAGGCGAGAATAGTGGTAGAAAACGAAGTAGGTCTTAAACTCGCCCAGGCTAAAAAAGAACGCGACGATAAAGAGCGCCAGGCCGAGGTTGAAAAGTTTAACATGCGCATCGAGTATAACCAGCTCGATCTCGATTTAAATATCCGGACGCAGGAAGAGATAGACCGCCTTAACCGCCAGGA
Source organism: Candidatus Wallbacteria bacterium GWC2_49_35 (assembly GCA_001791795.1). GTDB lineage: Bacteria > Muiribacteriota > UBA9980 > UBA9980 > UBA9980 > UBA9980. The sequence goes on from MGFH01000032.1 coordinate 3,086, forward strand.
GCTTATCAATAAAAAAGCCTATCTTGCCGAGCAGCTCGCGGACGAGCAGAAAACCGCCAGGGAACGGCTCGAAATTAAACGCCAGCTCGCGGAAACCGAAAGAAGCCTGCAATCCACGCCTACGACGGCGGCCGGCGGATTCGTGAGCGGCCTCAAGCAGACGGCCGATTCATTCGGGACCTGGGCGAAAAACATGGAAGAGGTCGGCAGGCAAACGGCTCAGTCGATGCAGAGCGCCTTTCAGGAATTCTTTTTTGACGCCATGACAGGACAGCTCAAAAGCCTTGGCGACTACGTGAACAGCTTTTTAAAGGGCGTCGCGCGAGCTATTTCGAATGCCCTGGCAAACGCTTTCGCGCAGAAGCTCATATCTTTTATTTTGCCCAGCATCGGCGGCCGCGCGGACGGCGGACCCGTTTATGCCGGCACGCCTTATGTCGTCGGCGAGCGCGGGCCCGAGGTCTTTATGCCGCGCCAGAGCGGAACGATAATTCCGAACCATGCGCTGGCGGGCGGCGGCCAGGGAGCGGCTCCCGTGGTCAATGTTTATAACAGCAGCCCCGCGGCGAAAACCGAAGTGAAGCAGGAAGCCAAATGGGACGGCAAGCGCTGGGTAGTGAATGTGGTCCTGGAGGCAATCGCCAATAATACAGGCAATATACGCGATATGATATCCGCAAGGGCAGGTGCATAACTATGGCAACGGCTATCAACTGGCCTACGTCAATCAAAAATCCCGTCTATCCACTGAGCGAAGGAAGCGAAGACGGCGTAATAAGATCACAATTCGAGAACGGCGTCGAGCAAACACGACGCCGTTTTACCAGGCAGCGAAAAGACTATACGCTGAAATGGACTCGCATGAGCGCGACGGATAAATCGACCTTCGACACTTTTTATGACACGACGACGGCTGCGGGATCTCTTTCATTCAACTGGACTCACCCGATAACGAACGTCACCAAAGAATATCGCTTCGTTGCTCCGCCAAGGCGGGACGCCATCGACTATAACTGGTATTACGTAGATTGCCAGATTCGTGAGGTATAGCGGCTATGCTCAACATATCGGCAGCGGCAAAAATTGAAAAGAATAAACTGGCGGCCGATGGCGCCTGGCTGGTGCTGCTCGAAATTACGATTCCGGTTTTGAATGAAACCTTGCGGCTGGTCCGCAATACTGATGATGTAACATGGCGCGGATATACCTGGACCGCCTTTCCTTTTGAACCGGACGAAATCAGCGAAGACAGCAAAGGCGAATTACAGACGCTTGCCGTCAAGGTGTCGAACGTCACGCGGACGATCCAGTATTATCTCGAACAGGGCGACGGCGGGATCGGAGCAACCGTAAAATTATTCGTTGTCCATTCGAAACATCTCGATCTCACCCAGGCCGAATATGAAGAAACTTTTGAAATCACGAGCACGTCGGCGGATGCGCAATGGGTCACTTTTTCTCTGGGCCTCGGATATCCGCTTATGGCGCGCCGGCCCGAGCGCAGAATATTGAAGAACTTTTGTCATTTCGAATATGGCGGCGCGGAATGCGCCGTGAGCGCGGCGGTTAAACTCGATCATCCGACATGCAATAAAAGCCTTGTAAATTGCCGTGAACGTGAAAACTCTGTCAGGTATGGCGGAGAGCCTTCAATACCGTCCGGCGGCACTTTTATATAGCAAGCAGCAAGAAAGGAATGGGTCAAAATGCTTAGTGATCTTATAGGAGTCCGTTTCACCGACGGCGGCCGCGACATTAAAACAGGCTTTGACTGCTGGGGTCTTGCAATGGAAATATTCAGACGTTATGGCGGTATGCTGCCTGATTATAAAATCGGCTGCCAGGAAGCAAGCCGCATCGATACGGCAATCAGCGATAGCCGGCAGTTCTGGAAAAAATGCAATGCCGCCGATTTGCCCGTTCCGTCGCTTGTCGTGATCCGTTTTAACAGCCCTTTATACTGCAATCATACGGGTGTTTATATAGGCAACGGCCGCTTTATGCATACCAGGCAAAAAATTGGAGTCAACATCGACAGAATAGATTCGCCGGCCTGGCGTCACATGATCGAAGGCTTTTATATTCCAGACTGGTTTTAAAGGATTGAAAATGAATAAAATCACCGTGGTCGAAATCAGAAATCCTTTCGATCATAGCGACCGGACCATCAGAAAAATTGAATATAAGCCCGAAAAAATGCTTGACGCATACGTTCAGGACGTCGCCGGCGAAAATGAAAAAGACGTAGTGGTGAGCGTTAACGGCCATATCGTCGACCGCGATAAATGGCCGGAAACGTATCTGGTTAAAGGCTCGTACATGGCGATAAGCCCGATGATCGGAAAAGAGGGCGGCGGGAAAAATACGCTGGCGCTCATTGCCGGTATCGCGCTGTCGGTCGTTTCGATGGGCGTGGGATCGATGGTATCCGACGGCGCTTTCATGGGTTCGACCGCGCTGGCTATGGGATCGTGGAGCTTTGCCGGCTACCTGGCCGCCCTGGCCGTAATGTATGTCGGCGGCATGATCATCTCGAAGATGACGCCGAAACCGCAGCTCGACATTGCTACGACGTCGCCGACATATTCCTGGAATCCTTCGACGCCGCTCGCCGGCCAGGGACACTCGCTCGGTATTATTTTTGGTACGGTCAGGCCGACGCTGACGATCCTCGCGCAGCATGTCACTACCGACGGAGAAAAACAGTATCTGAACATATTGCTTTGTGTCGGCGAAGGGCCAATCGATAGCGTTACAAACATAAAAATCAACGATAATCCGATTGAAAATTATGCCGGTGTCGAGAAAGACATTCGGCTCGGAACGAATAACCAGACTGTAATCCAGAATTTTAACGATACGTTCGGCGACCAGCCGCTTTCTTATGAACTTGAACTTGCCGGCGCCTGGGTAAAACATCAGACTGACGGCAACGCGGCCGAGGGTCTTGAAATTGAATTCAGTTGTCCTTCAGGGCTTTATCACGTCAATGACGACGGCGCGCTTGCCGCCGCTAGCGTGACGCTGGAAGCGCAATATCGTAAAGTGATCGAAGGCCAGGGCGATGAAGATAACTGGAATAACTTTTTCGGCGAGAAATTGAAAATAGGTTCTCTGACGCTTAATGGTCAGCCGTATAATGGAGCTGGCGCGATTTATAACGTCAGCGCCGCCGCCGGCGCGATCGCCGAAACGTGGACGATCACATGCACGGAAACGGCCAACGGCGGATTTCCAACCCGAACATACGGAAAAAAGTTTTCTGTGGTAGGCTCGGTCAGCGGCGCGAAGGCGGACGCGGCCGCCGAGCTGCGTTACTCGAACGGCTTTATCGTTTTCGATGTCAGTTCTTATTATAGCTGCGGCGTAGGCTATTCTTTCCAGATCGAAATAACGACATACAGCGCGAGCGTAATCGCGGCGGCGAGCTCATCTATGGTACGCCGGACTTTCCGGGTCGATTATAAACCGGTAGGTCAATACGAAGTCAGGACGCGTTGCACGGCGAAATCCGGTATCACGGCGCGCGATACGACGCGCGTTTACTGGTCGCAGTTATCGGCTATAATGTATGACGACTTTGTCCGGCCCGGAAAAGTTCTTATCGGTATTCGGGCGCTCGCCACTGGTCAGCTTTCGGGGTCGCTTCCGAATATAACATGTGTTGCGACGCGCTCTAACGTTTACGTCTATAATTCTACCACCAACACATACCAGGTTAAGCCTGCCAATAATCCGGCGTGGGCGTCCTATGACCTCATACATCGGGCCAAGCTGATTTATAATTTCGAAACGCAAATGGACGACATCGTCGTTTTTGGCGCCCCGAAAGAAAAAATGATTTATCAGGATTTCAGCGATTGGGCGGATTTCTGCACTCAAAAAGGCTTGCAGGTCAATTATTACCTCGACAAGGCAGATGACCTCTGGACGGCTCTGCGCGAGATAGAAAACTGCGGCCGCGGCAAAGTCATATTGAAGGGCACCAGATACAGCGCGATCTGCGACAAGCCCGGCACGCCGGTACAGCTCTTTACTGTCGGAAATATCATAAAAGATACGTTTCGCGAAGAATTCTTACAAATGAAAGACCGCGCAAATGCGATCGAAGTTACTTTCAACGACGCCGAATCAAATTACGAACGCAATATATTGACCGTCTATAGTGATGACTGGGAATCGTCTGACCGCATAAAGCATCCGACTCAAATAGCTCTTAACGGAATAACGAGCCGTGACCAGGCGTTTAAAGAGGCGAGCTATCGCCTGCGCATCAATAAATATTGGAAGCGCAGCATATCGTTCGAAACGGACGTGGACGCTATCGCCTGCCAGGCCGGCGATATTATTTTAATACAACACGACGTGCCGCAGTGGGGATTTGGCGGCCGTATTATGACGGTGGTCAACAGTACGACGCTCAAACTCGATGCGACGGTTACGCTTGAGGCGAATGAAACATACACGATTTATGTCCGCCTGGGCGAATCCGACATCATTGTAGAAAAAACGATCGCGGCCGCGGCCCAGGAGCGCGTTACTGACACGATAACGGTCACAGTGGCTTTCTCGCCGCTGCCAATACAATATGACGTTTATTCGCTCGGAAAAGTGAATATTGCTGCCAAGCCTTTCCGCGTGGTCAACATCGGCCGCGCCAGCGATCAGACGCGCCGTATAAATGCGCTTGAATATGTGGCTGCGGTTTATGACGAAAGCGGAACGGCGCCGGTGATCAACTATAGCGCCCTGACTCCTTACGCCGACGTATCCAACATGATGCTCGGCCAGGAGACTTACGCGCAGCGCGACGGCAGCGTAATATCGGTTATGTATGTTTCGTGGAGCGTGCCGCGCGGCCGGCGCATGACGGAATATCATGTTTTTTACAGCCGCGATAATGGCGCGAACTGGATAAAATGGGGAATCACGGAAGAGGCGGCCATAACTATATCCGGCGTGAAGCCGCTCGAAACCTATATTGTTAAAGTGTGCACGGTCAACGAAATAGGCATACTGTCGCCTGGCGTGATCTCACAGCCGTGCTATATCACAGGCAAAAACCTGCCGCCGGATAACGTCGCGAGCCTTACGGCGACTCAGGACCCGAACGATAAAACGCGCATCAGGCTGGAATGGCCGGCCGTCGGAAATATCGACCTGAAAGGCTATCTGGTAACGGAAAGCGATGTCAACATATCCAACTATCTCACCGAAACGAAATACACCTATATCGCTACGGCAACACGCGCCCATAATTTCAAGGTTTTTGCGGTTGACACTTCGAACAATCTTTCCGTCACGCCGGCGGTCGCGAGCGTCAATGTGACGGTCGAGCCTTCAAATGTGAGCGGCTTTGCCGCCGTGGCTGACCCTTACGATCGGACGAAAGTTTTATTATCCTGGAGCGCGATCACCGAAGTCGATCTGGCGAATTTCGAAATCAGGATGGGCGACACATGGGCCGACGGCACTGTTATCGGAAAAATCAAGACCACAAGCTTTTCTTACCAGTTGCCGGCGAGCGGGTTTTATCGTTTCTGGATCAGCGCGGTGAACCTCGGCGGTTATTATTCGGCCACGCCGGCCGGCGCGGAAAACCAGTTCAGCTTCGAATCGGCTGCGCCTGTAAATGGTGCGATAACGCAAGACCTGAATGATCGCACGCGCCTCGGCGTGTCCTGGTCGCCGGTGAATGATCCGGACGTCATCATGTATGAAGTGCGCCTGGGAAATGATTGGGCTACAGGCGCGGTCGTCGGAATAGTGAAAGAAGCCAGCGTGACGCATGTCATTTCGACGAGCGGCACTTATAATTTTATGGTTCGCGCGAAGAACGTCGCCGGTCATTACTCGTCGATTCTCAATATCAGCGGGGCTTTTTCGGTCGAAGTTTCGAACGTGAGCGGCTTCACCGGAACGCGCGCCGTCAACGATAAAAGCAAATTGCGGCTTACTTGGAGTGCGGTTCCGGAGCGCGATGTCGATCACTATGAAATTCACGAGGGCAACAGCTGGGACACGGGATCGCTTGTTTTCGGAAATGTTGCCGGAACATTTTATGATGCGACTACGACGGTTGAAAAGACTTATAAATTCTGGATTAAAGCAATATCAAAAGCCGGAAATCAGAGCGCCAGTCCGACGCTTTTTGAAATCCTTATTTCGATGAATCCGACGGCGCCGACGAATTTTATTATTACGACTGCCCCCGCCGACAGAACAAAATCGATTATGACCTGGGCGGAGAGCCCCGACCTGGACGTCATCGAGTATGAAATCAGAAACGGCATCGACTGGGCGAGCGGAACAACGTTGATAAAAACCAAGGAAACGCGCTTCACCTGGACCGTGCCGAATACTGATACATATGCAATCCGTCTTAGAGCCCGAAATGCCTCTGGATTCGAAAGCGACGAAGTTCTTAGGAGTTATACTTCATACGTCGAACCTTCGAACGTAATCGGATTTCAGGCGCTTCAGAACGGCGAAAACGTTCTGCTGCTGTGGAACAAGGTCACGGACATCGATCTTTCAAATTACGAAGTGCGTGAAGGTCCGGTATGGGAGCTCGCTTCGATCATTGCAACCGGTCTGACCGGCGTCGCGTTCCAGTTCATGGCCGACCGTGAGACATCGCGCACGTTCCTTATCAAGGCTGTTAATCGGGCGGGAAAATATTCGAAGGCTGCCGCGAGCGCAACGGTTGTAATTTCCGGACTGCCGCCCAAAAACGTTATCGTTACTTACGACGAGATC
>MGFH01000033.1 GCA_001791795.1 Candidatus Wallbacteria bacterium GWC2_49_35
CGGTGCCCTTGAAAAGAAGGTGCTCTAAAAAGTGCGACATGCCGCGGGTTTTATATTCTTCATGCACCGCTCCGGTTTTGATCCATATCTGCAGCGCCACCAGCGGGCTGTTGTTGTCCTCGAGCACAAAAATTTTAGCGCCGTTCGGAAGCGTTTCGGACACTATGTTCGATTTCGCCTCTGCCAGGTTCGCCGACAATAATAAAATTATCAGCGCCAGAATTAATTTGTTAAACTTCATACGATACTACCTCCCCGATTTTTTAATTATGCTTGAGCATAAAATAAAATTGACCTTATTATAAAATAACGGGCCGATTATGTCAATATAAATAGCGATTTAAACTAAACGATTTTATGGATCGTCGGTCAGAGCCGGACATCCGTATATTCTAAACTAATAATATATGAGCGCCGCTTGCAAAGATTTTGCCGGCGATTTCGATTGCAAACACTTAAAAAAATTATAATGCCTGCCGGTCCGTGACCGAATCGAAGCCGCCGAAGTTAGACGCGTCCTTCTTCGAAAAAATCGGATAGACCATGAACGAGATCAGCAGGCCGATGATCCAGGAACTGTTGACGACATGGCCGTTAAAAGTGTTATAAAGCAGGTCGAGGCAGAACGGAAAGATCGATATGAAATATGTTATGAGCGCGGCCGGGTTGAAGCCGCCGATATAATTATAATATTGCGATTTGTCGAGATACAGATCATACAGGTTCAATTTTTGTTTTCTTAATATGTAGTAATCCGAAATATAGAGGCCGGCCAGCGGCCCCAGGAAAGAGCCGTAAACCCCCAGCCAGTTGAATATATAGCCGGAAGGGTCGGAGTAAAGTTTCCAGGGCATTATAAGAATGCCTATGATCCCTGTGATTATAACGCCGGCGCGGTAGGTTATTTTTTTCGGCATGAGGTTGGCGAACGCATTGGCGGGAGCGACGACATTAGCGGCGATATTGGTCGTGATGGTGGCCAGAAATATCACTAAGCCGCCGAAAAGGCTCAAAAGCGGCGAGTGGAAAGCGTCGATGAGTTCCGCCGGATTCCAGATGGCGCGGTTGAAAACGATTATGGAGCCGAGAGTGCCGAAAACGCCAACGAAAGCGTAAAAAGCCATCGTTGTAGGCAGGCCGAGTATCTGGCCTGTTATCTGGTCCTTCTGGCTGCGGGCGTAACGGGTGAAATCGGGAATGTTGAGCGCGATGGTCGCCCAGAAAGCTATCATCCCGTTCAGCGACGGCAGAAAAAGCGCCGCGAATGAGGTTTTCAAAGTTCCGGGAACGGCCGCTATCCTGTCGGTGGCGGAAAGCAGTGTTGAAACGGATCCGGCGGCGTAAACGGCCCATGCGATCACGACGAAGCCGACGCCTATTAATATCGGCGCGCCGTAAGACTCCATCCACTTGATGGACTCGGTACCCTTATAGCCGATGTATACGTTTATAGTCCAGAATAAAATGAATGTAACGAACTTAAAGTTCGGATAAAGGGCCAGTGAAGGAATGATCCCCGTAAGCGCGCTGAACAGGAATTCTCCGCCGATCCAGCTCTGGATGCCGAACCAGCCGCAGGCGACCCCGGCGCGCAGAAGAGAAGGCAGGTGCGCTCCGTTGACGCCGAAGGACGCCCTGCAGAAGATGGGATAAGCGATGCCGTATTTCGTGCCCGCGAACGCGATGAGAACCATCGGCATCAAAACTATCATGTTGCCTAGAAATATGGTGATAACGGCCTGCCACCAGTTCATTCCGCTTGCTATAAGCCCGGATGCGAGCGTATATGTGGGGACGCAAACGCTCATTCCTATCCACAGGGTAGCTATATGGTAGTAGTTCCAGGTCCGCTCACCGATCGCGACGGGTTTGAGATCGTCGCTGTAGACCGAATTCGATTTCAGGCTTTCGGAGACCCCCGGCGCAAGTTCGATCAGCCCGTTTTTTTCGATTTGATAAAATTTCGTCATTGGTCGCTCCTCATTATATTAAAGATCATTTAATCATAAAAATATTAATATTACTATAAGGGCATGAAGGCCGAAATTATGTTCGCGGTCTGCGGTCTCATCCGGCATTTAACATTCGGAAAACCCTTGTTTGCGCGTTGTTTTTCATCAGTTTCGGATAAACATTATATCATATATCCGTTAAATTTCCTACTTAATAATATCCCTTAAAATCAGCGGTCCTTTTTAAAATGAAAAAGCCCTTACGGGATTGTAAAACAAGCCGGTTTGTGATATAATCGGGCCATGAACTGGTACAGCGCAAACGATATCGATAATTCGCCCTTTCCGGGCGCGGCGGACGGCGCCATTTTACGCGCCGGGCTGAATGTAGTTCTTATAAGGCCCGAGATCGCTCCGAACGCCGGAAACATATCGAGGCTATGCTACGCGAGCGGAACGAACCTTCACATAGTCGGAAAACCGGGATTCGACATAAAAACCGATAAGCATTTCAAACGCGCCGCCGTCGATTACTGGGACCGGCTCGACATAAAAAGATACGCGGATTTCGACGAATTCACCGAAAAAATAAGCGCGGAGTCTTTAAAAGAGCCGCCGCGCGTCATTCTGACATCCACCAACGGGCGGAGCCTTTACTTTGAGTTCGGCTACCGACCCGGCGATTACATCGTTTTCGGCCCGGAAAGCGCCGGGATCGAAGCGGACCTGCTGGAGCGGCACGCCGAAAACACCGTCAGGATACCGCTGCAAGCGGGAGTGCGTTCGCTGAATCTTTCGACGGCATGCGGCATAATCGTGTTCCACGCCATAACATCTATCTACCGGGCCTCCCTGATATAAACCGCGAGCGAGCTACTTTGCCTCACGCGCATTTCGAGCGACCCGCCCGCGGCCTTTATTTCGTTGGCGGTAAATTCTTTAGCGCCCCTCTTTTCGGCCGCTAAACCTTCGAATTCAGTTGAATCAAATATCAGCTCCACCCGGCCGACCGCGCCCGTCATGAACAGCTCCGCCGGTTTGAAGCGCAACTCGGCATCGCTCGGGGAAGTGTTCACGATGCACAGCGCCGTTTCTTTCATGTGTTTTCTTATATAGCAGATAACGCCGTTTTCGACGCGGATTATCCGAAACCCGCCATAGGCGAGGGCGTCATATTTTTTTCGCGCAGCGACAAGTTTTTTGTACGCTTCAAAAAGCGCTGTGGCGCGACGTTTTTCATCCCACACCATGGCGGCGCGGCAAGCCGGATCTCCCACGCCGGTAAGGCCGATCTCGTCACCGTAAAAAATCGAGGGAACGCCAGGAAGCGTGAACTGGAAAACGAGCGCCGCCGAAATTTTTTTATAGTCTCTTCCCAGAAGCGAGTTGTGGCGTGAAATGTCGTGCGACGACAGCTGGTTGTACATGATATCGGCGCGCACCTGAGGCAGTTTCGCGTAGCAGTCCATTACCCAGTCGCAAAACTCCGCGCTCGTAAGGGCGTTGGGGCGGCCGCCGTGGTCTTTCCCGGACAGGTAGGCGATCACCGGAAACGTGAATCCGTGATAGTTCATAACGGAATCGACGCAATCGTTTTCGATCATTTTGTACGGGTCAAAAAAATTCTCGGCCACAACGAACGCGTCCGGCCTGTGCTTTTTGAACGCCGTTCTCATTTCCGCGATTATTTCGGCGTTACCTTCGCTGGAAGCGTTCCTGCCTATCATATGCGCCACGTCCAGGCGGTACCCGTCGATGGCGTAGGGCGGCGAAAGCCATCGGGCGGCGGCGGATCCAGGCCCCCTGAATATTAGCTCGCGCAGTTTTTCGGAAGCGTAGTTCAGCTTCGGAAGGCTGCCGTGGCCAAGCCAGCAGGCGTAACGAGCGCGGCCCTTTCCGTGAAAACTGTAAAATTCTTCGTAAGGCTTTATTCCTTTTTTCGCCTTTTTGAACATATCGCATGAAAAGCCGGAATGATTGAAAACCGCGTCGAGTATAACGCGCATATTCACGCCGCGCATCTCGCTCATGAATTTTTCGAAGCCGGAATTGCCGCCCAGCAAGGGATCTACCTGGAAATAATCAATGGTGTCGTATCGATGGTTCGTGGGGGATTTGAATATCGGCGTAAGGTAAATTGCGTTAACGCCCAATTCCTTCAGGTAGTCCTTCTTCATAGCGATCCCGCCGAGGGTGCCCATATAAAACTCGTATCCCAGCGACTTTTTGTCGGGCCGCTCGTTCCAGCGTTTAAGACGCGGCTCTATACCCCTGAAATAAACCTCGCGGCCGCCGTATAATCTTTTGAATTTTTTTTCCTGTATTTCGCGCGCCGCGTATTCTTCCGGCGAAAGGCCATGCCAGAAACGGTCCGGAAATATCTGGTAAAAAACCGATTTATTGACCCAGGCCGGCGCGTCGTTTCCGGCTATTATCCTGAAGTCGAAATAATCGTTCGGATGATAGGCGTATAAGCCGCGGGCGTTCAGCCAGTATATATTGTTTTTAGAATATATCTTGAACCTGACGCCGGTGGTTTTAACCAGCAGCGGGATCTTCGCGGTAAAACTATAAAACTCGCCGCGGGCGTCGCGCGATCTTTTCATTTTGATCCGGCGTTCTTCGTTGTCGCAGGTCATTCTGACGAAGATCTCGTCGATAAGCTCTGCAACGGCTTTTCCGACGAATAATCTGAGCGATACGCTCGATCCGGGCGCGGGATCGCGCGGCTCGACGCAAGGCGGGCAGGCGGCGAAATAAATATTTTTGTAAAGCAGGTCTTTCAAGGCGTTATTCCTTTCTCGAACGTTCGTCCGGCGGGGACGGCAAATTAATTTTTAAAGTATTATACTTGAATTTTATTTTTTTTTAAAGTATAATCGCTAAAATAATGCAATATAAAAAGAAAGGTCATAAAGGTGATTCCATGCATAAAAAATTCCTGTTCGCGGCGCTGATTCTCGCGCTGACGATGTTTACCGCGGCGCCCGCCTCCGCTCTGTCAGACGCCGAGTTCGACGCCGGCGTCAAAAAGGCGAACGAGCTTTATGCCGAAGGCGAAGACAGCAAATGCTTCAGCCATCTCAAGCAGCTCGAGATACGCGCGAGAAAATCCAACGTTCAAAACTACGTCAGGCTGTTGGTTTACATGATGCGCCTGAGCAGCGAACTCGGCTTCGAGGCCGAGGTGAAGCGGATAAAAAGCGAGATCGACTCGAAACTGCGCGGGATAAAGGACGAGCAGTATCTCAAAAACCTCCACATGGCGGTATCGGCGATTTACGCCAACTCCAATTCGTTCAAGGAAGCCGGCGAAGAGATAAAAAAATCGCTGCGCCGCGGCGAGGCCGTCGAAAATCTTTTTACATACGCCATGATCATGGCCAAATTCGGCGAGCGCGGCGAGGCTTATAAGACGCTCGATCGAATATTCAAATTAAATAATAAAGGCGGCGAAAAAAACGAGGAAATCATCATGAACAACATGACGGCCGCCGTCATCGCGATGAGTTTCGAAGATTTCACGCGCGCCAGAGAACATATCGACGCGGTCATGCAGGCACTCGCCAAAACCTCCGACGCGGGATATTTTGTATATATCTATAAATCATTGCTTAACAACATATTTTCATACTTCGAATATAACCCTCTCAACCTCCGCTACTATGAAAAAATGTACGCCATGGCTAAGCAAAAGGGCGGCCGCGAAGACGCCGGAACCATAGCGCTCAAGATTGCCAAGGTCCTCTCCGATCTCGGCCTTTATAAACAGTCCGCGCGCCGGCTCGACGAGGCCGCGGAGCTTCTCGGACTCGGCTCGATAAAACTCGACGACGAGGCGCGGATAAAGGAACTCAGTTCCGATACGCTCGAACAGATCAACCGCATAGCGAACATCTTCATCGACTGCGCCAATTACGACGCCGCCTCGAAACTCCTCGAAGACCTCATATTCATCTATGAAAAAAAAGGCAGCCTCAAGGACAGTTTCGAAAAGATCAGGGCGCTCGCGCTGTGCAAATTCCGCCAGAACAGCCCTATATGGAAAAACCTTACGGAAGAGCTCCTTAAAACATGCGGCGAGTTAAAAGATACCCGGGAGCTTATTCTGACGCGCAATTTTCTTGGCGAGCTGCTGCTGGAAACCGGAGAGGTAACGGAGGCGGAAAAAATATTGCGCGCCCTGGCGGACGAGACCGAAAAAATTATAAAAGACGACGCGGCCGCCGGTCCGGATTTTGCTGAACTGTATTTGACTCTGGGCCACAACCTCGCCCTGGCGCGGATCAAATCAAACGACGCCGAAGGCGCCGTGAAGATCATAGACTCATATCTCGGATTTTATGAAATTTACAAGGCCCGCAAGAAAAACCTGAACGATAAAAAGCGCAAAAGCGGCGATTCGCTGACGAACTTCACCGTCGTAGTGGAATTCAGCGTTTCCGACGCCGCCGAGGTCGCCGGCAAACTTTATTTTATGAAAGCAAAAATTCTTTTCGACAAAGAAGAATACGAAAATGCCAATAAACTGATAGCCATCGCTTTCGACCTTCTCAAAAATACGGACCACGCGAAAAACTTCTATGAAATACTGAACTTCATAGTCGCCAACGAAGATAAATTCAAGGATAAAAAACTATTTAACAAATTCAGGGTGATCCGCGAACAGTACGATGAGATCATCAAATCCGCGCGGACAGAGGAAGCTTCTGACAATTATGAAAATACGGAAAAGTCCGAAAAAACGGAAAAGCATTGAAAATCTGGAGCAATCGATAAAGCCGATAATAACTAAAGACTTTACAGGCCGTATCGCGCGAAAAAAAACAGCGCCGGATCTTTTTCCGGCGCTGTTTTTTTATATGAACTATTTCATTTGAATACGTTTTAAGTTGATTCCGGGAGCATTACCATTTCATGGCTACGAGACCCCATGTGAGCCCGCCGCCGAAACCGGCGAGTAAAACGATGTCGCCCTTGTTGATCTTGCCTTCGCCGAGAGCTTCGTGCAGGCCTATCGGAATGGTGCCGGCGACGGTGTTGCCGTACCTGTCGAGGTTGATATAAAACTTATCCAGCGGGCAGTTGAAGCGTTTAGCGGCCGATTCGATTATGCGGATATTGGCCTGGTGGGGAATTATAAGTTTCACGTTATCGAGAGTGAGATTGTTTCTGGTAAGGACCTGTTCTATCATGTCACCCACTATTTTGGTGGAGAACTTGAATACTTCTTTGCCGTTTATTTTAACGTAATGCAGACGGTCTTCGACCGTTTTAACAGTGGTCGGCATCCGGGTTCCGCCGGCGGGAATGGTGATGTGGTCCGCTCCGCCGCCGTCAGCGCCGAGAAGCACGTCGAATATTCCTTCGTCCTCGTTCGCCGCGGGCCCTAAAACCACCGCGCCGGCGCCGTCGCCGAAAAGCACGCAGGTGTTTCTATCTGTGAAATCGATGACTTTTGACAGTATGTCGGCGCCTATAACCAGAACGTAATCGCATACATGCGTTTCGACAAGCGAACGGCCGAGCGTCGTGGCGTAGATAAAGCCTGAGCAGGCGACCTCGACGTCGAAAGCGCCGGCGTTCTTGCAGCCGAGTTTGTGCTGGATAATGCACGCCGTGGCAGATATCGTGCGGTCAGGAGTGAAGGATGCCAGTACGACGCAGCCGATCTGCTCGGGCGAAACGCCGGCGTTCTTAAGAGCCATCTGCGCCGCGGGAATAGCCAGGTCGGAAACTGCCTGATCGGGTTCGGCTATTCTGCGTTCTTTGATGCCGCTGCGGGTAACGATCCATTCGTCGGTGGTGTCGACCATCTTTTCAAGATCGGCGTTGGTCAATCTTTTTTCCGGCAAATACATTCCGGTACCCAATATTTTGGCTCTTCTTAAATTGCGCATTAAAAAACCTCCAAAAAATAAAAAAATTGATTGGATTATACATAAATTTGATATTATTGTCAAGCGATAATGGAAATATTATTTGGCGGTGAATTTAATTATGCCGTTTTCGATGACCCCGCCCGTTGAAAAAACGTCGATCTTATATTCGCGTCCTTTTACCAGCGGCACTTTCGGCTTCAGCAGAATAGTGACCGGCCCCTGAGGTTTTATTATCTTATTCTGCTGGGCCTTTCGTGAGCCCGGCGTTTTTAGAGCATCGCCCTGCGACGGCGCGGCATTTTTGCCGGCGCCAAGCGCCAAAGAAACGATAGCCGGTTTGACGGGCTTGCGCGGTTCCGCGAAAATTTTACCGCATTTATCGAATTCTACGGGTTTTTCTTTCTTCTTCTCGATCTCGAAAAAATTTATATTAAGATCCGCAAGATCTTCGGAAATTGTTATTTCGAGCGTTTCTTCCTTTTTATCTTTTTGGCCGCGAGAAAGTTTTGCACCCATGACGGCGCATGCGGTTTTAAAGTGAAAAGTTTCATTGATCGGCATATTGAGTTTTTTCGCGGTGCGCACCGAATTGACCGTCACCTTATAATTTTTGCTGGCCGAAAGAGGCGTTTTCGGTATCAGCGTGAGACGGCGGCCGTCAAGTTTCAGTTTATACTGCAGTTTCTCGAATTCTGACTTCGACGTTTCGTAAAATAGCTGCATTGTGTCGTTATTTATGGATTTCGGGTCGATATCGCAGGAAAAAATAACAAATATTTCGCTCGCGCTCATAATCGAAACGCCTTCCGGCGAACGATTCACAAGCATGGGCATATTTTGGGGCTGCTCGAAAACTTCGCCCATGATCGAACCTTTTTTATTCACGGCGTTTTCGGCTGTGCCGTTTTTACCGGCGGCGGCTTTATCGCCGATCTCGTTCTCTTCGGTGCCGCGCTTGTCTTTAAGATCGACCTCGGCGGTCGAGTTATCGCCAAGTTCGGTTTCTTCGGTGGCCGAAGTTTCCGCGGAAGAAAGGGCGGCTTCGGACGATGTCGACTCGTAGGACTGCGTCGTAAAATTCCAGTCGAAACTGTATTTGACAGTCATTTCGCCGAGATCTACGTCGATGGTTTTAAATAAGCCCGCGTTCACGCTGCGGTCGCGGAAAAAGCCCTTTTGCGGCGAGTCTTCGCCGGTCTTCCGCTTCGCGGGAGCGGGGATCTTATGGTCGAATACAAGTAAAACATTGTACAGTGCGTTACGCTGCAGATGCGCCGCCGCGGTTATCGTTAGAAGCGAGAACGCCGCGTCCCATTTGAATTTTATCGCGCCGGTATCGCCTGACGCGGGTTTCGAGTATTTCTGGCCGACATTGACCGTTCTGACGTTCACCGCGATCTTATTTTTCGCGCCGGCAAACTTTCCCGCGTCGAATTTAACTGTAATGGGCGAGTCGATGGAAGCGTCGGTCGAGTTCGCGCCGGGTGAAACTTCCTGCACGGAAAACAGCACCTTCGATTCTTCACCGGAAAAGCCGCCATCCTGGCCGGGGCCGCCGCCATCGGACGCTCCAGTCGATGTTTCGCCGTCCTTAAGGGACGCCATATAATTATCGAGTTCGGATATGAACGAATTCGAATTGACCACTCTTGAATTTTCGAGTTCGATAAATGATTTGAGCTCGAGCAGAGAGTCTTTCAACCGCTCCGTCGATGCCGCGGAAACGGCCGCCGTACCGTCCGAGCCCTCGGGAAATTCAGGATGGTTTAGCGCGTAAGACGTGAAAGAATCGAGGCCGTAAAGTTCGTATAATTTAGTGCCGAGTATGCGGCCTTTGATGATCTTCAGCGCCCTGCCCGAGCCGTCGCGGACCGCGAGGCCGGCTAATTTCATAGAAAGCGACTCGCGCGAGTCGTAAAGCGCGTTCAGCGTACCCTCGACTTCGGAGCCGCCTTCATTCGACATTTTAAGCGCCGCCATCTGCTCGAGAAAAAATATTTTTTTATTGCCGGATAAAAGTTTAGTAATATCAGCGGAGATTTCGCCCGCGTCGATATGTAAAGGACCGCCGGCGGGGCTTGCCGGAGCGGATGAAACTTCGGACGAATCGGCAGGCGCGCTCGCCGACACTTCATCGGAGCCGGACGGCGAGCTCGCCGCAACTTCAGCCGAATCGGAAGCGTACGGCAGGCCGGCCGAAGGTGTTTCGACCTCGCCGCTGTCGCCGGCGGCGGAATATGAAGGCGTGTAAGCGCATAAAACCGCTATAAAACCTAATAAAAAGCATAAATATATTCTTTTAGACATAAACAACCTCTTTTACCGAGCGTTAAATAGTATATCAATTTTACTCAATAAAATGAAGATTGTCAACATTTATAAGAAAAAAAGAGACCGCCCCGGAGGGCGGCCTCTTATTAATTCATAGTTTTACCGGTTCGAACCGGCATCCATTTTTATCTTACTGAACCGATGATGCGGCTGCGAAGTATTTCGTTAAGAAAAGGGTCCAGTTGGTTTTTGAGAATTTAACCTTGCCGTAGTCCGAGCCCGGAGCGTACGAAGGGAAGTAGATAGCGAGGCCGGTAGCATTTTTCATCGACGAGCCGTTGATATAGTTGCCGGCTACGAGAGGATTCTGGCCAGCGCCGTAGAGGGCGAGGGTTTCAGCTACGAGGGTCTGTATTTCGTCATTTTTAACGTTTTTCTGAACGAGCGTTAAGAAATGGCCGAGATCGATATTGCTTCTGTAGTAGAAAGCCTGGGTGTAAGGACGGACCTGTTTTTTGATAGCGGTAACTACGGCTTTGTCGGTCATCTGTTCAGCGAGTTTCGCGCAGAGCTGATCGAATTTAGCCATGAAAGAGTCCATCGAAGCGAGGTCTACAGCCGACTGGGTGCAGGCTTCATTCTGAAGTTTGTAGTGTTCGGTGTAAGCCTGAGCCGTCAATTTAGCCACAGCGAGAGCGTCCATCGAGGGGTTCTTTACGATCGGGCCGAGGAAGGTGTCGTAGGTATAGCCGTCGCCGGGTTCGGTTTCTTCGGAAGCGACGCAGAACTGAACGTAATCTTTAATTTCGTAGCAAACTTCGGCCATCTGCATTAAGCAGGCGTCCATGGCAAGGATGTCGAGTTTTTTGCCGAGTAGCTGCTGTATCGAAGCCATAGCGTCGCCGAGCTGAGCGGTGGTGATGTGGTTGCCGGACTGATCGTCATAGGAGATGCCTTTGAACGTAAGGGCTCTTTTTTTGTTCCAGCCCGAACCGTGGTTCCATATGTCAACCAGATAGTTTTTAGCGGGATAGGTTTTAACGCCCCACGCTACGAAATCTACTAAATTTTTGTAGTTGCCCATGTCGTAAACGCCGAGTTCTTCGACGACTTTCGAAGTGATGTTGTTTGCGTCGTTGTCTTTGGTGATATAGAGTTTTTTAGCGACTCCGCCTTCGCGGTCTAAAAGAACTACTATATTAACGCGGTCGCTGGAACCGATCATTTCCATTTCGTTGACGTCTTTTACGCCGAACGAGTCGAGATTGTTGTCAGCATTGAGGAATACAAGTAT
>MGFH01000034.1 GCA_001791795.1 Candidatus Wallbacteria bacterium GWC2_49_35
CCTTTAATATTGCGCAGCCGAAGTCCGCGCGGTAAAACGCACCGCTGATGTTTGAAAATGTACGCGCGAAATAAGATATCGAAAGATAGTTCTTTTTAATGTGCGAGCATTTTTCGAAAAAGGCCGCTATCATGGCGAAGTTGAATATATAAATAAATACGAACGCGTTGTAGTGTCCCGTAAGAAGCGTTATGACGCCTGACGCCGAAAGCGCCATCAGCAGGTAGCGGAACAGGATGTTATGCGGCAGTATGCGCGGCGCGTTGACGGCCGATATGAATTCGCTGAACCGCCGGCCTCTTAGCTCGTGAAGTTCGAGCATCGCCGAGTCGACGAAAGCCTGATGCGCTGATAGTTCCATTACGGCCTTCCGGCGCTCGTCTATCGCCGCCGCTTCCAGGAGAGGGGTTTTAAGAAAGTTATAAAACTTTCTGACGCCGACCGACGTCTGGGCGGTGTTGTAAAGCGAAAATAAATTGGCGTCGCCGCCGTAGAAATCGAGATCGTTTAAAATGTCGGCGCTTACGGTATGTGAATTTTTTTCGCCGGCGCGAAGGGGCGCAGCGTTAAAAAGCGGATGATCGAGCGTTTCTTTGACGAAAAACTTTTCGGCGTCTTTATGGCCTTCGATATTCTCCTCGCTGCGGCTTTTGCGCTCGCAGGCGAGTTCTTTTTCAGCCCGGGTTCTGCGGAGCTTATCTAATATTATGTTATGGTAATATATCAGGCCCGCAAAAGCTATTATCGAATTAATTCCGATGACCGCGCCCGCTATTTCGTCCTGGTAAATGAAGAGCCATATCGAAAATACGACCACAAAAAAGGTCAGAAGCCTCAAATTCGAGAAGGCGAAATCTATCTTTTCGAGCCTTTTGACCTCATGGTGCGCCGCGTCGATGCTGACGCTCAATCGGCCTTTGATGGATTCCTTGTTCTTTATAATTTCATCGCGGCTTTCAGCCATTTTATCACCCGTTTCAGTTATATGCATGTGTTGAATTTTTTGAAATATTATATCACAAAATTTTAAAATTATATTATTTTTGTAATAAAAAATATTAAACTTGAAAAATAATTAAAATTACTTTATAATTTAATGCGTCAATTAATAAATATATAATAAATAGAGGTTGAATTATGAAAGGCATTACCCATTTTCTGACGGGAGTAGCCACCGCATCCTGTTTTCCTGTAGGAATGCAATCGGTTTTCATGAATAAATCGTTTTTTCTTCCGATAGGCGGGCTTTTTGGAATTTCGTGCGATACGCTCGATTTCCGCTTCGCGCGCTATTTCTGGAAACACGATCACGTCCTTCGCATCGACGAGAACAACCTCGACCCGAAGGTCATAGCCGAAGGATACGCCAAAGCCGTTGACGAAGCGTTAGATCAAAAAAAGACGGTCTATACGAAAGTCGATATCATAAGGCTTTCCGGAAGTTTCTACCGCACCATCAATATTTTTCTCGACGACAAAAGAAAAGAGGTAACCGTCATGATCGGCTCGATCAAAACGATGAGCCACGTCATGGAACGCCTCGACTACCTGCCCGATTTCGAAACTATGAAAAAATCCATCGAAGAGGTCGGCGCCGCTAAAACGCTCGAAAAACTGATCGACCATCTTCCTTCGGTCCCGGGCAGCAGACCCGTTAAAGATCATTTTCACACAGCCAAATTCAAGGCCGACATAGTCAACACATATTATCAGGACACCGAAGTGGGCATATTTTCAGGCCCCGACTTCGCGTTCGCATACGACGGCGGCAAGGTCCGCATCGAATTCATCCCCTGGCACCGCCAGTGGTCGCACAGCCTCACGCTCGGGCTTATCATGGGCCCTCTGGGCTTCGCCATATACGCCGGCTGGTCTGGACTCTTCGCCGGAAACATGGCCGAATTTTTCAACCCGCTCGCGATAAACGCCTTTTTCATGGCGATACTCGCGCTGTGGTCGCACATTTTCGTCGACCAGACGGGGCATCTCGGCTCGAACCTGTTTTATCCTATCACTAAAAATCGTTCCCAGGGCCTTGAATGGACGACATCGGCCTCGGTGTTCCCCAATATTTTCGTCAATTACCTCTCCATAGCCATCATAATATGGAACATCAACGCCTTCGCTCCGACCCCGGCTTTCACTCTGCCATGGGCGTCCGCGGTCGGCGGCGATTTTTCAAACGCCGGCTACTATCTGATCTCGCTTTTGAACTACATAATCTATTTCGTGGCCATTCCGCTGGGCGCACTGTACGGCGTCACCAGGCTTTACAATAAATTATACTACCACAAGCGCGCGAGCGAAACCAACGAATATTTCGACGTAGCGAGCATGTCCGGCGAATCCGGCGATATGTAATCAAAGCTGAAGGAGATTAAATGCACGCCCTTTCAATGCGCGCCATATCGAAGCGTTTTAAGAACGTGGTGGCGAACGACAATATTACCTTTTCCGTCAGAACTAACACCATACACGGCCTGGTAGGCGAAAACGGCGCCGGAAAATCCACGCTGATGAATATTTTGTACGGCCTGCTCGAGCCCGACGAAGGCGATATCTTCATCGGCGACAGGCCCGCCAGATTCGACGGTCCGAAAGACGCCATAGAAGCCGGTATAGGGATGGTCCATCAGCACTTCATGCTCGCAGGCCCGCTGACGGTCACCGAAAATATAATACTCGGAAGCGAGCCGGGCGGCGGCCTCTTTTTAGATTATAAAAAGGCGCGCGCATTCGTGTCCGAACTGTCCGAACGCTACGGGCTAAAGGTAGATCCCGACGCCAGGATCGATTCGATCTCGGTCGGGCTCGCCCAGAGGGTCGAAATATTGAAAACGCTCTACCGCGGCGCGCGCATAATCGTGCTCGACGAGCCCACGGCGGTCCTCACTCCCCAGGAAGTGGGCGATCTTCTCAAGATAATGGACAAACTCAGAAAAGACGGAGTTACGATAGTTTTTATCAGCCATAAACTCAGGGAAGTCAAACTCATAACCGACGATATAACGGTCATACGCGCCGGAAAAACCATAGGCACCAGACCGACCCGCGACGTCGACGAAAACGAGATAGCCAGAATGATGGTCGGGCGCGAAGTTTCATTCAAGGTCGACAAAAAACCCGCCGCTGCCGGCGAAATTAAAATTTCGGTCAGCGGCCTGGAGGCCTTTAACGACAAAGGCCTGAAATGCCTCAAGGGCGTGTCGTTCGACATCCGCCGCGGCGAGGTGTTCGCGATCGCGGGCGTCGAGGGCAACGGTCAGTCCGAACTGCTCGACGTTCTCGGCGGCATGAGAAAGCCGGCCGGCGGAAACGTGAAACTTTTCGATAAAGACATGAAAGCGACCGATATAACCGGCGCTTCGCCTTACCGCGTTTACGACAACAAGGTCGCACACATCCCGGAAGACCGCCACAAACGCGGCCTGCAGCTTAAATTCAGCGTGAAGGACAACCTGGTTACAAGCCTCATTCATAAGCCGCCTTTTTCAAACGCCCTGGGCGTCATAAATTCAGGCGCTATAAACAGCAACGCCGCCGAAAAGATCGAAACGTTCGACATCAGGTGCGGCTCCGCCGAGATAAACGCGCAAAACCTCTCGGGCGGCAATCAGCAGAAGGTAGTCATCGCGCGCGAACTTTCGAAGGGGCCCGAATTCATAATAATCGCCCAGCCGACGCGCGGAGTGGACATCGGCGCCATCGAGTTCATCCACAAAAAAATCATAGACCTGCGCGATTCGGGGGTCGCCATACTTCTGGTATCCGCCGAACTTTCCGAGATCATCAATCTTTCGGACCGCATCGGCGTTATCTATAACGGCGAGCTGCTCGAAACGATGGAGTCGAAAGACGCAAGCGAAGAAAAACTGGGGCTGCTGATGGTCGGCATCACCGGTAAAAATAAAGGCGGCGCTCAAGCCGGTGATAAAAATGCTTAAAATGTTTAAATCGACAATATTCAATAAATTTAATAAATTAACACTGACGGCGCTCTTGTTTGTTTTAACCGCCGCCGTTATCGCGGCGGCTTTATTATTGGGGCCGGGCGGTGAAGCATCGGCCCAGACGGGCGCCGCCGAAAAGATCCTGATATCCGTGAGATCTAAAATAACGGCCGAAGGCGGAATGCACCGCGAAGTGACCGTTTCGGACGACGCAAAAATTATAGAATTCGCAAAAAATGAATTTTTCGGAGAGAGTTATCCGCTCGAAACAGGTGAAAATTTCGTAGCGATCAGCAAGACCGATACCGGCCTGATGAGGCTTTCTAAAGATTTCGAAGACGCCGAAGAGTGCGCCGGCGTTCTGGTCGTCGAAAAAGACCTTTATTTCACCACGCGCATGCAGATCAAGCAGAGCGTTCCTGTTTATTTCGACAGAAACTTAATGGATAAAGCGTCCGTCCGGTTCGAATTCGAGCTGCCGTCATCGGTTATAAAGATCCAGCGCGACAAAAAAAATCTGGCGCGACAGTTCGGAGCGTTCACCGCGAACGAGTTCGCCCTGAACGCGCAGGCAAACGTTGACCTGTTCTATCAGTTCAATAACTACGGCCCCATATCTCTTGTCATTATGATCCTGGCGGCGGTCTTCGGGGCGGCCAAAATAAACCGGCGCTTTGACTTCATTCTTATACCGCTTCTTGCGATAGCCATAGCCTTTATTTTCGCCGGCATAGTGATCCTGGCCATCGGCGAATCACCGTTCGCGGCCCTGGGCGCGATCTTTAAAGGCGCTTTCGGCTCGCAGACCGCGGCGCTGAACATGCTGCTC
The DNA here is from genome assembly GCA_001791795.1 of Candidatus Wallbacteria bacterium GWC2_49_35. GTDB lineage: Bacteria > Muiribacteriota > UBA9980 > UBA9980 > UBA9980 > UBA9980. Next base: position 4,780 of record MGFH01000034.1, read on the forward strand.
GCGGCGACGCCCCTTATTTTCACGGGTCTCGCCGTGGCGTTCGCTTTCAACTGCGGCCTGTTCAATATAGGCGGCGAAAGCCAGCTTATGGTAGGCGCTTTCGCGGCCGCTGTATGCGGCTACTACCTGGAGCTCAGCCCTTATATCCATATACCCCTGGTCATATTAGCCGCGGCTCTGGCGGCCGGATTTTTCGCGTCAATTGCCGGCTGGCTCAAAGAACGTTTCGAAATACACGAGGTCATCAGCACTATTATGCTCAACTACGCGGCTTATTCGCTTCTCGGATATATGGTTTTGATGCCATGCTTCAAAGAGAGCGGGCCGAATCCGCAAACGAAGGAAATATTGTCCAGCGCGGTCCTGGCGCCGTTCTTCCACAGGCACGCCCTCAATTACGGTTTGATAATAGCCATTCTGGCGGCGGTTTTTATATGGTTCCTCCTCTACAGAACGACGACTGGCTTTAACATCAGGGCGGTCGGGCTTAACCCCGCGGCCGCTGAATACAGCGGAGTCAACGTTTCGAAGATGATAGTATTTTCGATGTTCGTATCGGGCGCCCTCGCCGGGCTCGGAGGAGCGGAGCGCGTAATGGGCGTTTTCCATAAATACAACAGCACCGCCTTCGTCGGCTACGGTTTCGACGGCATAGCGGTCGCGCTGCTTGTAAACAACAATCCGATAGGCGTTATATTCAGCGCCGCCCTGTTCGGCTTTTTAAAGACGGGCGGAGCGTTCATGAACCGCGAGATAGGAATCCCCGTGGAACTGGTAATAATCATTCAGGCCGTTATAATATTCTTCATGGCGGCGGATAAGATAGTTAAAAACCTTTTGAAGTTAAAAGAATAAAATCAGGAAAAGGAATATAACATGCAGGATTATGTGTTAAGGATCATAATATCGACGCTGTCGATGGCCGCGCCGCTGTTCATAACCGGCACCGGCGCCATATTCAGCGAGCGCTGCGGCGTCATCAACATAGCGCTCGAAGCGATGATGCTTATCGGCGCCTTTTTCGGCGTCATCGGTTCCTACTACACCGGCTCCCCGTGGACCGGAGTTCTCTGCGGTATCGCCGCCGCGGGCGTTTTCGCCGCCATACACGCGCTGATCTGCATTAAATACAAATCCAACCAGGTCGTCTCCGGCGTCGCGCTGAACATGCTCGCCTCCGGCCTGACGGTCTTTCTCGTAGAAATCATATTCGGCATGAGAGGCACGTCCGAAAACGTGGCCACCATACCCAATATAAACGCGATGCTCGGGTTCGCCGCCGATTCTAAAGGCACTTTTTTATACAAGGCGCTCGATTTTTCGCCCCTTATACTTCTTGGCATAATAGCGGTTTTCGTCTCGAACGCGGTCCTTTTCAAAACAGTTTTCGGGCTCAGGCTGCGCGCCGTCGGCGAGCACGCCCAGGCCGCCGATACGCTCGGCATCAACGTGTCTAAAATGAGATACGCGGGCGTTATCATATCCGGGCTTCTCGCAGGACTCGCTGGCGCGTTCCTCTCGCTTTCGCTTGCGGGCAATTTCAGAAAAGATATGACCGCAGGCCGCGGATATATAGCCCTGGCCGCGATGATCATCGGTAAATGGAAGCCCGTCAACGTCTTCGTCGCATCGCTATTTTTCGGCTTCGCACAGGCCGCCGAAACTTTCGTCACGTCACTGGTCATTTTCGGCTATATCGTCCCGACGCAGTTCATCCAGATGCTTCCCTATGTATTAACTCTTATCATTCTGGCTGGATTCGTCGGAAAGGCAGTTCCGCCGCACGATCTTGGAAAGCCTTACTCGAAAGAGGAAAAGATATAAAAAAGGTTCGGACTCGAAATTTCTCCGCGGTACGCCGGGGCTTCAGTGTACGGTCTTATAATATTTAGAACTTAATATGAGCCAGCTGCCCGCCATTACAAGCAACAACCCATAGTAAAACATTGCGTCCGGCTTTTCGCCGATGAGCGCCACGGCAAAAATCGTCGCCAGCGCCGGTTTCAGTAAAAAAATAACCGACGCCGATATCGGCGAATATCTTTTTATCGTGTTGATAAAAGTTATATATCCGGCGCCGCTGACGGCGATACCTAAAAACAGCAGGATTAAAATATTCGCGGGTTCTGAATAGAATTCGTGCGGCAGAAGCAGCCCGCGGCCCGATACCAACAGATACGCTGCGGTGACGACGAGCCCCGCGAAAAAAGACACTATATTCACGTTCACGGGCTTGCAGTGAGCGGCGGCCTTTTTATTCGCAATCAGATACACCGCGAACATCATCGAGGCAAGCACGGCGAAAATTGCTCCGGCGCCTATATGAAAGCCGTGCCTGGACATTACCAGAACCACTCCGCCGATACCGGCGAGAATCCCCGCAAAACACCTCATGTTAAATTTTTCTTCTCCGGACATTATCGAAAAAATAAAGACGAAAAACGGATTCGAACAGAAAATAACGGCGGCGGTGGCCGCGTTAGAATATTTTACCGCCAGCTGAAGAAGCGACATCGCGAGCGCCGTGTTAATTATGCCGAGCAGGGCGAGCGTTCTTAATTCGGCGGGCGCGATCTTTTTAATTTCGCCAAGTATATTTTTATAATATGCGAAAACTATCAGCGTTACAAGCCCCAGAGCGAACCTGTAAAAAGTGAGCACGACCGCGTCGACAAAAAACATCAAAGGTTTTGAACTTACCTCTAACAAACTGAACAGGATTAGTGTTATACTAAAGTTAAGCATACCATTTTGCTCTTTCTTATGGGTGATTCAAGAAAGCAAGTATATCAGAATTATATTAGTAATGTCAATATCAGCAGTTTTTAATATTTGGATTAATATCGTAATTATATATTATATTGACATTTTAATCCGTTTTTGATAAAATGCGCCTTATGCTTTTTGTACATTAACTGGTATCAACGGAGTGATATATCCACACGGAGGTTATTTATAAAAATCAAGGGGGAGTGGATAATGTCACAAAATCAAACTAATCCTGTCACCGGTAAGAGCACTTTTGAAAAAACCGCCGCCATCGATCATATCGAGACCAAAAAGGCCGGCGTAAAAACCATAAATCATACGGTGGAAACCAGCCATCCTATTTACAAGACCAAAATACTGGTCGTAAACTCTATCCGCAACGAGGTCGATTATATCGGCGAAGTGAAATCGAAGATCGCCAAAATAACCGAGATTCTTCCTGTCAACATTCCTCGTTCGCTGGTTGCGATACTTTTCGCTTTGATCGTCATTCCCGTAATTTTCTCGCCCGGTATTTTCGTGCCTGATTTCCTCGCCGCCGCGGGCGGAGTGTCGGTCAGCCAGTTCAGGTTCCCCGAAGCGGTTTTCAAAAACCTCAGCTTCGACAACCGCGACATTTTAAAGGCTCAGATCGACCATCTTATGACCAGCTACAACAAACGCCTCAGGCTTTACTGCCCCGAATCTGAGATCGCGAAACTGCTCGCGTCGAGAATAAACACAGCCGAATATATCTGGATGAACTCGACCGACGATCTTTTCCACGATTTCATGATGGCCCAGATAGCCAGCGTAAAGATCAAACCTTATTTCAGCTATACCCGCAACAGAAAGACGCCTAACCGCGTATCCGCGCTTGGAAGATGGGCTACGGAGATCGAACGCGCGGATTACGATAAAAATTTCGCCGAATTCATGCGCAGATATCCCGACGTGTATGAAAAAGCGAATTTCGACCGTCTCGAAAGGATCAGCAACCTCATAACCGAAGCGGTTATGACGCATACCTATATCGTAAATGAAGCCAGGACAGTTTTCGTAGAAAAAAAAGAACCCGTTAAGAAAGTTAAAAAATACCGCCGCAAAGCTAAATCGAAAAAGAGAGCTCCTAAAAAAGAAAGCGGCGAGGCTAAACCGGCCGCTCCTAAAGAAGAAAAAGCCGCGGACGCAGCTCCTGCACCTGAACCGGCTCCTGCACCTGCGCCCGAACCCGTAGTTACGCCTGCGCCCGAACCGGCGCCCGCTCCGGCCGCGGAGCCTGAAAAACCCAAAGTTGATCCTAAAAACAAATCAAAGAAGCAGGACAAAAAAGCCGGCCGCGTGACCACGCCCGCTCCAACTCCTGCACCTGCACCGGAACCCGCACCCGTTCCCGACGCACCCGCGGACCCGAACGCCATGACCCCGCCGCCGGCACCGGAACCCGCTCCTGAAACACCCGCAGTACCCGCAGGCAATTAATCAACCTGAATTCAAAAAATAATAATACGATCTAATGATCGTTTTAAAGAGGCCGTTTGAAAAAGCGGTCTCTTTTTTCATTTCACGAAAATTTTCTGATTTCGCGCAAAAAAATTGAGAGGCAATCTTAAAATTATCTTCGGCCGAAAAGTATATTTTCGCTTGAAATATAGATTAAAATATAGTATTGAATTTTTGCGTTTTATCTGTTAAACTATGAATTGAAAAAGACTTTGATAAGTTTAAAACCTTGGCATCGTTAATATTAAATATCAGAGGTGGTTATAATGTCAGAAAACATCGATACCGCAAACGCAGGTTCCAGCGCTCAGAAAGACCATCAGCACGATCATCAGAACGCCGAACAGGTTATGGCGCAGATCGACGCCTATTCAATAGCTCTTTCATTCACAATGATGCTCGGTCAGAAGGCCTGGATATGCCTGGGTAAAGTCGCGGCCGATCCCAAATCGGGCGAAGTAAAAGTCGACCTTCCGCAGGCGCAGTTTTCGATAGACTGCATGGCGGCAATCCTCGATAAATTGAGAGGCAAGATCAACGACAGGGAAGCTAACGAAGTGCAGACAATGATCACTAATTTAAGGCTCAATTACGTAAGCACCGTGAACGAAAGCGAAAAAAAATAAATTAAAAGCCGTGAATGAACCACGGCGCAGACTGGACCGCAATGCAAAAAGTCGCTTTAATAAAAACCCGATCTTACGACAGAAATGAAATTTATAATAATGTCGTTAAGATATTCGGCTTTTTCGGCGGCGCCGAAAACTTCTTCAGGCGCGGTGAAAAGGTCCTTATTAAACCCAATCTGCTTTTCGCCAGAAGGTCCGGAGAGCACGTCACGACGCATCCCGAAATAGTTTATTCAATATGCCGCATATTAAGCGATATCGGCTGCCGCATAGTCATAGGCGACAGTCCGGGCTTCGGCGACGCCGTAACGGTCGCTAAAAAATGCGGCATATACGATTTCGTGAAGAAGTTCGACCCGGAGTTCGTCAATTTTGAAAAAAACGCCGAAATAAAGGTGAACACCGAAAACACAATATTCAAAAAATTCGAGATCGCCCGCGAAGCGGTGGAAGCTGATAAGATAGTCAACCTCGCCAAACTGAAATCACACGGGCAGATGGTGCTCACCATGAGCGTTAAAAATATCTTCGGCACGGTAGCGGGCCTTCTAAAGCCTCAGTGGCATTTCAAGGCCGGAGTCGACGCCGATTTTTTCGCCAGGATGCTCGTCGAGCTGAATCTGGCCGTAGCGCCGGCGTTCAGTATATTAGACGGGGTTTACGGCATGGAGGGCAACGGTCCCGGCAGCGGAACGCCTCGCGAATTGAATATCCTGGCCGGCGGAGTGAACTGCGTGGCAATAGACGTCGTGGCGGCGGCCCTGATAGGAGTCGGCCCGAATAGTTTTTACACCGGACGCGCCGCGCGCAAAATGGGCATCGATGGTTCGAGGCTCGAAGAAATAGAAATTTTGGGCGGCAGCCCGTCCGATTTCAATATAACGGGCTTCAAACTGCCGCGCGCCGTCAACGTCCAGTGGCCGATGGCCGGCTTCGTGAGGCGGGCGCTAAGAAGTTTCAGCCTTTCGAAACCGCATTATAATAAAGAAAAATGCAAATTCTGCGGGATCTGCCGCGATATCTGCCCGGCCGGCGCCATAGATTTCCGGGCGAACGAATCTGTCGGCTTCGACCTGAAAAAATGCGTGCGCTGCTTCTGCTGCCAGGAATTGTGTCCATACGGGGCGATCACGGTCAAAAAAAGCGTATTCGACCGTATACGCGAGCAAAATATAGTTAAAAAAATACTTAAATTGATCACAAAGGCGGGCGAATTAAAATGAAAGAAATTAAGGGGATCAAAAAAAGAATATCAGGTTTTTCGAATATTTTTATTTTGGCGTTGATATTTTTATTTTTCGGCGCGGCCTTTTACGGCACGGCTTTCGCCGCTGACGACAAGACGCCCGAATTCGGGATAAAAGACGATATCGTCTGCGGTG
>MGFH01000035.1 GCA_001791795.1 Candidatus Wallbacteria bacterium GWC2_49_35
AAATAGCTTCCAGAATATGCGTTTTTACCAACTCGCAGATAACGATCGAAACTTTAGAAAAAAAATGAACGGGAGATGGAATTGGAAGAATCTAAACTGACGCCGCAGGAAGTGGTGAATTATCTCGACAAATACATAATCGGCCAGAACGAGGCCAAAAAGGCCGTGGCAATAGCTGTGCGCAACCGCTACCGCCGCATGAACGTCAAGGGCGAGCTTAAAGACGAGATAATCCCCAAAAACATCATAATGATAGGTTCGACCGGCGTTGGCAAGACCGAAATCGCCCGCAGGCTGGCAAAACTCGTGAACGCTCCCTTCGTCAAGGTCGAAGCGTCGAAATACACCGAGGTCGGATACGTGGGCCGCGACGTCGAGTCGATGGTGCGCGATCTGGTGGAGTTCTCCATAAACATGGTGAAAAAAGAGCACACGAAAAGATTCGACGAAAAGGCCAAGACCAATGTTAACCGCCGCATTCTGGACGCGCTTCTGCCGCGCGATCCCGGGGCGCAGCCGCAGCGAACGAACCCTCTGGCCAACATCTTCCAGGCCGTCGCCAAATCGGCCGGCATGCCGGGGTTCGACGGGCCCGTCCAGGACCAGCAGCAGGGGCGCGAAGCCGGACGCGAGGAAGGCTGCGAAGGCGCGCCTTCGGAAAGTTACCAGTCCACCTACGACAAGATAAAGAAAATGCTCGACGAGGGCAGGCTCGAAACCAAGATGATCGAGATCGAGGTCAAAGAAAGCCAGATGCCGCTGGTCGAGGTTTTCTCGAACCAGGGCCTCGAGGAAATGGGCTTTAATATGGGAAGTATGTTCAGCGGAATGTTTCCCGAGCGCAAAAAGAAAAAAACGGTCAGCGTGGCCGATGCGCGCTCCCTTTTATACGCCGAAGAGATCAACAGGCTCATCGACCCGGACGCCATTACCAAAGAGGCGCTTTTCCGCGTTGAAAACAACGGCATAATCTTCATCGACGAAATAGACAAGATCGCCGGCGCCAGAGAGACCCGCGGTCCCGATGTTTCGCGCGAAGGCGTTCAGCGCGACATTCTGCCGATACTCGAAGGCACCAGCGTGAGCACCAAGTACGGTCCCGTCAAGACCGACCACATATTATTCGTCGCGGCAGGCGCTTTCCACATATCGAAGCCTTCCGACCTGATACCCGAGCTGCAGGGGCGCTTCCCGATAAGGGTCGAGCTTAAAAGCCTCACCTGCGAAGATTTCATAAGGATCCTGAGCGAGCCTAAGAACAGCCTCATAAAACAATACCAGGCGCTTCTTGCCGCAGAGAACGTCGAGCTCGAATTCGACGGCTCCGCGATAGCCGAAATAGCCAAAATAGCGTTCGAGCTCAATTCTACGCTCGAAAACATAGGCGCCCGAAGACTTTATACAGTGTGTGAGAAAATACTCGAAAGCGTTCTGTTCGAAGTGCCCTCGCCGGACATCGCGCGCGTCGCGATCGACGAAAATTACGTTCGCGAGCATCTCGGCGACATAGTAAGGTCAAAAGACCTCAATAAATATTTTCTGTAGGTTGAAACGCCTTGCGGCGGATTAATATTAGTGAAAAGTAATATATTTTTTTGAACATAAACCATAAAAGGCGGTAAGCATGATAAGAGACTTTTTGTTTTCAGACCCGAGACTCGCTTATGTCAAACAGTCGATGGATGTTTCGATGATGCGCCATGACGCCATATCCAACAACATCGCCAACGTCAACACGCCCAATTATAAAAAGCAGGAGGTCACTTTCGAGGACGAACTCGCCAAGGCTCTCGACAGCCAGAGCTTCAGGGGCCGCAAGACCAATGAAAAACACGTCACCATCGGCGCAGGTTCGGCGTCCGAAGCGAAGCCTAAATTAATAACGGTCAAAGACCAGTCGATGAGAAACGACGGCAACAACGTCGATATCGACGAAGAAATGGCGAACCTGTCGAAGAACACCATCCAGTACCGCACGCTGGCATCGGTGCTCGACAACGAACTCACCAAGATCAACCTCGCCATAACCCGCGCGGGAAGGGTGTAGCAAATAAATTATGAGCGGATTTCTGAAATCGATAGATATATCCAGTTCGGGCCTCACGGCGGAGCGCGTCAGGATGGATACTATATCCAACAATATCGCCAACGCCAGCGTCACCCGCACCGAGGACGGCGGCCCCTACAGGCGGCAGATGCCGGTTTTTTCACTTCGGGACAACAACAGCCGTTTTTTCTCGTCGAAGAATATCGGCAACTCCATACCGGCCGGCGTTTCGGTCGTCGGCATAACTGAAGACGACTCCGCTCCGCGCATGGTTTACGATCCGGCGCACCCCGACGCGAATCAGGAAGGCTACGTGGCATATCCGAACGTGAACGTCGTCCGGGAAATGGTGGACATGATAACCTGCTCCAGGGCTTACGAGGCCAACGTGACGGCCATGAATTCCTCCAAGAACATGATACTGCGCGCGCTCGAAATCGGCGCCAAATCGTAGCGGCGGCCTTTAAAAAACAGGCCAGGGCGTTTGAATTTTAAGATTATTAATCATCGAAATAAAAGGACGGAATTATGAAAATAGGCTCAATGAACTTTACCGCTTTGAAACCGCTCACATCCGGAATGGGACAGACTAACGCGAATACGGCCGCCGGAAAGGCGAAAGCGGGCGATATGATAGGGGATTTCTCGGAGGCTCTTAAAAAGGCGGTTAACGACCTGAGCGCGCTCGAAGAAAATTCGGGCAAAAAGGTCAATTCACTGGTCACCGGCAAACTCGAAAATGTCCACGATATAATGATCGCGATGGAAAAATCCAAGATCGGCCTGAACATGGCCATCGAAGTGCGCAACAAACTCCTCGAAGGATACAAGGAAGTCATGAGGATGCAGGTATAGGCGTGTGGCGGACTTTATTTTTGGGGGCGGCTATATTTTAAGAACTAAAAAAATTAAATTTAGGATCAGAGTATGAATTATCTTAAAATGCTTTTCGAACAATTTAAAAATCTCGCGACGTGGCAGAAAGCCGCCATTATTTCGGTAACGGTGTTCGGTTTCGCCGGCGTGCTTCTTTTCGCTTTCTTTTTCAGCGGCGGCGATTACATCGTCTTATACCGTAACCTCGACCTGGAAAGCGCCTCGAATATAAAAGAAAAAATAGAGGAAGGAAATTACAAATACAAGTTATCCGATAACGGCACCACCATAATGGTTTCTTCCGCCGAAAAAGAGATCATACTTCTGAAACTGGCGAAAGACAACGTTCTTCCCGACCGCAGCAAGGGCTACGAGGATATTTTCGGCAAATCGTCGAACGCGTTCTCCAATTCGCGCAAGATAGAAGACCTCAACATTTTAAGAGGGCTGCAGGCCGAAATAGAAACTACCATAAAAAGATCGTCGAAAATAATATCCAGCGCGCGCCTGCACATATTTTACGCTCCCGAGCGCACGTTCAAGGAAGACCAGAAGCAGGACAAGGCGACGGTTTTCATTGTGCTTAAGACCGGCAAGAAAATAGAGAACGATCAGATAACCGGCATAAGGAATTTAGTCGCCAACGCCACCGGCATCGAAGAGGACAACGTCAGCATAATCGACCAGAACTTCGTCGACGTCTCCAAGCGTCTTCGCTCAAACAAGAACACCGACAATTTCGCGGCCGACCAGTACACCCTTCAGAAAAAATACGTTGAAGAAAAAGAACTCAAGCTGCAGGAGATGCTCGACAGAATTCTCGGCGGCGGCCGTTCCGTGGTCACCGTGCACGCCGAACTCAATTTTGACAAGCGCGAAGTGTTCGACGAGTCGCTGATACCCCCTATAAAGGGCGAAGAAGGCGGCGTCGTCGTTTCGGAGGAACTCAACGAGGAAACCTTTAAAGGCAAGGGCAAAAAGCCGGTCGGCGTCCCGGGGACCCAGTCGAACATTCCTACTTATCCCGAGTCTAAAAATGAGCAGGACGAGTACGCCAGCAAATCCACCAAGAAAAATTACGACCTCAGCAAGAAGCAGGAAAAAATAATATACGCCGTCGGCGACGTCAAGCGCCTCAACGTATCCGTAGTGGTCGACGACGTGCTCACCGACCCTCAGAGGGTCAAGATCGAGAACGCCGTGATATCGGCCGCCGGCATAGTCAAGCAGCGCGGCGATACGGTCGTCGTCGAAAAATACCCGTTCAACCGCGAAGACATGAAGGTACAGGAGTCGCGCGCTCAGCAGGACAAGCTGCAGGACATGTTCTTCCAGCTTCTGCTGGTCATAATCCCCACCGGCGGAATTTTCTTCATATTGTGGTTCGTGTGGAAGAACAAGGAACTCATTATCACGCACTTCAAGCCTATTGAAATCAAGAAAGATTCCGCGCCCGAAGACATCCTGCCGATGGAGGCAAGGGAGCGCGTCCAGAAGGTCGATCTCATCAAGGACTTTATCAGCAAGTCGCCGAAAGACGCGTCCACGCTGCTTCAGATATGGCTCAATTCCGAATAAAATTTGTTATGTAAACTTTTCTTGCCTTCCTTATTTTACCGGAGCGGGCGGAAAGTAAATTAAAACTTTATAAAAAAATCTGACGAATGGTGAAAGATAAATGGGAGAAAAGTCGAAACTTCTTACGGGGCGGCAGAAAGCCGCTGTGCTGGCGCTGTTTTTGGGCCCCGAATTTTCCGGAAAGCTCCTTCAGGGGCTTCCGGAAGACCAGATAGACTCCATCACGCTGGAAATCTCGCGCCTCCAGAACGTCGATAAAGACGTGGTGGACGACATCGTAAGCGAATTTTTTGAGATGATAAGGGCCAACCAGTTCGTAGCGACCGGCGGCATCAGGGCGGCGGAAGAGATACTCAACGCCGCTCTCGGCGATGCCCGCGCCAAAGAGGCTCTCTCCCGCCTCACTTCGTCGCAGTACGTAAGGCCTTTCAGCACCGCGCGAACGGCCGATCCTGTGCAGCTTTTCAATCTTATCCAGAACGAACATCCGCAGACCATCGCCATGATCATGGGCTATCTGCAGGCCGACAAGGCTTCCGCCATATTGAAACTGCTGTCTCCCGAAATACAGCCTGAGGTAATAAAACGAATAGCGCAGATGGAACGCACCTCGCCCGAAACCGTCCGCGAGGTCGAATCAATTCTCGAAAAGAAACTGTCGCTGGTCATCGACGAGGGCAGCGCGACCGTCGGCGGCATAGATACGGCCGTGGCCATATTGAACCTCGTCGACCGCAGCACGGAAAAGCAGATCGTCGAAACCCTCGAAACGATGGCTACGGAACTCGCCGAAGAGATCAAAAAGAAAATGTTCCTCTTCGAGGACGTCATACTCATCGACGACCGCGGCATCCAGCGCATCATCCGCGAGATCGAAATCAAAGACCTCGCGCTCGCGCTCAAGGGCTCCACCGATGAGGTCAAGGAAAAATTCATGAAGAACATGTCCAAGCGCGCCGGGCAGATGCTCGCCGAAGACATAGACCTCCTCGGGCCCGTCCGCCTTCGCGACGTCGAAGACGCTCAGCAGAAGGTCGTCAACGCTATCAGGCGCCTCGAAGATTCCGGCGAAATCGTCATAACCCGCGGAGGAGCTGAAGAAACAATTGTCTAGTATCGTAAGGAACTTTAATTTCGATAACAGACCCATCATTATCGATTCTTCGAAGTCCCTCGAAAAGATCGAAACTTCGAACGTTCTTGTAAAGCTCCAGCAGGACATCGACAGGATGAACGAAGAGATAAAGAGCCTTCACGCTCAGGCCGACGTTATCCTCAAAAACGCCAGGACGAACGAAACCAACATAAAGCAGAGCGTCGATCTGTACAAGAAAAACGAGCTGGAAAAAACCCGAAAGATCTGCGAGGAGATAAAAGAGGACACCAGGCGAGAGGCGTTCGACAAGGGCTTCGCCGAAGGCAAGGCCGAGGCCGTCGAGCGCGCCAAATCGATAATCGAAGCGATAGAGCAGGTGCTCAAAGAGGCGCTGCACGAAAAGGATGAGATCATTAGAAAAGCCGAGCAGCAGATCGTGGAGCTCGCCATGGCCATATCGAAAAAGATAACCAGGTGCGAGGTGCTTCTGAACCGCGACGTTATATACTATTCCGTTAACGAGGCCATAGCGAAGATCGTCGACCGCGACACCATAAACATTTACATGAATCTGAAAGATATTTCGACTTTCGCAAAAAGAAAGGAAGACGTTCTGAAATCGCTTCCCGTCGATTCAAAGGTCAAGATCATCGAGGACAACAACATACTGCCCGGCGGTTGCATAATATCCACCAATATGGGCAATATCGATGCCACCATATCCAGCCAGATGCTCGAGGTCGAAAAGATGCTCGAGGAGGCTCTCAGACAGGAAGAGGAAGAGGAAGGCGAGGAACCGGCGCGTCAGTCTTATTAAACTTTTAAGACGGCTCGCGGCGTTTATAAAGCACCGCTTTATTTTATTTTATGGAATTCAACTTCAATAAATATTATCAACTGCTCGATAAGATCGACCCGATAAAGATGAACGGGCGCGTCACGAAACTCGTGGGGCTGTTCGTGGAATCGCTCGGGCCCAATGTCTGCCTCGGCGAAGTATGCATGATAAAGCCCCGAAACAGTAACCTGCCGGCGATCGCGGCCGAAGTGGTGGGGTTCAAGGAAAACAAGGTCCAGCTGATGCCGCTGGCCGAAACAACAGGCATAGCGCCCGGTTCCGAAGTGGTCGCGACCGGATCGCCGCTCAAAATAGCCGTGGACAGGCGCCTTCTAGGAAGAGTGGTGGACGGCCTGGGCCGGCCGCTCGACAACCATCCTCCGATCAACAATCCCGAAGGCTTTTATTCGACATTATGCCAGCCGCCGAACCCGCTCACCAGGCCGCGCATAACCAAGCCGCTTATAACGGGCGTCAGGTGCATAGACGGGCTTATCACTCTCGGAAAGGGCCAGCGTGTGGGTATATTTGCCGGCTCCGGCGTCGGAAAATCGACGCTTCTGGGCATGATCGCCAGGAACACAAGGGCAGACATCAACGTGATAGCGCTGATAGGCGAGCGCGGCCGCGAAGTGAAGGAATTCATCGAGCGCGACCTGGGAGAGGAAGGCCTCAAAAGGTCAGTGGTCGTAGTCGCGACGAGCGACCAGTCGTCGCTTGTCAGGTTGAAAGGCGCTATGGTGGCGACCACTATCGCCGAGTATTTCCGTGATCTGGGCCTTGACGTGGTCCTGATGATGGACTCGGTTACCCGTTTCGCCCGCGCCCAGCGCGAAATAGGCCTCGCGGTCGGCGAGCCTCCCGCCCAGCGCGGATACCCGCCCTCGGTTTTCGCGATACTGCCGAAACTGCTCGAGCGTGCAGGCACTTCCAAAAAAGGCAGCATAACCGGTCTTTATACGGTCCTTGTCGACGGAGACGATTTCGACGAGCCCATATCGGATACCGTCAGGGGCATCCTCGACGGCCATATCGTGCTCACGCGAAAACTGGCGGCGCTGAACCATTATCCAGCCATATCGGTCCTGGACTCGATTTCGAGGCTTATGACCGACGTCGTCGACAAGCACCACCAGAAATTCGCGAATATTTTCAAAAGCAATCTCGCGGTCTACAGCGAGGCGCAGGAACTCATCAACATAGGCGCTTATGTCGACGGCTCTAACCCGCAGATCGACAAGGCGAAAGCGCTTTATCCCGACATGTGCGATTACATGAAACAGACCGTTCAGGAGCGCTTTTCGTTCGAAGACGCGGTCGACGATCTGCAGGAAATATTGAAAGATTACAAGTAAATTACGATTCGCCGCAAGGTAAAACAAGAAAAATTAAATCAAAATAAGTGCTTTGATCAAATTACAAAAAGAATTTAAAGAATTGAAGAATATATATAGATGAAAAAATTTATTTTTAAACTCGAGGCTTTGCTTAACCTGAGGCGGAAGCGCGAGGAACTCGTGATACAGGAACTCGCCGAAGCGCAGAGCGCCGAAATGAGAATTTTCGCCAAGATAGTAGATACGAAAAAGACGATCGCGGCCCTGATCGAAGATTCGAAGAATTATAAAAAAACCAGCATCCAGATAGATTCGCTTATTATAAGCAGGAATTATATAGAACTATTAAAAAAGCAGCTGGCGGCGCTCGAAGCCGACCTTGAAAAGGCGAAGGAAAAGGTTTTAAAGGTCAAGGAAAAACTCGCCGAAGCGGTCAGGGAGCGCAAGATAATAGAAAAACTCAGGGAGGCCCAGTTCGCAGCCTACAGGAAAGAATACAATAAGCAGGACAATCTGCAGATGGACGAGATAGCGAACAACAAGCCGCGCGGCGAGTGAACGCCGCCGGCAATAACGAAAATGAAGGCAGAGGAAAAATAAGATATGGCAGTTCAGAAAAAACATGAAGGGCCCGGCGCGGGCGAGCAGGCGAAAGCGCAGGAAACGAAAAAAGCTCCGGCCCCCAAGCCGCAGATAAAAAAACCTCAGCAGAGCGGATTTCTCGGCGCGCTGATGACGTGGTTTCTTATAGCCTTTCTCAGCGTTATCCTTATGGCGCTTTTCGTCGTTATCGCCGTGCTGTTCGATTTTCTCGGCGTAATAAAGGTTCGCGATTTCCTGCCGCAGACGGTCCTTGAAAACCCCTACATAAAAGACTATATCAGAGAATCGACGATCATAAAATCCTCGGAGGAAAGCAAAATAAAGGCCCTGATTTACGAGCAGGAAAGTTCATACAAGGACATGGCCGATAAACTCAAACACAAAGAGGTCATGGTCGAGGAGCAGAGCGTAAAATTATCCCAGTGGGAGAAAGATCTGCGCGAGCGCGAACTCGAGGTTATTTCAAAGGAAAAAGAACTGATCAAAAATATAAAGAATTTCGAAGAGGCTAAAAAGCAGAAGATCGTGTCTGACCAGACCATGGAACAGTTCTCAAAAATGTACGAAAGGATGGATCCGCAGCTTGCCGCGGACGCTCTGAACGGTATCGAGAACTCTCTGCTGCTCGAAATTTTAGCGCGCATGAAAGACAAACGCAGCGCTCTTATCATGGAAAAATTGCCTTCGGATAAGGTGGCCGCCATAACCGCGCTGATAAAGCAGCTGGCCAAAGTCGAACAGCCGGACCAGGCTAAAAACGCTTCCGGGCAGGGCGCCTCCGAAAGCGAAACCAGCGCCGCGAACCCGGTGACCACCGGTGAAACCGGCATTCAATAGGCCCGGGGCGCAAAAAATAAAAAAATAAAAAAACGGTATTGATTTAAGCGAAATTTTGTTGTATAATTAGTGAAACGCAAATATTACAGGAGGGTTTTGTTACTTATGAGAAAAAACAGCGTATGGATTTTAAGCATCCTTATTTTCGTATTTATGGTTTCTATTAATCCCGCTTTCGCGGCAGGTAAAGATGAATCCACGTTCTCGAAATCCCGCCAGCTCATGCAGGCCAGAGACGGCGAAAATGCCGAAGAACCGGTTCCCGCTCCCGGCGATCCCGGAACTCCCTCGGCTCCCTCAATACCGGCTCCCGATAACGGCAACGCGCCCATCCCTGAAAACATTAAATTATACTACTGCGTGGTTCCTAAAGACCAGGTAACCAACCTCGAAGCGCTCTGCAACAAATACGGCGCTCCCATACTGGTTTACCGCGCTTTCAACCAGCTGGTCGTCATGAAAAGACTCGGCGTCGTAGTTACGGTCAATCCCAAAGACAAATATTTCATTGGCAAACTCCGCAAATACTATCACGCGAAACCGCTGAAAGACGTTTCTTTCAGAGTGGTCATCCACGTCAGCTCGATCGCTTACGGCGTTAACCTCAAAAAAGAAGATTTCGTTACCGGCGATTTCGGCGGATGCGACGAGATACTCGGCAAAATGGTCAAAAAACCCTTCGGCCACGGCTGCTCGATGTTCAAAACCATCGCGAAAAGCTTCCCCGGCCTTCTCGATAAAGTAACGGTAAAAGAAAAAGAATACCTCGGTTTCGGCAAAAAACGCAAAATGCTTTTAAATCCCGTTGTTACGCTCGAAATGCTAGCTCTTAACATGAACGGCAAAGGCAAAAACGTCACGCTCTATCACAACAAATTCTACTATGAAACGATAAAGCACGCCGCTAACTACAACTGGAACAAATAATCGAAAGTATATCAATATAAATTAATATATCCCTTTAAAAAAGGCTGCCTTCGGGCGGCCTTTTATTTTTACCCCGAAATTTTTTTGAAATTTTTTAAAAAAACGGAACCAAAAGAAAAATTTCGAGTATTACTTTGCAAAAAAATAAAATAAGGGGGTCGAAGTAATGAGAAAGAACAATTTCCTGGTGTTGACGGTTGCCGTATTCATTATCTTATTTTCCGCCCTTTCATCCTATGCGTCAGATAATAACGACTATGCGGACTATGAAAAAATGCGCCAGATATGGAGCATTGAAGAAAACGACCAGATAGCCGAGCCCGCCGGGGCCGACGCTTCGAAGGCCGAATCCGCTTCCGGCGATATCGTTTTGAACGCCGCCGCGGACGACGAGGGCGCAGTAACGAGATCCTCTTCCACTCGCGCTTCCGGTCCGATACTCTATTACTGCGTGGTGCCTAAAAGCAAGATAACCAATTTCGAAGCGTTCTGCAAGAAGCACGATGCGCCTATAATGATATACCGCGCGTTCAACCAGCTGATATTTTTACGTAAACTCGGCGTGATCGTCACTACCGACAAAGCAAAGCAGCATTTCATATCGCAGCTGCGCAAAAACTATCACGCGAAACCTTTGAAAAACGTCGCGCTGAAAGTCAAGATACACGTCCACTCGGTGATGCACATGGTCAGCATCAAAAAAGAAGACTTCATGACCGGTGATTTCGGCGGATGCGACGCTGTTTTAGCGGCGATGCTCAAAAACCCCTACGGCCACAACAGCACTATGCTTAAAACCATAGGCCGCAATTTTCCCGGCCTTCTCGACAAAGTGACCGTTAAAGCCAAGCAATGGTGGGGCTTCGGTAAAAAACGCAAGATATTGTTCAACCCTACCGTCACAATTGAAATGCAGGCGCTGAACATGAACGGCCGCAACAGGAACGTGACGCTCTTTCATAAGCAGTTCAACTTTAAAACCATAAAACACGCGTCGAACTACAACTGGAGCAAATAATATTCCGGCTGTAAATAAACACGCTCATAAAAAAATCAAAGAGGAAGGGTTTTGGCCCTTCCTTTTTAGTACGCCGCCCGGGGAATTTTGCGCGGCATAAATCAATTTTTATTTTGACAATATCCGGTGGTTATGTTAAAATTTTACAGGAACCGATCTCAATTAAAAAGGATGGTAAAAATGCCTGAATTCAATTATAAAGAATATATTAAAAAATTCGAATATTTATCGGAAAAGGTGTTGCTCCGAAAAAAGCAGTTCAATGATTTCGTGAAATTTTTAAAGCAGAAGACCGAGTTCTTTGACGCTCCAGCCTCCACCATATATCATTTGAATATGGAACACGGGCTGCTGTATCATTCCGTCGGCGTCGCCGAAACCCTTCTTAAGATAAAAAGCGCTCTGATGCCGGAACTTTCCGATGAGTCTTGCGTCATCTGCGGCCTTTTTCACGATGCGGGAAAGGCGGGGCTTCCGGGCGCGCCGCTTTACCTCAAAACGAAAAAAGGATACGAAATAAATAAAAACCTTGTCGAAATGCAGGTTGCGATCCGCTCGCTTTTCCTGATTTCGAAATTTTTCGACCTTTCGGCCGACGAGGCGCAGGCCATAACCTATCATGACGGCCAGTATATACCGCAAGGAAGAGACGTGGCGCACCGTGAAACGCCGTTATTGACCATACTTCACTTCGCCGATTTTTACACCGCGCATATAATAGAACAGGATATGCCGATCATCCATCATCCGTCTTTCATAAAATAGAGTTATTAATCATCATCTATTCAAAAATTAATCATGAACCAATCACGATGCGTAAAAAATAAGCACTCAAATTTTCGGATTGATTGAATATTTAACAAAATTAATCAAATAATAGAAAAAAAGGCTGAAAAATAGGGGCGAAAAGTTGGCACGTTATTTGCTATATAAAAAACGTAAAAAAGTTCATTGATCGAATTTAAAATTTTTATAGAATTTCTCTAAGGCAAGTATTTGCCTAACTTCATACCTACCCCTAATTTTGCCAGAATTATTTTTTAAATAACAGGCAAGCTTCATCTGAATGGATGGGGCTTTTTTTTTATTTATTTTCGATGTGTTTAAGATAAGAATAAAGCGTTCGTCTTGTTATATTGAGATATTCAGCCGTTCTGGTTTTGTTGTAGCCGTTCAAAATCAGCGCCTTTTTTATTATGGAATAAATATGATCGTTCAATGGGAAGTTCTTTCCGGCGGGAAGTTTGAGATCGCAGATTTCCTCCTGCGCCGTTTCGTTCGTCCGGCCGCCGCCGTCGATCCCATTGACCGCCGCGCGTTGATTAACGCCGCCGGGCCTGACGGATTTGCTAATGACGTCAAGATGCTCCGGTTCTAACGACGCGCAGTCGTACATAAATACCGCTCTTTCGATAACATTTCGTAACTGCCTTATATTTCCGGGCCAGTCATAAGCCATAAGAATGTTTTCCGCGCCGCGGCTTATATGCCTGAGTTTTTTCCCTTTTTTTCCGGAAATATCCGCCAGAAACATTTCGGCCAGCGGGAGAATTTCTTCCCGCCTCTCCCTGAGAGCCGGAATATAGATCCTGCCGACGTTCAGCCTGTAATACAGGTCCTGCCTGAAGCCCGCGTTGAGGACAAGTTCTTCGAGACGCATATTCGTTGCGCATATTATTCGAAGATCCGTTTTGATTTTTTTCAGTCCGCCGACCCTGTAATATTCTTTTTCCTGTATGACCCGCAGCAGTTTTGCCTGCATTTCAAGAGGCATATCGCCGATCTCGTCCAGGAAAATAGTGCCGCCGCCGGCCAGATCGAGTTTGCCGGGCTGGCCTTTGTCGAGGCCGCCTGTAAAGGCGCCGGCGGCGTAACCGAACAGCTCGCTTTCGAAGAGATTTGCGGAGATGCATGCGCAGTTGATGTCGACAAAAGGAAGGCGATTTTCTTTGCAGTCGCCGTAATGTATGAACTGGGCGACCATTTCCTTGCCGGAGCCGGTTTCGCCCTCGATCAGAACAGGAATGCTCCTGTCTTCGTGCAGCATTTTCGCGTAGCTGAATATTTTTTTCATTTCATCTGAAAACACGCCGATCTTATTCAGTCCGAAAGAATAGCCCGCCCCCGGCAAACGCTTCGCGCGTCCTGAGGTGATCTGCTCGTTCTTGCCGTCCGCCGCTCGAAATTTTTCTTGCCGTCCGCCGTCGCTTTGGGATGCCGTCTGCTCCGTGTTTGTTTCGGAATTTGAGTCCCCGGAATCTTTGGTCTGCCTGCCGCTTCCAGCCGAGAGAAGTTCGTTCTTTTTTTTGAGCAGTTTGAATTGAGAGATTCTTTCGATGGCGCTGACGACTTCTTCTATGTTGATCGGCTTCAGCAGATAATCGTAAACGCCATATCTTAACGCCTCGATTGCGCTGTTGGTTTCGCTGAAACCAGTGAAAAGAATTATATTCACGTCGCCGCCGCCCGGAAGGCTCCTGATCTTTTTGACCAGTTCGATGCCTGACATGAGAGGCATTTTAATGTCTGAAAAAATTACGTCATAATAATTCGGCGAAAATTTTTTCAGCGCGCTGAGGCCGTCCGAGCATTCCGTTATATTGTGGCCGAGTTCTTTCAGAAAAATGGATATGCTCTCGCGGCTGGCATTGTCGTCGTCAACTATAAGGATATTCACTGTAGCTCTCCGTTACTGGATTTATTCGTGCTTTTCACAATTCGCGGCCGCCGGAAGCTCGACGTGGAAAGTCGCGCCGCCGAAATTGTTGTTGAAAACTTCTATCCTGCCGTTGTATCCGTTCAGAATAGTGCTGACGATCGCGAGCCCCAGGCCCATTCCGCCGTCCAGCGTTTTCGTGCTGAAGAAGGGATCGAATATTCTTTCTTTTATTTCATCTTCAATGCCGGTGGCGTTATCGGAAACTTCGAATATTACTTTATCTTCTTCGAGCCTGGTTTCACAGATAATTTCTTTTTCGCGCCCGTGGACCTTTTCGAACGCCTGGATGGCGTTAATGACGAGGTTGAGGACGACTTCTTCGATGATATTGACGTTGCCCGGGACGTCGTTAACGCGGGCGCCGAGCTTTTTATGAAGCGTTATCGCCTTCAGTGAGAGCTGGTGCTTAACAAGCTCATGGGTTTTTTCCACGGCTGCGTTAAGGTCGCATTTCGTGGCGGCCTGGCCCTGCCTGTATCCGGTGAAAGCGCGCATCTGTTTTATAATTTCATCGATCCTTACTATCTGGTCCGAAATTTTCTGTAAATTTTCGAAAATTTTCGACGTTTCGATGGATTTCCCTTTTTTATTAAGATAAAGAAGGCTGTCGGACAATATTTTGATCGAGTTCAGCGGCTGGTTTATTTCGTGGATTATTCCGGCCGAAATAGTGCTCAGAAGCGTCATTTTTTGAATGTTCGCCGCCTGCTTGTGAAGCGCCTCCTGCCTGGCCCTCAGCTTGAGCTGCTCGGTGATGTCGTGAAAGATCACTACGTATTTCGAATGCGCCGGAAGGCCTTCGGCCTCGATAAGGTTTATAAGCATCATAACGGGAAGCGCGGCTTTATTTTTAGTGGTGATGAATATTTCGAGTTGTTTCTGGCCGCCGGGCTGGACCTCTTTGAAAGCGTTATCGAAATCGTAACGCGATCTCGGATCCGAAATTATCAGCCGCAGCGAACTGCCGTCGATATGAGATTCTGTGTAGCCGGTGAGCGAGTTGAACGCGGGATTCGTGAACTGTACGACGCAGTCGGAATCGGCGACGCAAATGGCCTCCTTGATATTCTCGAAAACCATTTCGGCCATTTTTATGGTGCTCTGCGTCTGCTTTTTTTCCGTCAGGTCGCGGATGCTGATGAGTTTATTTCCTGAATCCAGGCCGTTCAGCGTCAGGCAGACCGGAATTTTTTCGCCGCCGTTTTTTACGCCGGCCGTTTCCTTTCTGATTTTTATAATTTTACTCTCGTTAGCCTTTGCTGATGAGCTTTTTATCGTTTCATCCGTAAGGTCGGGGATTATGCAGGATATATTTTTTCCCATCACTTCGTGGGCCTTATAAATGAAAATGCTCTCCGCTGCAGGGTTGAAAGAGATGATATGATACAGCGGGTCTGTTATGATAATGCCGTCTTCGACGAATTCGGTTATGGAACGCTCTTTTACGATGTTTTCCTCTATAATCGATTCGGCGGCCTTCAGGCGAAGCATTCTTTTGACACGCTGACGCAGAACGCTGAACTGAAAGGGTTTGGTAACGAAATCTGAAACGCCCGATTCGAAAGCCAGATCTACGACGCTGTCGTCGTCGAGGCCCGTTATCATCAGCACCGGAATTTTTTGACCGCCTTCGAGTTTCCTGATTATGCGGCAGGTGCTCATGCCGTCGAGGAGCGGCATCATGGCGTCAATCAATATCATGTCCGGCTTTTCTTTTCTGAAAATTTCGATCGCGCTTTCTCCATCGGCCGCCTCGGACACCCTGTAGCCTTCGCCCTCGAGCATCTGGGCGAGCAGGAATCTCACGCTTTTTTCGTCATCAACCACCAGAACTTTGAAAATATCTTCTTTTAAATCGCCGTTGGAATTCATGAAAGCTCCTTGTTTTCCCTGAATTGCGCCAGTTTTTCGTTCAGCAGTCCGTAATTGGTTTCTATCAGGTCAATAAAAATTTCCAGGCCGTCGATCTCGTTATTTTTAGCCCTGATTTCCAGAGATTTGAAAATGACGGAAAGCCTTGCGCCGCCTACGTTAGCCGTACTGGATTTCAGGTTGTGGGCTATATGCCTGATCGATTCCTGATTTTTTTCCGCGATCGCTTTTTTCAGCGAGTCGATCTTCGCGGACGTTTCGGAGAGATAAATATCGAACAACTGCCCTATGATATCGGGTTTTCCGGGTACCTGGAGTTTTTTAAGGCTTTCTATCACTTTGAGGTCGAAAATAGCCTCAGGCGGGTCGCCGCTCGCCAATGCGCCTGTGGCCGGGGAGCCTGGAGGCGCAGCGGTTTCCGGGGCCCCGCACGAGGCCAGTCGTGATAGCACGTCGTACAGCCGTTCGAAGTCTATCGGCTTGGTTATATAATCGTCCATTCCGTTTTTAATGCAATTTTCCCGCGTCCCGTCGATCGTGTCGGCGGTAAGTGCTATTATCGGCACGCGCTTTTGGTTGTTCGTTTTTTCGTATTCGCGTATCTGCCTGGCGGCGCTCAAGCCGTCCATCAGGGGCATCTGGCAGTCCATTATGATCGCCGATATATTTTTTTTCTTGTAGATGGCGACGCATTGCTCGCCGTTGAAGGCTGTTTCGATATTGCCGAAGCCTTTTTTGATAAGAAATGCCCTGATAAGTTTCTGGTTGAACGAATTATCTTCGGTTACCAGAACGCAAAAGCCTTCGCCGAATGAGGCCGCGGACCGTGCCTGAGCTTCGGGACTGGAATCGGAGCGCTCTTGCCGCCCGGAGAAGGCGGCGGTTTTAGATATTTCCATAGCGTCACTGAAAGTTTTCAAAAGCTGTTCGCATGACCGGTCCATAATGTCGGCGTATTCTTTCTGTTCTTCGCTGAGCGGTGTTTTCAAAAGCAGCTCGTTCATGCCGACGATACTGGTGAGCGCCGTCCTTACTTCGTAGTTCAGCGCCGCGAGAATTTGCTTGCCGGGCCTTTCGGCTTCAGGATATCCGCCCGCCACGGAATTGATAAACCGCTGCCTCGATATCGCGGCGTTCACGAGCGGTACGAATTCTCCGGCGCGGAGGTCTGATTTCAAGATGCAGCACTGGGCGCCGTTTCTGAGTGCGGCGAGCGTCTCGCTTTCGTCGCGGAATTCGTCGCCGATCAATATGAGCGCGCTTTCGGGCCTTATTTTCCTGACCGCGTCTATTGTTTGCGTGGAAGTGAGTTTCAAGGAAAGCGGTTCGGCTATTACTGCGTCGAATTTTCTCGCGGCGAGGTCTTTACGGGCCGATTCGGCGTTGACGGCCATGTATATTGAAAAAGTCTGCGGACCGGACGCTTTTATGGATTCGTCGATCCTGACGGCCAGGTTTATATTGCTTGTAATGAGCAGTAACTGATATTTCGCGGGCATATTTCACCATCGCTTTAATTTGCGCCCGTGCGCGGGAGAGTGTGGAGCATTCGTCCGGAGGAGTTTCGTTTAGCCTCCGCTCATCAGGTGGACGACGCTCACATTCGAGCCGTCGGGGATCTTGAAGTTATCGTAATCGCTCCTGGCGACGAATTCATCGTTCACTTTGACGATAAGAAGGGGAAAAGAATATTTGCATATCTGCAGAAGTTCTCTGACGCTGAGGTTCTCGCGCCACGCGACTTCCTGTCCGTTCACTTCGATCAATTTCCGATCCCTCCGCTCAATAGAATCTCGACCGCGCAGTTGGCCTCCAATGCGGCTGTCATGGCCACTCTTGGCGCTATTAGTCCCGTGGTCTCGTTCGCCTCGGTCGTCTGATCGCCGCAGAGCACGAGCCTGCCGTAGACGGCGGCTTTGATAGCGTTTCCGCGACCGGTTCCGGCCAGTCCCGAGGCTGCCACGATGAATTTATCCGGGAAAGCCGCGCACCAGCTTTCAATGAGCATGGCCTTCATTTCTGCCCTGTCGAAGGCTTCGATTAGAATATCGGCCCTGCCGAATATTTCTTTTACGTTGCTTTCGCATATTTTTTCGGCGACGGCGGTTATTCTGACGAAAGGGTTTATTTTAAGAAGGTTTTCTTTAAGGGCCGAAACCTTGGGAGCGCCGATCTGATCGTAAAAGAACTGCTGCCTGTTCAGGTTCGACAGTTCGACCATGTCGAAGTCGGCTATTATGAGATTATATACGCCGCTTCTGATCAGGGCCGCGGCCACGTTGGAGCCGAGGCCGCCCGCGCCCGCTATGGCGGCGGTTTTATTCTTTAGCACGGCGAGCGAGCCGGGCGGGTTACGCCTGTAGAACTCCGCCTCGAACTCGCATTGCGTCATGCCGTTAATTTTGCCGTTTAGATCGTTAAATTTATTCATCGGCCCCGCCGGAGTGATTTCTATATTTTGCTTTTGACAAGGCCCATTACGTCCTCGAAATCGATCGAGAGCGCTTTCAGCGTTTCTGGTTTCGGGATTCCGCGTTCGTTCCAGCCGCGGCGCTTGTAGACGGCGTCGACCAGCATCTGGTATTGTTTTTCGCGGTATTCGCGCATTTTTTTAACTTTATCTTCGGTCGAAAGTCCGGCCGGATCGACGCCGGCTTTTTCTTTAAGTTGTTTGTCATAGCGGTCTTTGCGCGATTCGTATTCCTCGCAGGTGACAGGGCCGATCGAACGGTACGGCGGAATGTCGTGTTCGCGCGTTCCGAAGCCCATTTTGAGGTTGAATACCCTCTGGAAGTTGTAAACGCGTTCGGACATTCTGATAAGTTCGTCCTTATCGATCTTCTTGCCGGTCACGCCGTTGAAGAGGTTGACGTAGTTCTGCACGTGCTCGGGAACTTTAGCGGGCTCGGCGGTTTTCGGGTTGTCTTCGGGCTCGACGTCGTTCCAGGGAAGCTTGCACAGGCCGTTCAGGCCGAACCAGGTGCGGAACAGAGGGAAGTAATGGAGCGCTTCGGCTTTATTTTCGAAGGTCGGTATGTGGTTGTTGACCATGTCCATGAATATCAGCCAGGCTTCGTCGTGCTGCGGGCCCTTGTTGGTGAGCGCGTATCCGCCCTGCTGCGCGAGGGATTCTTTCGATACGTACTGCGAATATTCGAGGCCCTTGCATTCCATGCCGATGTCCTGCATGAACTTCGGGTCGGCCTTGAAGTGCTCCGCGAAATATTGCTTCATTTTGCGTACGCCCAGGCCGGCGATCTTTCCGAAACCTTCGCCGCGGCCCATCTGATGGAGCAGCTCGAGCGACGCTTCATGGTTGCCGAAGTTCAATTTCAGGCCGCCGGTTTCTTTTTCGGTTATCAGTTTATTTTCGAAACATTCCATGGCGAAGGCCGTGAGCGTGCCGAAGGAGATGGTGTCGACGCCGTATGTGTCGCAGTAGAAATTGATTTCGACCACCGCATCCGGATCGAATATGCCGCAGCAGGAGCCGACGCCGGCGACGGTTTCGTATTCCGGACCGTCTACTATTACTTTATGCCCTTTGTAGGGACCGGTTTTGAGTTCGAAGCCGTCTATGGCCTTAGCGCAGGCCATAGTGCAGCCGAACCAGCAGCCGTCGGGGATGCCCTGCGTGAATTTCTGGCCCCATACCCAGGACGCCATCTGCCTGGCTTTTTCGTGCGAGCCGTACTTGAAGTTGTTGACGGGAAGAAGGTCGTAGTCGCTCATGATCTCGACAAGATGAGCCGTGCCCTGAGTTCTCATGTGGCACTGCTTGTCGTCGTTGCTGCGGATTTCCTTGTGCAGCTTTATTCCGGTCTTGTTGAGCAGTTCCTGGTCGGCGGGGTTGTTTGAATTGCCTTTTATGTTGGTGGTCCTGACGACGAGCCCCTTTATTTTTTTGTCTCTGAATATGGTGCCTATGCCGCCGCGGCCGGCCTGTTTGAGGCGGGTGCCTTTGCGGCGCCTGTCATAGAAGGAGAAGTTGAGGTGGCCGATGAGTGTGTGTTCGGCCGCGGTGCCGGATGCGACGGTCGCCACGTGCAGGCGGTCCTGCTCGTCTTTTGCGTACATTTCGGTCAACTGCTCGCAGACGAGATGGCTGTCGACGTCTTCGAGAGGAGCCTCTTCGATGGTCACGCGGCCGTTGTCGCCGTCGATGAACAAGACTACGTCTTTAGCGGCTTTGCCCTGCAGCTCGAGTGCGTCGAAGCCCGAAAATTTCATGTAGGGGCCGAAATATCCGCCGACGTTGCTGTCCATGGCCGAGCCGGTAAGCGGCGAAAGGCTTACCACCAGAGATTTTCCGGCTCCGGGATACTGCGTTATGCCGGCGATGGGACCGGGAGATATTATGATTTCGTTTTCGGGGTCGTTCCATTTTGTTTTCGGCGTCACGGCGTTCCACAGGTACCACAGGCCGAATCCGCGCCCGCCGATGAATATGTTTTTCATCTGGTCGGTGACGGTCTTTATCTTTATTTCGTTGGTGGAAAGATTCACGTACAGAGTTTCTCCGCTGTAGCC
>MGFH01000036.1 GCA_001791795.1 Candidatus Wallbacteria bacterium GWC2_49_35
TTTCATTTTATATTATATTTTGAAATAAAAAAACGGACGAAATAATCGTCCGTCTTTTTGAATTGTTCCGGTTAAACTTATTTTTTTTCTTCGTGTGTGATCAGTTCGTAACCGGCTTCTTTCCACGCTTTTATGCCCCCACCGAGCACTTTCGCGTTGTATCCTTTTGCCAGGTATTGGGCCGCAAGACTTGCGGCTGTAGCATCCTGCTTTCATCCTCAGTAGAAAACGATCAGCTTCGACTGCCCGGCGTCTTTGATCTGAGCTTCGAAGTCTTTGAAAGAGATCGCGCCTTTAAGGTGGTTTTTGGCGAATTTCTCATCGTCGGGATAAGCGCAGACAAGCAGAATCTCGCTGGTCTGTACTTTTTCAAAGATGTCTTTCGGGCTGACTATCTCCGCGGTTTTTACCTCCGCTGTACCCGCGTCGTCTTTTACGATGGCGGTCTCGGCCGTAGCGGCCGCGGTTTTTTCATCGGCCGCGTAAGACGGGGCGGAAAATAAAAGCGTTGTTAAAAGCGGAATAGCAACTAAGATGGATAATTTTTTCATTTGTTCACCTCCTTTCGTTATTTTTATTTTATCACAATAAAAGTTACATATCAACCATTTTTAAAGTTGCATATATTGACATTTCAAGCAAGTTGATATAAAATACCCCGGTTGAAAGCATATTTTTAATGAGCTGTTAAAGAATTTTATATAAAACAAGGAGATGTCTGGATGTCACGCAAAATTTTATTTTTTATTTTATTGGTTTTTATCTTTTTATCGGGAGTTTCTTCGGCGCATGCGCAGCAAAGTATCGCACTGAAAATTGGCTTTAATTTTATAAGTTTCACGGTCGCGCCGTCGGAAACGCCGCTGCAGCTGAAAACGCGCGTCGCCGAAATTGAGGACATATATCTTTTCAGCGCGGCGGCCGGAAGTTTTCTGAGCGTCAACGAAGGCTCGCTTTCGTCCCTCGGCGCCGGAAAAGGCTATATCATAAAATCTACGGCTGCGGCTTCCATCACCGTCGCCGGAACTTCGGTTACAGCAGTTTCCGATATTTCGCTGAAAACGGGCTTTAATTTGATCGGCATATCACAGAGCGTTTTGGCAACTACTTTTTCGGGCCTGATGAAAAATTTCGGCATAATCAAGGGGCTTTATAAATGGAGCGCCGCCGCCGGTTCATTCATTCAGGTCGTCGCCGGCACCGACGGAACGCCGCAGCAGCTCGACGGCGCAGATCCGCAGTTCAAAACGGGCGAGTCGTATTTCGTAAACGTTTATGATAACACCACGTTAAGTTTTACGGACGGCGCTCTCAATTTTACAGGCGGCACCGTTCCGGTTACGGCTCCGACGGCCGGCGGTTACGTTATGATGGGAATGAAGACCGACGGTGATGACGGCAATTTAAGCACGCCGGAGAAAAAGATGTTTTTCGTTCTGGCCAATACGGATACGAAAAAGATACCGTCAGGCAATCATACCGTGACGGCTCCGAATGGTGAGGTTTATAATTTTTCCGCTAATTCTTATAACGGCTGCGCCGTGACGAATTATTCATATGGAAACCCTCAGGTATCCGTGGGTTCTATAATAGATCCGAGGACCAACCCGGCATCGGCGCAGCATCCGTATATGACGGTCGCGTCCGTTGCGGCAGGCAGCGAGACGGGCATTTTCAAATTCAATGTAAATGGGACGGAAGTAAGCGTAACTAACTCGTTTGGCTACCTGCCGGCGATGAAGTTAACCTCTCACACTCAGAATTCTAATTTCAGCGTTTCTTCGCCCGTTACGGTCACATGGGATTCGCTCGGGGAAGATTATGTTTATTGTTTCACCGCTTCTAAAATACCTGCTGATAGCGACTGGAGCAAGGTATCTATAATATGGTCATCGGTCGACGTGAGGGATTCTAAATTTTACGACCCCGTTGCGATGCAGAAGTTCTACGACGGCTGCCAGACCACTACCACCGCGACTATTCCCGCCGGAATATTTTCCGCCGGCGACAATGTCGATTTCTGGGTACAGGCTTTCAAAAAGAGCGCCTTCGCTCATTCAGAAGCGGCGGCCTACGGGCAGATGCAGATGCACACTTCGAGCGTAGGCGTTCAGGTGTATGGAAGATAGACGGGCAGTAGATAGCGGACGATATAAATAAGAATAAGATAAAATAAAAAATAATTTCAGCGATGTCCGGCGGAAATCTTCGCCGGATTTTTTTATTGTTTTACCGCGCCGGCGGTGATGCCGCTTATGAAGTATCTTTGAAAAAAAAGAAATATAGCGAGCGGCAGAACCATTGATATGAAAGCCGATGCGGCCATTATGTGCCAGCCCGATTCGAGTGATCCTTTCATGCTTGCCATTTTTACGGTGAGCGGCGCGACGTTTTCGCTTCCTCCGAGGTAGGCCAGGGCGACAAGAAGGTCGTTCCACACCCACAGAAATTGAAAGATGGCGAGCGACGCTATGGCCGGAAGTGAAAGCGGCAGAACTATCTTGAAAAATATATGCGCCCGGTTCGCCCCGTCGATCATGGCGGCTTCTATCAGCGAAAACGGTACCGAAATGAAAAAGTTTCTCAGCAGATACACCGAAAAAGGTATGCCGTATGCCGTGTGCGCGAGCCAGACTGCGGGGAAACTTCCGCCCAGGCCGAGCGAATTTAACATTTTCAGCACCGGTATAAGCGTTATTTGAATAGGCACGGCCTGAAGCGCTACTATCGTTAAAATAATGATGCGACTTCCGTTTATTTTTAAAAACGCCAGAGGAAACGCGGCCATGGCGGATAACAGAACGGTAAGCAGCACCGCGGGTCCCGTTATTATGAGCGAATTAACAAAAGCCGTGCCGATCCCTTTGTGTAATATTACCGATTTATAATTATCAAAAGTGAAAGATCGAGAATCGATTAAAAAGTTCCACCAGCCCGATGAATATATTTCGTTCTGGTTCCTGAAAGAACTTATCAAAAGCGCCAGCGTCGGAATAAACCATAAAATCGCGATCGCGGCGACGGTTAAATTCAGAAATAAAATTTTGTAATTTTTAAAATTAAAATAACTTTTTATTTTCATTCGTATTCCGTTATTCAGCTGTAATTCCGCCACGGCAGTTAATTATTGCCAGCGGTACCGTCGCCAGAAGAAGCACCACCGCTATAGCCGAAGCCTGCTCGTAACTGCCTTCTATAAAAGCCGATCTGTACATTCTGGTGGCCAGCACCTCGCTCGAACCGAACGGCCCGCCGCCCGTTACCGAATAAACTATATCGAATATCTTCAGCACGTTTATCAGCATAGTGGTTGAAACCAGCATTAAGGCCGGCCGGATCGACGGCATTTTAATATGAAAAAATATCTGCAGCGGATTTGCGCCGTCTATGACCGCCGCTTCGATGATTTCGCGCGGCACCGCCCTCAGGGCAGCGGTGAAGATCACAACGCAAAAGCCGGTCCACATCCATATTCCGGCGATTATGAGCGCGTAATTGACAGTTTGCGGGTCGGCAAGAAAAGCCTTCGCTTCGTAAGCGGCCCCGGCGCCGTAAATTATCGCGTGCGCCGATTTCATCAGTGCGTTGACGGTCCCGACCGCCGGGTTGTGATCGAAAATAAAAGCCCATATTATTCCGGCGGCGACGAAAGAAAGCGCCATCGGCATAAAAACGAGCGTCCTTGCGGCGGCCGACCATCGGACAGTTTCAAAGAGCGCGGCTAAAACAAGCCCGCCCGCGACGGTTGCGAAAGTGAATAATACTATCCATAGCAGGTTGTTCTTTAATGCCACGACCGTTTGCGGGTCGGAAAAAGTTTCTCTATAGTTTTCAACGGGCGCAAACGCGCTTTTTTTGCCGTCTCCGCTCTCGGCCGCCGCGGCTATAATTTCAGCCGCTTCCTGGACCGTGTTTTCGCCGCTTATTCCGGCGGCTGCCGGATCGAGTTGAAGGCCGGAACATATTTCTTCGATCGCCGGGCCGTACTGCCCGCATTTATCAAGCCGCGACCGCCCGGAAGGTTTTACGCCGCCCGTGCGTTCTATCGCCTTGATTATGGCGTCTTTTAAACTTTTAACGCTCGTATTTTGTTTTTTATGAAGGCTGATAAAAACGGTTTCGACCGAAGGCAGTATTATGAAAAAAAATATCAGCGCGAACGCCGGGAGCAGCCACAGATAAGTTCGTGGTTCAATTTTTTTCACGTCATGTCCTTTTTGCAGGTGTTTAATGTTTTTATTCATCCGACGGATAAGAAAGCAAATTTAATAATGCTGCTTAGCCAGTTTTTCCATATCTTCAAGTATTTTGTCCAGGTCCTGTGGGTTTTTCAAATACCGTTTGCACGCGTCCCAGAAGCCGCCGCGATTTCCGACGGCCGGCGGCATCATATCCGAGGCGTCGAAGACGATATCATCGCTTTCACATACCATTCGCGCCGATTTTTTAGAAAGCTCGTCCGGATAAACATTCAAATCGACGTCTTTGTTATGCGATATGAAACCGCCGCGCCCGGCCCATATTTTATGAGCTTGCGCGCTTGTAAGGAATTTTACGAGTTTTTCGGCCTCGGCTCCCTGCCTGAATAAAACGATGGCGTCTGCCCCGACTACTATTGGCGATGTTTTAGATTCCGCCGCCGCCGGGAACGCGAAAAAAGAGATATTTATGCCCGGCTTTAAGCCGCTCACGCCTTCTGAAATTATGCCCCCCATGAAGTCTGCGCCGCAGTACATCATCGCCTCCGGCGGCTGCTTGAATACTGCGAATGAGGCTTTTTGAAAAGTTTCGGCCAGGGTTCCGCTTCTTTTACCGTACAGGTTCCTGTCTTTATCTACGATCTGTCCCCATATATTGAAGGCGTTTTTTATATCGGCATGCGTCCATGCGATATCGTGGTCCACCCAGCTTTGATAAAATTCGCCACCGTAGTTTTTGGCGATTATATTTTCGATCCAGTCGGTTAGCGGCCAGCCGATATCCGCGCCGATAGACCAGGCGGGCGTCCCCTTCGAACTTATTTTATCGCTCAGCGAGACGAGTTCATTCCAGTTCACGGGCGCTTTCAGGCCCAGTGCGGAAAATTGTCCGGGATTGTACCATATAAGCGATTTATTTGTCACTTTATAAAATACGCAGTAGATCTTTCCGGCGAAGCATCCCATGTCCGTCCATTTTTTTGAATATTTATTTATCATCTCTTCCTTGTTTAAAAATGCCAGCGGCTTGATGATGCCGCGCTTGGCCAGGTCGCGGACCTTCGAGGGGTTCGGGATTATCGCGGCGTCCGGAAGGTTGCCGCCGCCGGCGCGCGTTTCGATTATGGCGTCGAGGTCCCTCGTGGTTTCGAAACTTACCTCCACGCTCGACGCCTCGCATACCTTGAGAAAATTGTCGAGTTCGACGCCTCCCCAGGTGCCGATGATATTTATCCTGCAATGCGCGGGGACGGCTGAAATCGTTAAAATCAGCAATACCATGACAATCGATGTTAAAAATCTCATAAAACACCTCATTAATTCGATTATTTATTTAATCCCGGTTTTGAGATCAGGGAAAATAAAAGTTAAATATTAGTTAAGCATTATTGATAATTATATCAACCGAACTTAATAAAATTATTTTAACAAATTAAATCGTTATTTGCAACGTTTTATTGATTTTAAGCCGGAGCGGAGACTATAATTCAAGACTGGCTGCGGGACGGCGATCGGCCGATCACGTAAGATTAAAGAGGTGATATATGTTTTATATTTTATATTATAAAAGCCGTTTAAGGGAGTCTGGTAATGTAATTAAGCAATATAGCCGCGATAACCGCGAGCGTGATCCCCGCCGCGGCGTAGCCATATAGCGCTTTGTAGGGGACGTTTTCAGAAGGCGCGCTTCTGTCGTAGAATATAAGGATTTTCGAATTCACTTTTTCGAAGGAGAGCATCAGCGAATTGGCCTCGCCTTTTATTTTATTGCCTTTTTCGTCGCTGAATTCGTAACTGACGAAATTATTGAACTGGCTCACGTAGATTTTATTGCCGGGGATGAACGAACTTTCGACTTTGGTAACGACGCCGTCGGCGCGGCCTTTATAGGAGCCTATCGCCTTGAATATGAAATAAAATGCGTAGGCCGCGTATATGAACATAACGGCCGCTACAAAGTATCCTATAGGTTTCGACGGTTTCGGTTCATTCGCCATTTTAATTCTCCAAAATTTATTTCAGGGCGGCCCGGCGGCCGCCCCTTTTTTTATTATGAAAATCCCTTATTGTTTTTTATAAGCAAAGAATCTGGAAATTCTGTTATTAACGTCGGTTATCAGATGGTAGATGACCGGCACCACTATCAGCGTCAGAAAGGTCGCGAAAGCCAGACCGTAAGCCACGACCACGGACATCGAATACCACCAGAACGTCGATTCTGACGAAGTGAGCAGCTTCATGCGCTTGAAATCGTACGAGATCCCCGTTATCATCGGGATGAGGCCGAGTATGGTGGTTATCGCGGTTAGAAGCACGGGCCGGAACCTCGTCTGGCCGGCGAAAACTACGGCGTCTGTGAGTTCGTATCCGCGCGCTATAAGCTGATTCGTGTAATCAAGAAGCACTATGGCGTTATTGACGACGACGCCGGCGAGCGATATAACGCCTATGCCAGTCATTATTATGCCGAAGGGGATATCGGAGATGCCCAGGCCCAGAAACACGCCGCCGAGCGATAAAATGACCGATATCATGATGATCATGGTATGCGATACCGAATTGAACTGCATGACCAGAACGAAGAATATAAGCCCGAGCGCGATCATGAAGGCCTCGCTCAGAAAAGCCTCTGCGTCGTCCTGTTCCTGGTTTTCGCCGGTGAATTTGACCGTGTATCCGGGCGGCAGTTCATACTGCTTGATGACCTTTTCAGCGATGGCGCGCGCCACGGCGCCGGGGATCTTATTCGTGTCGACCTTCGCCTTGACCGTTACTACCCTCTGGTTGTTGATGCGGTTGATCGAGCCGAAACCGCCCGTGTAATTTACCGTTATGAGATCGGCGAGCGGGACCAGGCCGAACTGCGGCGTCGGTATGAAAAGTTTTTTGAAGAAATCGACGTCGCGCCTGTAGGCGTTCTTCATTTTTATGACTATGTCGTAACTGTCGTTTCCCTCGCGGTAGGTCGATACTTTCCAGCCGTTTATGGCGGTTTTGATGACGCTTCCGATGGAACCGACGGTCAGCCCGTAAAGCCCGGCTTTTTTGCGGTCGACGACGAATTCAAAGTTCGGCGTGCCTTTTACGTAATCGTCTTCGACGTCTTTTACGTGCGGTATGTTTTTAATGACTTCCTTCATTTTCTCGGCTATCATTCCGAGCACCTGAAAATTGTCGCCGGAGATCTCTAAGTTGATAGGCGGCCCGGTAGGCGGCCCGTGTTGGCCTTCGGCGAGAAATATACTGACGCCCGCTATGCCGTGCAGCCTTTCGCGCAGGCGGTCCATCGTGATTTTGGTCGACTCGGCCCGTCCCTCGAATTCGTGGAACTGTATGCCTATGTGGTTCGGCGAGTTCTGCTCGAAGCCTCCTACGCCGCCGCCAGGCTGGCTGGTGAGTTTAGCATAAACATGGCGGATCGTCTGAAGATCGCTTACGGGTTTTTCCGCTTCGATCTTCTGTTCCTTTTTGAATTTTTCAAAATCTTTTTTCTGTTTTTCAGTTAATACCGGCGCCCTGCCTTTATCGGTCCTGAATTTTTCGGGCACGTTATCGAAGGACACAATCCTTTTTTCGATCTCCGCGGCGACCTCCTGCAGCGTGTTCATATCGGTGCCTTCCGGCGGTTCTATGTTGACGTAGCAGGTGGTGGGGTCCATCGAAGGAAAGAACTCGACGGGCCGCTCGATGCCGGTGCGGTAGAGCCAGAAAGAAAAGCAGAGCACCAGAATTAAAACGGCCGACGTCAGAACGGCGAAACGCGCGTTCAGCGAGAGTCTTAAAATATATCCGTAGGTTCTGACTATAAAACCGTAATTATGGATCGGCTTTTCGCCCGCCTTCATAATGTCTTCGGCGTCGATATCCGCGCCGTCGTGAACCTGGTTTTTAACTTTCATGAAAACGGAACCGAAAACCGGATTTATGATAAGCGCGACGAAAAGGCACGAGGTGAGCGTCACTATCAAAGTAGTCGGAAGATAGAACATGAAATCGCCCATGATGCCCGGCCAGAACAGGAGCGGCGTAAAAGCGACCACCGTGGTGAGAGTCGACATTACGACCGGCATCGCGACCTCGGACGTCGCGAGCATCGCGGCCTTTATTCTCGGAACGCCCTGGCTCATGAACCTGTATATATTTTCTATGATGACTATGGCGTTATCAACGAGCATACCGAGCGAAAGTATCAGGCTGAAAAGCGTTATCATATTAAGCGTTATGCCCAGCGCTCTTAAGATTATGAAACTCAGAAGCATCGAAAGCGGTATTGAAATGCTTACCAGCACGGCGTTTCTAAAACCCAGCGCGATCATCAGGACCGCTATAACCAGCACCAGGCCCGTGTATATG
>MGFH01000037.1 GCA_001791795.1 Candidatus Wallbacteria bacterium GWC2_49_35
CTTTTAAACTATCGGCTATGGCCTTTATTCGGGGATCGTCCGAAGGCGCCATAGGGGTAGGGTCGAGAAATTTTCCGCCCTGTATGACGCGTATGGTGAATCCGGCGTCGGTCCACGCGGCGATCTTTTCCTGAAGCGGAACGTTGTCTTTGATCTCTTTTTCGACGACGGCTTCGACGCTGTCAGCCGTGACCGGGTCTATGTTTTTTATATAATAAGGTTTCATCGTCACCGAAGGATTAGCCTTGAACTGCTTTCCGACGCCTTTATCTTCGCATCTGGCGGGTGCGGGAAACAGGGCCGCGAATATAAGCAGGAATATAAAGCAAATATAAAAACATGGGTTTCGTTTCATGGTCCACCTCTGAATAAAATAACCGTATACGATCTTCGGGCCGCCGCGCTCCGGCGCGGATCATCTTCGCTTTTTCACATTTTGCTTCTATATAATTAGACCGGATAATTCTCCAAAAGTGTCAATTATATTAAAAATCTTTATCCGGTTCAGCCCGGGCGTCCTGAACTTCGCACAAATTCGTCAATGCGGCGCCGCGGACGGGTTCGGCATCCAGGTTATCGACTTGTTTTTGATCATCATCTGGGGCGCGACTAAAACTTCGATGCTGTCGACCTCGTTTTCGTTTTTCAGGTTTTTTCCTGAAAGCAGTATGCTGACCTCGTATTTCGAATAATCAGGCCCGTCGATGAACGTTTTACGGACACTGAAATTTATTTCGACCTGTTTGTTGTCGCCTATGATAGTGGCGGCGCCATTTTCCTTTCTTTTGATATTGCCGCTTTCGTTCCAGTACGCCACTTCGCTCGAGGCGGCGGCGCCGCCGGCGTCTATATTCGATATTCTTGTTATTTCAAGTTTCTCGCCCTTATTGCCAAGTATTTCAATAGAGGTCGCGTTGTCCAGATCGTCTTTCAGATACATCATCGCGAGCCTGAAATATCTGGTTATATGGATGTGTTCGGTCCCGGCCTTCACGCTGGTGAAAGTGTTGGAAAACAGGCGCCACAGAACCGTGACCATTATCGCGCTTATGACGATAAAGGTCAGGATCTCCACAACCGTAAAGGCGCTCATTCCTTTAAAACGGGGTTTTAAAAAGCGTGAATTCGATCCTGCTGGCTTCGGCATTTGATTCCTTTCCCCTCGCGCGCCACGTTATTTCGACATCGACCTTTTTGACGCCGGCGAGCTCTTCGATACCTATCTTTTCGGCGGCGCCGTCGAGCCCGGTTATGCCGCCCTCATTTTTTGCGAAAAAAGATAAACTCTTTACTTCGACCATTCCTTTGGTGACCGGAATTTTATCGTACGAAACGCCCTTCATCGATTCTATTATCCTGCCGGCGGCGTTCGACGCGGCGATAAATTCCTTGCTCAGAGCCATTTCTTTATGGCTCGACCTTAAAAGCATGAAAAAGGCGAGTATCCCGAAACTAACGATCGCGACCGTAATTAGAATTTCAATGAAACTCCCGAAGCCGCCGGTTTTTATACGATTTTTATTCACGAACGCTGCGCGCATCATTTCACGAATCCTTTCATCACGTAAATAGAATTCGGGGCCACCATCAGCCTTTTGTACTTTCTGTAGTTATCGGAACACGGGTTGAAGTCGGGGTTATAAATCAGCGCGCCGCCCTGTTTATTGTCTTCCGGCTCGAATTTAGCGCACGCGATAAAACCGTTTACGCTCAAAGGGCCCGCGCTCGCGATCTTCCCGTTCACAGCCGTCACGGAGACGCTGCTCAGTTCCCCGGCGAGGCTTATATTGCCGTTGAGGCTTATAAAGCTCAACGGATGGTCGCTTTCAATTTTAGAAAGCAATATATCGTTATCGGCGATGATAATTCCGCCGCCCGTGAGCTTATGTATCGCCGTAAGATCGACATCGGATTTAATATAAAAAATTCCGCACACCTCGCCGCCGGTGTTTTTGAGATGATTTTTGAACCCGTCCTGCGAGCTGAAAACCATTCCGGCGCGGCTGATGAAATGATCCGCGATATCCAGCGAATTGAGATCGCCCGTAAAGTAATTCTTTTCAAGGTCCGACGACAGGTTCACCTTACCGTCGTTAGGATAGAATTTGACCGCCGGGTCGAAAACCGAATTGAATTCGCCCGCCAGATATTCGGGCGGCGCCACGGGCGGACGGCTTTCGAGCTTCAATCCATACAGGAAATCGAACGAATGGTTGTAAGGCGTGATAATTACGTTCGTCATATATTTCGAGTAGTTTTCATAATTCTCGAGTATTATTTCGAGCTTTTCGGATATCGAAACGCTCAAGCCGTTCGAGCCGGCCGGAAGCCAGGGCAGGATGGCAGGATTAAAAATCTTTCCGTTTATAATTTCAAAAACCGCCGCGAATTTTATGAACGCGCGATGAACGTCGCCGAGAACGACCGTGTGTGAAGGATCTTTTTCATCGGCGAAGAGTTTGAAATAAGACGATCGAAAGTCTTTTACTTTGCCGGTGATGGTTTCCTCGTCCTTGAGTTCGTCGCAAAAACCCATATAGCGGTTGACTATGACGAATTCATTTGTCGGAAGCTCCACGCGCGTAGGGTCCTGTATGAGATGGTATGCCTCGCCGCCGTCTTCGTAGCCCTGGCCGAGTTTGAGCACGAGCCGGCCGCCGCCTAGAAATATCCAGCCGCGCTTTTCCAGAGGATACGTATAGCTGCTGCCGTTATTGAGCTCGAGCGGTTTGATATCCGACACGCACCTGCCGTCCTCGTCGCACAGGACCGCATTGTATTTGAGCGGCTGTCCGTCTTTTCCGGCGTCGCGGACGAATATAGTAAAATGCGAATATACGGGCGGGATTATATTGACAAGTTTATATTCGCGGACGTCCTTCATATAGCGCCTGACGCCCTTATAAGTTGTGGCGACCTCTATGAGTATCGTTCCGAAGCCTTCCTGCGGGTCCGGCGAGGACCGAAGCCCGGCCGGCTGCGGGAACGCACGCTTCGTAAGTATGGTGAACGAAGCCGCCATCGAGAACAGACTGCCGTATTTATCTTTGTATACCTTCAAAAAAGGGTTGCCGCTGAGGTCGATGGTTGTTTTTTTTCCGACGGCGACGTCGAAGTCGTTGATCTTATCGAATAATTCCCTGATCGTGATATTCAGGACCGACTGGGTCACCGCATCGGAGGTTTCGGCGTCGACGACGTGAAACGTTAGAGCGGCGTCGCCGCGGACGAAAGTGTTGTAAGCGAAGACCAGCATCGCTATCAGCATCATTATTCCGAGGGCGAAGTACAGTATAAACCCTTTTTTATCGCTCTGATAAAGCATCGCAGCTCCCGGACCGCTCGACGGATCGCTTTTATTTATCGATTATTTCGACCGAGTAGCCGGACATATCGTTATAAAGTTCGCGGATATTCATTGAGTTTTTACCGCTTCCCCGGCCGTTATATTTCGGCTTCGCATGCTTATTTTCGTCCGCGGGAATATTTTTACGAATGGTTTCGCCGCGGCCCGACGGTTCTTCGCCCGCCTTGATCTTAGAGGGCGTTCCCGGTTTTTCGCCGGGTTTCACCGTAAGTTCTTCGCCGCGCGATATAAAAACATTCTGCGCGCCGTCCGGCGTTTCGAACGATACAAGGCCTTCAGTCACTTTAACGCTGGTATCGCCGGTAATTTCGGCGACGCGAACTCCGAAACTGGTGCCTCTGATGCCGAGAGTTCCGGCGGGAGTGAACACTTTAAAAGTGAGCTTATCGCCGGTTTTCGAGGGTTTGTAATTGACCCAGATATCGCCGTTTTTAATTCTTAAATTATTGAAGCCGACCTGCACCTCGGATTTTTCGCGTATGGCGATGCGGGCCGCGCCGGCCACTAAAAGTTCCGCCACGGTATAATCGCCCGTTAGGATGCGGTCGCGGTCCATTAATTTCAAAAGTTTGGCGACGTCAGGATTATAAAGAATAAAATCCTGAGAATTCGCGCCGCTGTATTTTATGGGGCCGCTCACGCTGGTGAGGCTGGCGCAGGGTTTCGCCTCTTCGGCGGCGGCGGTGAAGTAAAACGTCGAAGCATAAAAACACGCCATGAATGCAAGAACCATCAATAATGAAGTTTTTTTCATATGCAATTCTCCTTAATTTAATTTATAAGGTTACTTTTCATTTGTTATAAATATCATCTGCAGGTGCCGGAATTTTTTTTCGGGGACGCATTCGAAAATTTTTCCGTCACCCCTTGAACATCTTTTCTTTACCATCAAAAAAACGAAAAAAATTTAAATCCTTAAAACGCGAACCTGTAAAATTGTATTTTCTTATTCGTGATATCGAGTTTCATATAATAGACCGCGCCCGATGCATCGAGGTAAACATATCTGTTGGAAAGCATTTCAGGCGAAGTGAAAATTTCGGCTTTTCCGAGCTGCTTCATATTTTTGTCGAACTTATAGACGAACGCTTTGTCGGATATCTCG
Source organism: Candidatus Wallbacteria bacterium GWC2_49_35 (assembly GCA_001791795.1). Lineage (GTDB taxonomy): Bacteria > Muiribacteriota > UBA9980 > UBA9980 > UBA9980 > UBA9980. The sequence continues at coordinate 4,473 of MGFH01000037.1, forward strand.
CCGCTTGAAAAATGAGCCTCCAGATATATGTTTCCGGCGGCGTCGGCCCCGATGGAACGGCATGATACGCAGCCATAGCCGCTTTTTTTCGATAAAAACTCATTCAGAAGAGCGGTCTCCGAAATTTTCCCGCTCCTTAAATCCATCTCGACAAGCGCGATTTTCGATGCGGCGTTCGCGCCGATCATATAAACGCAGGGTTTTTCTTGCGACGCCGCAACATATTCGATTTCACCTTCGATGTCGTGCAGTTTCAGAAATTTGTCGCCGGCATATAAAAACGAAGCGCCTGCGGAGTCGCAGCCCGAATTGAAAGTGAGCGCGAAGATATTTTCTTTATCCGACGATGACGCGCACGGCCAGATATTCTGGATGCCCGGCGCCATTTCGCTCAGGCCTTCGAGCTCTAAGAGTTTATGCGACCGAAGCGCAAGCCCTTCCTTGATCGCGACTTTAAGCGCGGCTATCTGAGGCCTGTCCGAAAAAACAACGAAAAAAGTCTCTAGCCCGGCGTGCCAGGCGAGGTCCGAGGGCGGAAAATCAAAAGGGATCTTCAGCTCGCCGGCGGGTTTTCCTTCATTAGAAAATGCGAGTATTCTGTTTCTGGCGGAATCGAGAACGAAGATGAGACCGGACTTTGGATCGGCGCAGAACGCCGCCGGAAAATAAAATTTATCGTAATCGGCGATCTCTTCTTCGACCACCCATTCGCCGGCAACGCCCGTTTCGGCCGTATCGTCAGAGCCGACCGGTATTTCGAAAATCGGTTTCACGTCCGGAGCCGCCTGAGCGCCATCCGAAAAGAACGACGCGCCGAGAAAAGACAAAGCTGAAATGCAGCATATAAAAATAAAAACTCTATATTCGATTTTCATAATATTTATCACTCCAATGCGTTTCACTTCGTTATTCGATATTAAAAGGGTACGTTGACGTAATGTCTTACCGCCGCGAGCGCTCTGAAACTGTTGAGCGATCCGACAGAATTTCTCGAACTGGTGGTGTCGAGCGACTGCCATTTTCCGTCGATATACGCTTCGGCCCAGACGTGGCCGCATACGTGGCCGCTGGCGAACCTGCACGAAGTCGAATGGGCGTATCTGGCCGGCACTCCCGCGGCGCGCAGAAGCGAGATTGCGACGCTCGCCTGGTCGCAGCAGTTGCCCGAGCCGCCGGAGATCGTCTTGATCGCACCGCGCAGCGAGTTGGAATAACCCGAGTAGCGAACGTTCGAGCGCACCCATTTGAATACGTTGACGGCCGTCTGTTTAGCTGTAGAAGCTCTAAGACCCTTAGCGATAGAGACGACCTTCGTATTGGTCGAAGGCGCTTTCGACGACGCTTTCAGGTATTCGTCTCCCGGAGACGGGAAATTTCCGGTCGAGCCTTTGCTCGACGATGTTTTCTTATCGTCTTTATCGCCGTCATTAGATGAAGCGGGCGTTTTCGGCTGCGCCTTAGCGTCAACCTTCTCCTGCGGGGTTTTTGATATCACTATCGCGCGGCTCTGCCTGGAAGCCCACATTGACTTGAATAGCGCTATGGAGTATGAAGCCGTGTGGCCGGTCCAGGGATCGGCGACGAACACCTTTCCGTCTTTCACGCCGGTGGCGACCATATAATGCCCCTGGGGCCAGTGCCCTTTAGTATCGACATGGACTATGACGGGCTTGCCGCCGCCGGTCATGCTTTCGAGCCAGTCTATGCCGCGGCCGGTGGTAACATAACTGTTATCGAACCCGAGCGATTTCGCGACGCCCGCCATTTCGTTAAAACCAGTCCCGAGGACCGGCCTGGTCTGGCATAGTTTCGCAAGTTCGGGCGTAGATTTCTTCACGCCGTAAAATTCCATGATCATGCCGAGCGAAGCGGGGCCGCCGCAGACATTTCCGAGATCGCCGTTCTCGGATGAGAACTGCGAGCGTATTGCGATATCGATAATGCCTTCCGTATTTTCCTGCAAGCTCGAGTCTTTGAAATCGCCAGATTCAGGCCTGGCCGCGGCGTCGCCGCCTACCGCTTTGATTATCTCGTCGGCGAGGTAGGGTATTCTTCTTTCGTCGATGACGTATTTATTATACATGGGCGATTCGGCGACTTTGAAACCGGCGTCTATAAGATACTTATAGGGGTTATCTATGCCTTTGAAGGACGCCGGCGAGAAATTGTCGTCCCACGCGCGTTTCAAAAATGTGAGGTTCTTTATCATGTAGGATGAAAGATTGACGAAGACGAGGCCTTTTATTTCGTTATTCTTCCAGGCGCTTTTAAGATAGCCTCTATTGATGCCTATATCCAGATCGCGCCATGTGCCGGAGCAAAGGCACGCGCCGTAAACCACCCAGTAGCCTTTCGGGCAGTTCTTGATGGCAAGGATGTGGTTGTTGGCGATGCTGTGATATTTGCATACTAAAGCGCTTTTGCCTTTTTTCTCGAGCTCTGCCTTTAATTTATTCAAAAAGACCCTGTCTCTGGCGACGCTGTGCATGCAGTCGCAGACTAAAAGCAGGCCGGGCGAAGACTCTTCGACTTTAGTTATCGTATCGGCCGACTTGCCAATGTCCTGTTTGAAAAGATCGGCCGCGAACGCCGGCGAAGCGCACGACACGAAAAACGCTAAAGTTAAAATTATCAACGCGCCTGTGAAAAGACGCTTAAAAATTAACTCTTTCATACTACCACCTCGTTTTATATTATTTAATATTATTTTGCTTTTTTAATGTCAAATTGCATTTATGTTTATACGTTGCTTATTCTGATGCTCATCTAAACTTATACTCATTATTTTTAATTTAAGTTTATTTTAATTAATTTTTTATTTAATTTTTATTTATTTAACTGTTTTGTATTACATTTTACGGATTTTACTATTACTTTACTTTAATTCAGCGTCAACCACGAACGGCCTGTGGTCTGAAACCGTCGACGGGTTTACCTGAAAACTTTTGATATTGAATTTGCCTTTTGACAGGAATATATAATCAAATTTCACGTCCGGCTTATCCGCCGGGATCGTCGCGCCGGATGCCACGCTTAATTTATTGACACCGGCAAGATACATGAAGCCGTCGTCCATTATATCGGTAATAGGCTTTAAAACGTCGGTTTCGACAGGGGAAGTGTTGAGATCGCCGGCGAGTATTACAGGCATATTCGCGTAATCAGACTTGATCAGATCGGCGATGAACTGTATCTGTTTTACGCGCTCGTCCTTATGTATCACGCGCGAAAGGTGGGCGGATATCAGAACGACCTCGCGGCCGTTAACTTTGGTTTTGGCGACGGCTATTCCGCGCAGTTCGGAGTCTTTACGAATTTTAGGAAGATCTTTGAGCGCCTGGTCGTATAATTTGGCGCGGCTTAAAATGGCGTTGCCCATTTTTTCGAAATAAGTCCATATGCGGATATTGCCCTTGAATACGATAAAGGGGTATCCGCCTTTATTAGCAATCACTTTAGGCTGATTGGGATAGAGCATCCAGCCTTCGACCGATTCAGTGAGCATGACGAAATCGGCGTTGATCGTCTTTATAACTTTTGCCAGGTCGGCCGTTTTGAAAAAACTGCTGACACCCTGCAGGTTATATGTGGCAATTCTGATGCTGTTTGGATTTTTCGCGGCGGCGGCCGCCGGCGCTTTGCCGCCTTCAACGGCTATTTCATCGACTTTCTGCGACTGGTATTTTTTGAAAAGGTCTTTCACGGAAGGTGAAAGGCACTCGCCGGGCGCCGCGGACGAAATAATCACAGCGGCGGCCGTAAAAAACAGGATGATAAGACTCAAAAATATATTTTTCTTCGCTTTTTTCATATTATCGTCTCCTTAAATCGACCGTTAATTTCTGGGTTCTAAATAGTTAGACTCGGCCCGGAGAAAAAAGTGACAAATAAAAAAATGCTCTTTAAAAAACAAGAAACTCATATAATATTATATTAAATTAATATAAAATGCAAGAAAAATTAGTCACAATGGCCGGCGCTTGACTTATCGCGTGCGTTTGTTTATAATAAAATCGTATATTATGCCAAATGAGTGCGCCTTAAAACTCGCCTTCGTAGATTTGTATTCTCCCGGGCGGGCGTAGTGTCGCGAATAATTAAAAAAGCGATCTGGCGGATCGTGGAAGTGTGATCGGACCGGTATTTTGATAATATGATCCGGCCTGATTTAATTTTAACTTTATGAAAACAAAAAGCAGAACTGAACTAACCGCTCTTATTCTGGCGGCCGTCATTTTTACGGCATGTGTCGCGCACGCCGGTAATATTTTCACGCCGGTCATCTGGGGCGAGCCTGCCAATGAAGATGTCGTCAAAAAAATTATAGCGAAAAATAACATTCGCTCCGAAAAAATCATTAAATATTACTTTACTAACGGGCGCATCAGCGACGCCGGCGTTCTCAATTCGCAGAGAGAGTTCGACCGGTTCGGCAACGAAACCATGATCATCCGTTACGATTGTCCTTTGGAAGACGCCCTGGCCGGCCGACTGAAGCGACAGGAGGAATATATCGTATTTTATTTCGTCAATAAATACGATGCCGACGGCCGGATCTTGCGCGCTGAAAAATTCAACCGGCGAGGATATCCGGAATATAAAATGTACTGCCAATACGACACGGCCGGCAATTTTATATCGGAGGACAACTACTGGATACACTATGGTGACAGGCCGTTCGACATAAAAGATTCAAGGTCGTATTCGTGGACAGGCGAACGGTTTAAATATGAAAAAGGAAAACTCATAGAGAACGCGTCAACCGGGAATAGCTGCAACGACTCGCAGTCTTATTACGAATATGACGCAAATGGAAAGTTATCTAAATGCCTGAGGAAAAAGACAGGCGGCCAGATGGAACTGCTGGCTGTCACTGAATATAAGTATGACGGCGATTCAAGGTTGATCGAGGAGCGAACGACAAACGCGAACGGCGCCGCGACGAATCTGGAAACATATTCCTATGAGATCGATTTTAAAACGAAAGCGAAGTATGAATACGACCCGCCGGGAAAATTTAAACGCAGAACGGTCGAAAAATACGATTCATCTGAAAATCTTATCGAAACGGCCGATTATGATTCAGCGGGCCGTCTCGTTTACCGCTCGGAGGTGCAGTACGACCGGACCGGTTCGAAACTGGAAAGCCGCGAATACAACGCCGGCGGAAATATGACGGAAAAATATGTTTATACCTATTATTCGTCGAAACTCATCGATACGAAAACGATATATCACGGCGATACCGAGCCGGTCTGGATGTTTAAAAGAAACTATACAACCGCCGCCGGTAGCGTTTTAAACACGCTTGAGCACACCGGCGAATGCGCTCTCATTAAGGCTTTGAATTCGTCGAATTTCGACTCCGCGGAACTGCTTATCGCAAACAGTGCCGAGGTCGAGGTTGTCGAAGAAGTATTCGGCAAAAACGCGCTTATGATAGCGCTCGATAAAAAGGCTCCGCCGCGGCTTATTTCAAAGATGATCGAGCGCGGCGCGAACTTGAAATTCAGCGACAGGCTTTTCAATAATAACATGCTTACAGTGGCGGTGAGCGCGAAAAATCCTCCCGCCGTCATTAAAATGCTCATTGCCGCCGGCGCCGCTATCGATGTAGCCGATATCAACGGGAATACGCCGCTGATATATGCCTGCTCGGATCCGTACGCCTCCGAATCCGTTAAATTATTGCTCGACGCCGGCGCCGGCCCTGATTTAAAGACCGCAAGCGGTCAAACGGCGCGCTCGATTGCCGCCGCCATGAATAATTCAGCCGCGCTCGATCTGATAAACGCGAAATGCCGGCCTCAGGGCGGCGAGAACCCAGTCATGCCGGAAGCTTTAATGTCAGGCGCGATAATGAGAAACGATACGGCCGAAATTCTGGCGCTGTTGCGAAAAGGCGTTTCGCCGAATCTGATAATGCCGGACGGCGTCGCCGGCGGCCAAAACTCGACCGCGCTGCTGTATGCGGTTAAAAACTCCAGATATGAAACGGCAAAACTGCTTATGGAACACGGCGCCGCTTTGTTCGCCGGGCGCTTCGGATCTGACGATCCTCTCACGGCGGCCGTTTCGGCCGGTAACGAAAAGATGGTCAGAATATTTTTGGAATATGGCCGGAATTTTTTGATGGCCGATTCGAGAATTACGGATATTTTCCGGCGCGCGTTGCACCATGGAAAATCCAAAATGGTGAAATTATTTATAGACAAAGGTTTTGACGCAAATTTAAGATTCGGCGACGGAAAAACACCGCTGCTGATAGCCGTTGAAATCGACGCCCCCGCTGCTCTGGTAAAGTTACTTATCGCTTCCGGCGCCGCCATAGACGCTTTCGACGCCGCCGGCGACACCGCGCTGATCATAGCCGCCAGGAAAAGAAATATACCGAATTTATTAACGCTGGTCGAAGCCGGCGCGAACGTACATATTAAAAATAAATCTGGAATGAATGCGCTTATGGAAACGAAACTTTACAGTACCGCTGACAATTCTTACCGCGGGGCGCTTAAAGAAAGCGTTGCCGCGGCTTTAATAAAGCACGGCGCGAAGCTCGATCTATCCTGCAGGGCCATCAACCTTAAATTTTTATTTCAGGCGGTTAGCGCCTGCGACGTTAAGTTCGCCGAAAAAATTATCGCAAGCGGCGTCGATATAGACGGGACCAACGAGGCCGGATTGACGCCTCTGTGGCTGGCGGCCGGTTTTAACAGCGTAGATATGGTCAGGCTGCTCGTCGCGAAAGGTGCGAACGTCAATTTCAGCGCCGACGGCCTCTCGAATGTTCTGGGACGCGCTATCGAGGGTAAAGGCGACGGCTATATTTTTAATGACGCCGGAAGAAAAAAAGTCCTTATATTGCTGTCAGCCGGCGCTAAGATCGAGGCAAAAAACGCGAAAAAAATCATCGGACTGGCGTATAATGAAAAAAATTACGAAATTGTCAAGGCTATGCTGGCTAAAGGCGTTCCGGCCGACATCGCCGACGAGACCGGAATGACGCCACTATTGAGCTATTGCTATAACAACGCTAACATTAAAACCGTCAGACTGCTGGTCAAAGCTGGCGCGAGTATAAAAGCGCGAACCCGCGACGGTATGAGTCCTCTTCTGAAAGCCGCGCAAAGAAACAGCCGCGAATTATTCGATTACTTCCTTTCGAAGGGCGCCGGCATCGGCGAACGTGATCACAAAGGCAACGGCGTCGTGCTATGCGCCGTGAACGGTTATTGCGATCTTCGGTTTTTAAAGTATATCCTCGATAAAGGCGCCGACCCGGATATCTATGACGACGAAGGCGACACGGCGCTTATTAAGGAAATCGAATATTTAAGGTATCGCGGCGCCGGGCCCGATACGCTCGCGGTCGACTTGCTCGCCAGCAGAACTTCTAATATCGGCCATAAAAACAAAAAAGGATTTTGCGCGCTTTCACTCGCTTATGAATACGGGCTTTCTGAACTGACCATCATATTAAAAAAGCACGGCGCGCGTCCCGATTATAACGACCGGATGTTCATCGATTCGATGCTCGCGCATGCCGTCCGTTCGGGCGATACAAAAGAAGCCTGCCTTTCGATCGGCAAAGGCGCCAATATAAACAGGAATATCGACGGGGACCGCGGCAATTATCCGCTGCATATCGCTATTAAACGCGGCGATGCCGCTATGACGAAACTGCTCGTCGAAAGCGGCGCGCGTATTGCCGTAAGTGAAAGATATTTTAAATTTGACGCTGTCAGAGAGGCGGTCGAATATAAACAGCTCGAAATATTGAAATATTTCATAAGCCAGGGTATCCGTCCCGGCCGGGACGGGCTCGAACAAAAAGCGCTGGAAACGGCGGTCAGCGGCCGTGACCCTGATACGGCCGTCGTGGAGCTTTTGTTGAATAA
>MGFH01000038.1 GCA_001791795.1 Candidatus Wallbacteria bacterium GWC2_49_35
TATAATAAATATTTCAATCGCCCGGCCGATATTAAAAACGTGTATTAATATTGTTTGAGTATTAAATTATGGAATTATCATTTAAAACAATTAAAAAATTTGGCTTTTTAGCGGTTATAGCGGCGTTAGCCGCACTGGCCGCATTCTATGTTCCTTACGCGGCGGCCGCTCCCTTCAACGACGTCCCGAAGGATCACTGGGCATATGAGGCCATCGACAAGCTCGTCCAGAACGGGTATATGGACGGTTTCGCCGACGACACCTTCAGGGGTAGAAAGGTCATAACGCGCTACGAGATTGCCCTGACGCTCGCTAAGATCCTCACTAAAGTAGAGGACGTCGAATCGAGCGGCGGCATTATTTCGCCCAAGGACGCTGAGATCATCAAAAGCCTCTCAACAGAATTCCGCGAAGAGCTCAACACCCTCGGCGCGAAGGTAAATACGCTCGACCAGAGAGTAACCGAACTCGAAAAATACAAGAAAAACGCCGAAAAGATCAAATGGGCCGGCTATTATAAAGTATCCGACGTAGCCGTATGGGACAGGCTGACCACCATCAACGACGGCGACAACAATGACGACAATTTTGACGAAGGCGACGCCAACGGCATCGGCAAACTTAAAAACCAGGTCAACCTCAAACTCACCGGAAAACCTTTCGATAATGTCGAAACTTACACTGAAATTAAAGCGTTCATAAATTCATCCAAGGGCCCTTCCAAATCTTACGTCTATAAAAGTGACAACACCGTCAGGCCGTATCTCGAAAAATACATGAGCGATTTTTATAACGACCGCGATCTTATTATGGATAAAATGCATCTTAAGATCGACAGCCAGTACGCTAACGTCAGGGCGTTCAACAACGAAAGCATAACCAAACTAAACGACCCGGTCATACTGCTTAACAGCTACGGCAAAAATGTGTTCAACGGCAAATCCAGCGACCCCTTCTCGGGCATTGAAACCCGCGGAACTATCAAGGACGTGACATACAACGTGTCCGCGATCAAGGATTGGAATAATACCATGGACATTTACGCCGGACGAATGGTATATATGATGCCAGAGCGCATATTGAAAACGACGACCGCCGAAGTCATATTCGGCGTATCTTTCGTTGAAAAAGCAATGGATTATACCAGAAGAGGTAATTTTTCGCAGGTAAACGGCGTTGACCTGAGTTTCAAATTCACAGATATTGGCACGCTCAAGGTCATGACCGAATATATGGAATCCCGTAACGGCGACAGCGTCCTTTACGGCGGCTCGAGCACAGAAATACTCAAAGACGACGGCGTAAAACTCGACCTGGAATATCAGCTGGAAAACCTGACCATGATATTCAATCATTACAGATACGGCAAGAATTTCGCCGTTTCGACCGCCAGATACGACACCCTATATATGGATACCGAGTTCCAGGATACCGAATCCGACGTACACGATAACTACGGAAGAAAAAGTGTGTTCGGCGAACGCTTTTCAAGACTGACGCTCAAATACAACATCCCGTTCACCGACGAACAGGCGCTCCGGCTCGAAGGCATTATCCAGAACAAAAAATGGGAATATAATGAGAGAGAACCTCACGAAACCGACGGTTACGAAGGCCAGAAATTTTCGTTCCAGGCCGACGCCGATATGGCGAAGGACATGACCTCGAAGTTTTATACCGAACTTCACAAGCACGCGTTCAAAGACGAAGTCGGTAAAACATACACCGAAATATCGCTCAACGCCAAACTGAATGAAAGAATATCTTCCTCGGCGAGCTTTTCCAACTCGCAGGATATGGATTATATAAATAAGGAAAGCAAGTCATACAAGGAAAATTCATTCTACGGCGAGCTGTCATCACAGCTGCTCAAAAACATATGGGGAAAAGTATTCGGCGAACGCAGGATAAAATATATCGGCTGGCACGACGCCAATACTGAAAATCCTTCTATAGACAATACCGAAAAATTGATCGATCAGACCGGATTTGAAACTAATTTTACGCTCACCCCATCGCTCACGCTGAAGCTGACGACGGCCGCGCAGCATAACGTATATAACGCCTACACGCTGCAGAACGAGAAATTTAACTGGTTCACCACCGAACTGACCGAAGTTTTCACCGATAAACTCAAGGGCAGGATACTTTACTGGTGGAAGAATCCCCAGAACCATGAAGGCAAGTCGAACGACAATTTTAGAAATCTGGTGGCCGAGGTCGCATACGATCCGACCGATAAAACCAGAATGCGCGTCAGATACGGCGATTTCATAGATTCCGGCCAGGACGCCAAAAATACCGACGGCGACTATAAAGACATAGAAACCGAAAAGAAATTGACATTTGAAGCGTCGACAGACTTTTAGCAGAGAACAGTGAATAGAGAATAGAGAACAGTTAAGGAAAAATAACAATAAATATACAAAGTCAGGCAATATGTTATCCGATGGAGATTGAATTATGAGAAAAACAGGTAATAAACAAAAAGAAATATTCAGAAAGAAATTGTTCACGCTGATTTTTTCATTCGCGCTATTTTTCGCCACCGGCTGCATTCAGGAAAAACTGGCGGAAAAAGCGCTTCCGCCGACCGCACCCACTCAGCACGAGCGCTGGACATGCACGGTCAGGGCGCCGATAGGCACATGGAAATATAAGATCGGACTCAACTCGAAACTCGTTAATAACACATGGGTAACCAAGGAATGGGATATTTCGTCATCGGTCGATCCTCTGCTTCCGGCAACGTCGGTCAAGGTAGATCCCACTTACACGGCACCGGCGACAGGCGAAGTCACGCTTTACGGCAATAAAACCTTCAGGTTTTATACCGACGACGCCAAAAAGAACCTGGTTTCGGGCGAAGCGCTCACTTCTTCGTCTCTGCTGTTCGAGCCGTTCAATTACAACATCGGAAAAGATTTTTTCATAAATCAGATGGTAGTAAGATTTTATATGGTCAAATCCGTCTATGAAGGCGAATACGGGCCGGTCACGAACGCGGCTGTCGCGGGCGAATTCAACCAGTTCGGCGCTGGCGGCGAGCGCAACCGCCACGAATTCAAGGACGACGGCGTATGGCCCGACAAAACCGCTAACGACGGCACGTGGACCGTCGAAGTGCCTGTGGAATCCACTATCACCTATAAATATCAAATATATCTGAACCCGCAGTGGGACGCGGCCGCCGGCAAGTGGGTGGACGACTCTTACACGACCGTTTATGACATGTCAAACGCCAAAAATGAAAAAGAAGATATGTCCGGAAAATCTATAATCACCATTAAATAAATTCAACCAGGCAAACTAAAAAAAGCAAATTCAAAGTATAAAATAAAGGGATTTAGGAATATTCTGATATGTTAAAACACATGAGTTTAAACGAAAATAATAATAAAGAAGCGAAATCCGGATCAAAAACGAAATTTATAATTTCGCTGATACTGCCCACCGTGGTTGCCGTTTTAATATCGATAGCGGCGCCGCTGGTCCCGCAGGCCTTTGCCATCGACGGACCCAAAAACGGCAGACTGGTATTTTCTTACGATGACGCCAAAAACGACGATTATGGCCCCGGATCGTACAGTTATCCGCTCGGGCAGGCATTCAAGGCCAACGCATTTATGTTCGATCTGAGAAGGATCAGGATCTACGAGATCGGCAAATTCTACCGCTTCGACATCGAATACAAGGGAAAGATAGTCCGCTCCTGGCCTGGTTATACGGGGCACCGCAACGGCTGGCTGTTCAATATAGCCGAAATTTATATAGACACCGACAACAGGTGGGGGTCGGGCCATAAAAAGGCGGTGCTCGGCCGCAACGTGGCATTTCCGCCCGAGTCATGCTGGGAAAAGGTAGTTTTTATAGGGCCGGTTGCCAACGATTTAATGGTGAATGAAATAAGGGATAAAACCGAAGACCTCGAATTCGCGGCATCACTGAATGATTTCGTGTTTCCGTCCAATATAGACGTTTACGACTACACGCTATCGGCGACTATAAACAGGTCCGAAATAGGCGAGTTCAGCGACAAATGGGGCATTCAGGTGCTTTCAACCGTTTTCGACAATTCATCGTCATCGGCGACGTTCTATAACAAGCGGGTTTACAAAAGCTCTTCAGACAACGAATTCGGCGGCGCGTCCGATCTGTTCGGCTCGCCAAACGTTTTAGACATAATAGTTCCGCAAGGCATGTCGCAGAAGGACATTCTGTCAAAATACCGGGTGCATCCCAATTATACCAACGCGCAGTTCGCGGTGGTTCCGATGGTTTACGCCGGCGGCGTTTCAGCTGCCTCGAGGGGATCGCTGGTGGCTAAAGCCGACGACTCGTTCTCTAAAAATGTGAAAAGCGCGGACGAAAAACTGGAACTTAAGGAAATAAATGCCAGGGACAGCGCATTCGAAGTCAAAGAAAGAGATTTCGAAGAATTCAAAAACGAAAAGGAAAAAGAACGCGAAAAGATCAATGCCGCCGCGAAAACCGTTTTACCGGAGAGCGACAGCGCTTTTGCGGCTAATAAAAACGGCGGCACCGAAGAAGAAATTTCCGACGAAGCCGCTTCAATCGAAGAAACCGGCAACGGCACGAAACCCTTAAGGTCCAAAAATTCAGAAAATATTGAAAATAATAAAGACGGCGAGTATAAAATAAATAAAAGTAAATCCGATACTAAAAAAGAGGACGGAGCTAAAAAGCTCGCCGTCGCTAAAAAAAATTCGCCTAAAAAGAAAAACCTCGACAAATACGACGAATTCATGGCCAAACTGGAAGGCCAGAAACTTAAAATCCGCGACGACGATGAGGAAGAGGCTTTCAATGACGTCGAAAAATTTTTGACGAAGCAGAACGCGTCCGTGTATAAAAAGAACACCGGCAGCGGCGAAAAAATGAAGGATTTCGACCCCGACGTTTACGAAATGGCTAAGATAGACGACAGCAAAAAGAATAAAGCGGCGGTAAATAAAACCGCAGCCGCCCCTAAAAAAGACGATAAATTGAAAACTCAGGCTGCGGACGGCACGGCCGATAAAACCGAAACGCTCAAACCGCTTATAGAAGACCAGAATGAAACGGCGGTAAGCGAGCCTGAAGATAAAAGCGTGCTGGGAAGACTTTTCGGCCAGATCAAAAAGAACAGAAAACGCAGCGCGAAGCACGCGGTAAGCGATGAAACAAAAGTGGTCAGCGAAGAGGCTATGGTCGGCATCGCCAAAAACGAACTGCCCGACAATTCACCTAAAAAGAGCGGAACCGGAACGCAGGCCCCCGCGTTAGTAATGGCAGCTGAAGACGGAAAATGCGCCGGCAATATGAAAAAATTATACGAGATCAGCGTTAAATACATAGAGCAGAACCCTGAAGCCCAGAAAATTTCGATGAATATGCTCATAACGGCGGGCCTGCTCGATAAGCCCCTTAAATGCGAGGACGGCGGAAGATATTTGATCGAAGTAAAGAACTCCAAACCAAGAATAAACTGCATTAACGTAAACAACAGCGGACACGGCAGTTATACCAGATAATAAAATAAGACAAAATAACATAAACATCGACAGCAATAGCAATAGTAATAGTAATACCAATAGCAGCATAAACAGAAACACTAACAGCGACATCACCAGCAGCGGTAATTAATTTATTTATATATTACATGACAAGACCGATCAGGAGGTTCTTATGCAAGCCGTAACACTCAGCCGCAGCACTTTAAAAGCTCCACCCGCCCTACTAAAAGCCGTTCTTCTAATATCTTTGATCGTAGTGGCGTGCGCGTCGAACGCGGCATTCGCCGCCACCTCGAGCACTATCATACCGACCCTTCCGGAGCAGCGCGGAGTGCGCCCCTCGGGTTTCGGCGAAGCCGGTACGCGCCCCATAGGCATGGGCGAAGCGTACGTCGCCATATCCGACGACGCGTCGGGCTTCTTCTGGAACCCGGCCGGCCTCGCTTTTTTAAAGCAGGGAAAGCGCGTCGCCGAAGTTATGGTAAAGGCCAACGACAGGAATTCGACGACCTACGACTCGATAGCCCTTACCGGTTCGGTTTATTCGGACGCCAAAAAATCCGAGTTCTCGATCCAGCAGTATCTTGAAAGCAACCTTAAATCGCCGGTTTACGATAAACAGTTAAATTACAATTACGGCGTCGGCGGCATCTTCACCAATCAGTACGGCGGAGTCAGGATCAATAATTTCGTATTCGGCGTCGGCAAGAAGATCGATAAGGTCAAAGGCCTCGCCACCGGCACTAAAATAAGAGTGGCAAGTTACACCGATTATATGAACGCCCAGAACCAGATGGAAGCTTTCACCGAATTTTCGGCCGGCGTCGGCGCGATATACGAGGTTAATAAATACCTGAAGGCGGGCGTCAACATAGACAATATAATTAAAAACAGCCGCTACGAGCTGCCAGCATGCTTCACGATGGGCCTGGCATTAAATATCGCCGAAGGCACGGTCATCGCCATGGACGGATATAACCTCATCGATACCAAGAACATTCTCGGAAAAACGGAATTCCGCGCAGGCGTTGAAAAATCGTTCATGGATAACGCCTTCACGATAAGGCTAGGCACCAAGAATGGAAACCTGAACCTCGGCTTCGGCATGCAGTTCACTCCGGAATTCCATTTCGACTACGCCTTCATGGGCGATTACGACACCAATATCCAGCAGCACTTCGTTTCGGGCAATATAAGATTTTAATAATATGCCTCCGCGGGCCGGAATTGCATAAGTAAATAAAATCCTGATATGATCGATATAAAGAAAAAACCGTAAAACTCTCCTGAACAAAATAAAAAAAACGCCGCTTCGTAAATGAAACGGCGTTTTTTTATATTTATATTTATTTACCTGAATTTACTTAACTTACTGAACTTTGAATGTACGGTAATTGGTGAATGAAACGTTATCAGAGCCGGACATCTTAGTTGCGACGCACCACATATATGTTCCGGGCGGTAAATTTTCGGTATAGGTCGAGCTTGTCGATGTTCTGTCGCCTTCGCCGTTCCATATATTTTTATAGCTCTGATCCACTATTTCGACATGGTAAACCGCGCCCGAAAAACTTACGGGACTCCATGTGAACGTGGGCTTCGACGATACGACCGCCTGATCGGCCGGAGAAGTCGGCGCCGGTATCTCGTCTATGAAATCGCTTCCAAGGTCGAGCTTTTCAGTATAGGTAATTCCGTTCGACACTATGCTCAGATCGTATGCCGCGGGCGTCGAGGGCTTCGAAGCGCCGAAGGTCGGCATCGGATTAGGCGCCCACCTGGCGGGCATCCATGAATAAAATCCGTAAACAAGCGATGAATTGATAACCCCGGGGCCGTTCACGGTTACCGAGGTTATTTTATGCTCCGGATCGTCGACGTAAAGCTCGACGAAGTAATTGTTCGGAAAATGCGCTGTAAAACCGCTTATATTCCATTGTTTCTGATTTCCGGCTATCAGCCATTTTCCATTTTCCTTGACAATATAGCAAGTTCCGTCGTCGGTATAGGTCGCGTCCTCCATGATCGTTCCGTCGAGGACGGTTTTGCAGTGAACGGCCACCCTGGCCGAAGACGCGGATATCTTCATTGAAACGATGTCCCAGGCGGTGCCTTCAGCGCTCGCAAAATTTAAACCCGACATCATAGCCTGGCGGGCGGCTTTATTTTGCAGTCCGTCCCCGTTAAGATTAAGATAATTATCTGAATATAAAGCCATGATCGAGGAAATATTTTTAGTTTTAATTCCATTTACGTGCTGCGTGTAAATATTTCTGATAGCCTCTTCGTCCGAGGCAGTGGCTGAATT
>MGFH01000039.1 GCA_001791795.1 Candidatus Wallbacteria bacterium GWC2_49_35
GCATCCCCTGATAAAGCATAAAATTACGCTGCTTCGCAACAAAGATACCCGCGTCAACGTTTTCCGCGATCTGGTCGAAGAGGTTTCGACGCTGATCGGCTTTGAGGCGACCGCCGATTTTCCGCTTTATGAGGTCGAGGTCGAAACGCCCGTGGCGAAGACCTTCGGATGTAAGATAGAAGGCAAGAAGGTGGCGATAGTGCCCATACTCAGGGCCGGCGTATCGATGATAAATGGCCTTTTAAGGCTGATGCCGCTGGCTAAGATAGGCCATATAGGCATTTACAGAAACCCCGAGACCTTCGAACCGGTCGAATATTTTTGCAAACTGCCGACCTCTATATCCAAGCGCGCGGTGCTCCTTTGCGACCCGATGCTCGCCACAGGCGGTTCGGCCGTCGCTGCCATCGATATGATCAAAAAACGCGGCGCGAAAAATATAAAATTTTTATGCATCATAGCCGCCCCTGAAGGCGTAAAGATGCTCCACGAGCACCATCCCGACGTTAAAATATACGCGGCGACCCTCGACGAACGCCTCAACGACCACGCCTATATCGTGCCGGGTCTCGGCGACGCCGGAGACAGGATATACGGAACGCTTTAATTAAATGAATAAATTATTTTGCGTTGCAACAAAATAATTCTTGATTTTTCCCGTTTTGTATTGTAGTATTTATCCGGATTGAAAAATAAGCGGGTCCGTTCCGACAGGCGCGGCCCGCCGTTAAAAAAATTTGGAGGTCGCAATGGAAAGAACATTCGTAATGGTTAAGCCGGACGGCGTCGACAAGGGATTGATCGGCGAGGTGGTTTCGCGCATAGAAAACAAGAACCTGAAGATCGTCGCGATGAAGTTGATGCAGATTTCAGAAAAACTCGCCGGCGAGCACTATAAAGAACATGTAGGCAAACCCTTTTTTCCCGCGCTGATGCGCTTTACGACCATGGGCCCCGTCGTCGCGATGGTCATCGAAGGCCCGAACGTGATTGAGGTCATGAGAAAGCTCGCGGGCGCGACCAATCCCATGGAAGCGGCTCCCGGCACGATCAGAAAGGAATTCGCGATGTACGTCACTTATAATATCGTGCACTGCTCCGACTGCGTCGAATCCGCGAACCGCGAAATATCGATATTTTTCAACGAAGGCGAGATCGTTTCCTATTCGAAATCGCTCGAAAAATGGAACGAACTGCTTAAATAATAATTATATTGCGATGCGGTATAATTGATTTTACCGCCGCCGTTTAAGTTTTACCGAAGCGGCGCGCGAAATTATTTTTTTATGATGTTAAGGAGTGATTCTGTGAAACTTACACGCGCGAAAAGCATCTTAATTTTATCTTTTGTTTTTATATTTTTAGCATGCGCTTCATCTTTTGCCCTGGCCGAAAAAATGGCCGCATCTTCAGGCGATAAGGCTGAAAACGCCTTGAAAATGCTCGAAAAAATAGAAAAACAGGTCAGCGGCCGCTCGCTCGATCTTAAGACCATGAAAGATTACATCGAAATGCTCGAACTCGAGATCGAGCGCGAAAATTTCTTTATAGACGAGCTCAAAGAAAGGGTTAAATACTTTGACCAGTATCTTGATATGCTTGAAACGGTAATGAGCAAAACGGACGAATTGAAAATGAAACTCGAAGGCGGAGCCCCTAAAGCGGCTGTTTCAGGCAGAATAAGCCAGGGCGCGGCGAAGCAGATCACGGCCGACCAGATCTACGATCTTGAAACTTACGCAAATTTCAGCGAGTCGAAAAAAATGCTCGAAGATATCGAAAAAGACGTCGACGCTAATAAGATAAGCGCCGCCGACAAAAAAACGCTTATAAAAAAATTGAGCGAGCAGCACGACCAGGTTGATTCCATGATCGAAGAAACCAGGGACAATAAAAGAAATATCGAAAAAAGCATAATTAAAATGCTCGAAGTTAGGTTAAGATCAAAAAATCTGCTGGATAAATTCTATAAAAATATTAAATAATTAAAAATCTATAAAAATTTATGGAACTTTTTTTCCGCGCTTGTGGTATAATTGTAATAACATTACAGTTATACAAAAAAAGGCGCGGTTTTATTTTTTTTAGATTTTAAACCGCGATTGCTGCTAAGGGTAATTTTTTAAAACTCAGGTAAAAATTGAATATTAAGTGAACTTATAAAATATTAAAATTGAAAGGGGAATTTTTATGAAAACCAGAAAATTTACCGCTTTAATGGTTTTAACCGCATTCGTTTTATCGGTTTTTGCTAATTTCACTCCGGCATTCGCGGCCGATTCCAATTCTTCAACCATAACTAATGTCAATAAGAGCATAACCAGCGGCTCTAATATCTCTGAAAACAAGCAGACCGGAAACGTCGGAGGCGCGGTAAGCGCCGCAGGCGCCGCAAAAGGCGATAAAAAAGACCAGAAGATAGTAAAAAAGCCCGCTAATATTTTAATGGCGACCGGCGAAGTAAAACTCTGTCGCGCGCGCGTTAGCCGTCTGGCTATTGCGACCATGAATTTTGTTAAAATAGCGAAGGCCAATAAAAAATTATATCCGCGCAGCGCTAAAGACCTCGTTAACGCGAACCATATTTCGAAAGATGAAATTTACTGCGTTCATAAAGACAAAGGCCTTTTCGGCGAATCAAAACATGAATATTCATTCAAACTTCAGCAGCCCTATGAAAAATTCATAATTATCCAGTGCTCCGTGCATCCCGAAAACCGCATGCAGGTTCCCATGCCCACCGATATGAGCAAAGACGAGCAGACTAAAGACAAAGAATGCAAAAAAGACTGCATGATCAAAATGATCAGCGCCGCCGGCGCCGTTTCAAGAGCGGTCAGGGTCGCTGTTCACGATAAAAAGTTATATCCGCGCGAAATAGGCGATCTCGTAAGATCAAATCACCTCACCAAAAACGACATTCAATGCCCGCAGGAAATCAAAAAATTATTCGGAACCAAACACGAAGAATTCATGTTAAGACTTCAGGACAATGAAAAAAGTTACACGTTTGAATGCCCGTATCACGGCAATCTTATCAATATTAAAATTCCTAAATACGAAGACACGCTTAACGTTAACGAAAAAGAAGAACTAGCCAAAGATAAAGCGCGCGAAGAAAAACTTAAACAGGCCGTAAAAGACGGTTTAATATTAGCCGCCGCCGCGCCCCTCATTCCTATCGCGCTGACGGTAGCCGGCGGAGTTTGGGCAGCCAACGCCGCTTACGACGCTGGTAAAAAAGCCGGCGCGTTCGTCGCTGAAAAAGGCAAAGAAGCCGCCGATGCGGCTGCGAAAACCGCTAAAGCAGCGGGCGAAGCCATATCTGACGCAGGCGAAGCCGTTTATAACACAGGCGTAAAGGCCGGCGAGGCCGCCGCGAAAACCGCCAGAGACGCCGCTGAAGCCGCTAAAAAAGCCGGCGAAGCAGCCATCGATACAGGCAAACGCGCAGCCGACGCTGTAGTCAACGCGGGCAAAGCCGCCGGCGAAGCAGTCGTTGAAACCGGCAAAAAAGCCGTCGACGAAGCAGGCAAAGCCCTCGCTAACGCGGGCGTAGCCGCCGCTGAAACCGGAATAGGCTTCCTGGACGGCGCGCAGTCGTTCATTAACGGCGGGCTCAATAAACTTAAGAGCGGACTGAGCAGCTGGAAAAGCGGCCTTAAAAAATAAGGCAGGCATGAGGTTCAAAGGCGCTCCAGTTAAAAATAACGAAGTTCAACACATAAAATAACAAAAAGGCCGCCCATGATAAAATCGTGGAACGGCCTTTTTGATTCAATTATATTTATTAAAGCGGCATAAAATCCTTAAATAAATATTTTATCATCTCCGCTTGCAATATTGAAAAATAAGTGTTAAAATCGCATGCGGCAAGTTAAAAAGTGCTTAAAATTAATCGAAAGCGGTAAGAAATGAGAAAAGAAAAAGATCTTCTCGGCGTTCTGGAGATAGACGACGAAGTCAATTACGGCGTTCATACGAAGCGCGCCGCCGATAATTTTCGCGTTAATTATAAAAAAGTGAATATCGAAATAATACGCGCGTACGCTATCGTTAAAAAAGCTTGCGCAGCGGCTAATTTCAAGACAGAACGACTGTGCGAGGCTAAATATGCCGCGATTACCGCGGTCTGTGACGATATAACAGCCGGAAAATACGACGCCGACTTCGTTCTGCCCGCCATACAGGGCGGCGCGGGCACTTCGGTCAATATGAACATGAACGAGGTCATAGCCAACGCGGGGCTTGTATTTATGGGATATAGCAAAGGCGAATACGATAAACTTCACCCGCTCGAGGACGTGAATATGTCGCAGTCGACCAACGACACGTTTCCGACCGCGATAAAAATAGCCATCATAAAGATCCTTCGCGAACTGACCGACGCGGTCATGGACCTTCAGACTGCGCTGCAAAAAAAAGAAAGCGAGTTCGCCGACGTGTTCAAGCTCGGCCGCACGCAGCTCAAAGACGCCGTGCCCATAACGCTTGGCCAGGAATTCGGCGCCTACGCTGAAGCTATATCGCGCGACAGGTGGCGCCTGTACAAATGCGAGGAACGCATACGCCAGATCAATATGGGCGGAACGGCGATAGGCACCGGCGTTGGTGCATCGCAAAAATACCGCTTCGCCGTGACCGAAGAACTTCGTAATCTTACCGGATACGGGCTCGCCCGCGCCGAAAACCTGATTGACGCAACGCAAAATCTCGACGCCTATGTGGAGGTCGCGGCCATCGTAAAAACCCTGGCCGTCAACCTCAATAAAATTTCCAGCGATCTGCGCCTGATGGATTCGGGACCGGTCAGCGGGTTCTCGGAAATAATCCTTCCGCCGCTGCAGGCCGGTTCGACGATCATGCCCGGAAAAGTGAATCCGGTCGGGCCGGAATTCATAAAACAGATATATTATAAGGTGATCGGAAACGATCTCGCGCTGACCATCGCCGCCGCCGACGGCAATTTCGAGCTGAATCCCATGCTTCCGCTCGTGGCGGACTGCATCCTTGAAAACCTCGAGCTCCTTCGCGACGGCGTTAAGTTTTTCAGCGAAAAGGTCATAACCGGCATTCAGGCCAACAGACAGCGCTGCCGCGAATATATCGAAAAATCGTGGTCGCTGGCATCCCTTTTCATCGAAAAACTTGGATATGAAAAACTTACCGAGATACTCAAAGAATCGTTTAAAACCGGCCGCGACTATAAGGAGATCATAATCGAAAAAGGCTTTCTGGACAAGGAGACGATGTCTCAGATAATCAGGAATAACACCGAATCGATATGAGCGGCCGTCATATAATAATTGACATGTCAGCGCATTATATAGTATAATGTTGTCATCCTGAAATAAAACATGCTGAATTAATAAAAATTCAATAAAATATATTCGGAGGAAGAAAATGCCCTGTAAAGACAACAATGACGAAAAAAAACACAGTATCGATAGTTTTGAAGTGCTGCAGAAGACCAGAACGATCATCATCAGCGAAGAGGTCAGCCAGAAACTGGCGGGCCGCGTATGCACTCAGCTTCTCTACCTGCAGGAACTGTCGAACGATCCCATTAGAATACTTATAAACACTCAGGGCGGTCACGTAGAAGCCGGCGACACGATCCACGACATGATAAGATTCGTTAAGCCCGAAATAATTATGATAGGCACCGGCTGGGTCGCCAGCGCGGGCATTTTAATATACCTGGCCGCTAAAAAAGAGAACCGTTATTCGCTTCTGAACACGCGTTATCTCATCCACCAGCCTTCGGGCGGCGCATACGGCCAGGCCACCGATATCAAGATCGAAGCCGAAGAGATAATTAGAATGAAAAAAAGATTGAATAAGATAATCAGCGACGGCACAGGCCAGCCGATAGAAAAGGTCACCCAGGATTCAGACCGCAACTTCTGGCTCGGCGCCGAAGCAGCCATCGAATACGGCATAGTCAATAAAATAATAACGTCGATCAAAGAAATTAAATAGCAAAATAAAATAAGTTAACGGAAGATCATATGCGTCGTTATGCAAGTTTTTTATCGGGTTTAGTCATTACCGTCGCTTCGTACGCGTGGTTTTCGTTATGCAAGATTATCTTTGTGAAACAGACTTCTATTGATTTTTTTTCCGTTCTGGGATTGATACTCATCTGTATAGCCGTATATTATCATTCCCAAAAATATAAATGGTAATTTTTTTGTGGAGGATTTAAAATGAAAACGAGACTCAGGCTTTTTATCAGCGCACTTTTAGTTTTGACCATGTCTTTTTCATTTGTAGCGATAGCTTTCGCGCAGGACGACAGAGGCGCACTCACCGCGGCCGGTGTGTTCGACGAACTGGCCCGCCAGAGCGGAAACCAGACCGCGCAGGCGCGCATAGTCACCGACAACGTCGAATCGTGGTACGCAAGATGGCACATGCTGTCGAATGCCAAAAAGTCTCTTGACGTAACTTACTTCATAGTCGAAAAAGATGTTTTCGGCATGTCCATGCTCGGGCTCCTGCTTAAAAAAGCACGCGAAGGCGTTAAGATCAGGCTCATGATGGACGCGCGCGGCACGAAAGAACTCACCAGGACCTTTATCGGCCAGGACCACCTCCAGGAGCTGCTCGCTTTCCCAAATGTAGAAATCAAAACCTACAACGCCGTTAGCCAGAGGCTTTTGAGCGTTATCGGCAATATCAGGCATCTGATCGGCTCCAACCACGATAAGATAATCATCGCCGATTCCGAATGGTTCATCACCGGCGGAAGAAACGTATCCATGAACTATTTCGTAGACCCGCGCGATGCCGGCTACGTTTATCGCGACACCGACGTTCTTTTCCGTTCGAAAGGCCTCGCCGCCGAAATGCAGAAAGCCTTCGACGAAGAATTCAACTCACATACCGCCTATGTTTTAAAACGCGACTCTTTCGGCAACTGGGTTTCGCGCGCGCTCGACCTCGAAATAGCAAGACGCGCCATGAACGCCTATATGATGGGCAACGGCCTTCTTCCCGGCGACAACAAGATCGCCGCGAAATACAACGAAGAACTTTCAAAATACAAGCACCTTCAGTCGTACGCGTCGTACCAGCCTTTTTACGGCGACCGTTCGTATCCTGCGATAGTTCTCGACAAGCACTCGTTCAGGGGCACGCGCAACGATATCACTCCCGCCGTCTCCGCCATGATCAGGTTCGCTAAAAAAGAAATAATAATCCAGAACCCTTATGTTATACTGACCCCCGAAATATTAAAAGCCCTGAAAGAAGCCAATGACAGAGGCGTGAACATAATCATACATACCAACAGTCCCGTAAGCTCCGACAGCCTTATGACCCAGGCTTTCTTCCTCGAAGACTGGCCTAATATTTTAAAACTGCTCCCCACCTGCAAACTTTATGCGTTCAACGGCGAGCGCAAACTGCACGCTAAAGTCTTCGTTTTCGACCGCGAGATCACCGTGGCCGGCACCTATAACATGGACTATATGAGCGAACAGATAAACTCCGAGGTTGTCACCGCCGTCAAATCTACCGATTTCGGTCAGAGAATGGCGCTTCGCATAGCCGAAGACATCAAACAGTCGGTCGAATATAAAATAAAGGTTAACGCCGACGGCAGCGTAAAAGAAGTTTTCGGACCTTCCTCGCATTCAGACCCCGGTAAGATTAAAACTTTAAAACTGCTTAAGAAGATGGGCTTTTTAAAGACCATAATTTAAGTTAATTGTGAACGCTTCATTTCAATGAAGCGGACTGATTAAATAAATTTTCATAAAAACAAGTCCGCCCGGTTAAAGCGCAGACGCGTTCACGCCGGGCGGACTGTTTTTTTAGTTGAGAGTTGAGAGTGGAGAACTGAGGTTTTTTGACGATCGCACTTGACAAAACCATATATTAATATTAAAATTAATATAATAAATTTGATAAACTATTACAATTTATTATATTTTAAGAAATTTTTATTTTATAAAATAAAAGGCGGCGATAATTATGAACGCTAAATTAATAAACAATTTACTTTTGGTTATGCTTGTACTGTTGCTTGTGATGTTTCTGGCTCCCTATAAAAACGGCGCTTCAGCGGCCGGCGAAAGCGGCGCCAACGAGCTTTATTCACAGTGCGTAAGGCTTTACGGCGAGTATAAGGACTCCGTCAACAATAATTCCGGCCGTGAGGCCGTCGACGCGTGCTTTCAGAGGTACAGATCGGCCCTCGATAAATATAAAGAGTTTTTAAATAAGAACGGCGCCGGAAACGCCGCGCTTCAGGATACTTCAACCCTTCCGGAGGCCGCCTCCGTTAATCATGTTACTGACGGCGTGCAGAACGCAATTAACTCGGCCGCCGTAAGTTCCGGCGCTAAAACCGGCGGTGTGGTAATGGCCTCCGTTTTAAACATCAGAAGCGGCCCATGGGGCGAAGTTATCGGCCAGATGAAGGCCGGCGCGAAGGTCGAGATCGTATCCAGACAGGGTTCGTGGTATAAAGTGATTTATAACGGCCGTGAGGCTTATATACATGCGGGATATATCGCCACTGAAAATTCCGTGTCGGAGGCTTACGAAGGATATGTAACATCCGAAGGCCTTAACGTCAGGTCCGGCCCTTATGGCGCGATCCTGGGCGAACTTAAAAAAGGCGCCGCCATAGAGGTCCTTGAAAAAAAAGGCGAATGGCTCGTTATAAAATATAACGGCCGCGAGGCTTTCATTCATTCCGATTACATATCTAAAAATGCTGTAAGCGGAGCTGTTTCAGGCTCGAGCGTTTCTTCGGTAAAGGCTTCGGCCCCGCTGTCTTCAGTTTCAATCCCCGCCGCGGCGGGTAATACAGTTTCGCCGTCATCCGGTTCGCAGGGCGCGAATTTCAATTCCGGCGCCGATATGATAGGCGGTCCCGTTCCGCCCGCCAGGGTCACATCGACCTACGGCCCGCGCGATCTTTTTGGCAAGAACTTCCATCACGGAGTCGATCTGGGCGTTCCCACCGGCACGCCGCTGCGCTCGCTCGGCGAAGGTAAAGTTATATCGACAGGTTACGATTACGGCGGAGGAAAAACCATCGTGATCAAATACGATAACGGCCTGACCTCTTCCTACGCCCACTGCCGCGATGCTAACGTTTCAGTCGGCTCGACTGTTAAAAAGGGCACTATGGTCGGCCATACCAACAATACCGGCGCCTATACGACCGGCCCGCATCTTCATTTCAGCCTCAAGGACGCCAATAATAAATTCGTCGATCCGTTAAAGATCCCTTCAGTGTGGTATTAAACTAACGCGCAGTTAAAATTTTTGTGTTTATAATTTTAAAAATTTGATAGATAAATTCAAATTATAAGTCTGAATAGAAATAGAAGTTTGAAAATTTTATATCGATGAAAATCTGAATTCGCGAGTGAAATTAAATTATGAAGTTACAGACAAAGATCATACTTTATCTTTCGACTGTTTTAATTTTAATAGGCGCGATCAGTTATTTCTATCTTCAAAAAATACACGGCTCTCAGCTCGAGGCGTTCTGTCTTGCCTCCGCTCGGAGCGTCTTCAGCAATCAGGTCATCACAAGGCAATGGATCACCAGGCACGGCGGAATTTATGTCGAACGCAAAGACGACATAACGCCGAGTAAAATTCTCGAATCGATCCCCGGCCTCAGGGTTAATGTAAAAGATGCGCAGGGCGTAGATTATACTCTTAGAAACCCCGCGTTTGTCACCCGCGAGGTCGGCGAGATGACCTGGAAAAACGAGCATGCCGTCAAATTCAAGATAACCAGTCTTAAAAACCTCAACCCGGCGAACGCTCCCGATGGTTTCGAAGCGGCGGCGCTCAATAAATTTCCCGCGGGCGTCAAAGAGGTATGGGAGTTTCCGAAAGACGAAGCGAATAAAGATTTTTTCAGATACGTAGCCCCTTTTCACATCGAGGAGCAATGCCTCAAATGCCACGCCGCGCACGGCTATAAGGTCGGCGATATCGGCGGCGGCATAAGCGTCAGCGTCCCGATGGCCAATCTGATGTCATCATATAAATCACTCACCGACAGCATAACTTATTTCTGGCTGCTGCTGATAGCGGCCCCGATTTTATTGACGGTCTTTATAATTAAAAGAAGCGTCATAATCCCGCTCGAACAGGTAAAATTAAAAAGCGAAAAAATCAAGCAGGCCAATTACGACGAAAATATAGTAGTTAAAACCGGCGACGAACTCGAAGAGGTATCGGCTGCGCTTGAAGGCATGAAAAACTCTCTGCGCGACCAGAACGCCGTGCTCGAGCAGAAAGTTTATGCCCGCACCGAGGCGCTTGTAAAAGCGAGCCGGGCCAAGTCGGATTTTCTCGCCAATATGAGCCATGAATTGAGGACGCCCATGAACGGCATAATCGGTTTTACCGACCTTCTTCTGCTTGACGAAACCGTCAGGGGCGAGCACCGCGAGCTGCTCGAACTCGTTAAAAAATCAGGGCACAGCCTTCTTAGGATCATCAATAATATTCTCGATATTTCAAAGATCGAAGCGGGCAAGATAGTTATATCCAGCGAAGAATTCAATATATACAATTTATACGCGAAGCTCGTCAGCATTTTCAATATAAGGGCGAGCGAAAAGCGGCTGAAACTTTATTATACCATCCAGAAGGGCGTGCCCGAAAAGATTATCGGCGACGAGTCTAAGCTGGAGCAGGTAATGACTAATCTGATCGATAACGCCATAAAATTCACCGAAAAGGGCATTATCGAAATAACCCTGAATCTGGTCGAAAGCACGCCTGATAAGGTCAAATTGGAATTTATTGTAAAGGATACCGGCATAGGCATTCCGGCGTCGAAACACGGCGTTATATTCGATAAATTCGAGCAGGGCGAACATTTTCTCACTAAAAAATACGCCGGGACCGGCCTGGGTCTCGCGATATCCAAACAGATAATAGATTCCCTGGGCGGCGGCATCTGCCTCGAAAGCTCGGAAGGCTCAGGCACGCGGTTCATATTTGAGCTTACGTTCAAAACAGCTTCGGCCTCAGGGGAAGACGGCGGAATGGATTCGTGCATAATCGTGGAATCGCCCGATTATAAAGACGAATTCGATTTTGGCCGGAACAAAAGGGCGCTGCTGGTCGAAGATAATGAGATGAATCAGCAGCACATTAAAGCGCTGCTGACGCGCAAGGGTTTTTCAGTCGATATCGCCTGCGACGGTGCGAAGGCCGTTGAAATGTATAAAAACAACCTGTACGACATAGTTTTAATGGATATCCAGATGCCGGTGATGGACGGGCTGGAGGCCACGCGGGAGATACGCGCCATTGAAAAACAGACCGGACGCTATACGGGCATAATAGGCGTAACGGCCTTCGCGATGCGCGGCGACCGCGAGCGCTCCCTTGAAAGCGGAATGGACGATTACGTACAGAAACCGGTTAAAATAGAAGATTTTTAC
>MGFH01000040.1 GCA_001791795.1 Candidatus Wallbacteria bacterium GWC2_49_35
TGTGTGCCTGCCCCGATTACCACCATGCCGCTTATGTCGCAGCCGTTGAAATAAGCGTCTGAGCCTTTTAATTCAAGATCGGCGATAGTTTTAATTTCCGTTTTTCTTATATTGGCGACCTCCGCGGTGCCTTCGATGGCTATACGATACCAGTCCAGCGGCGCCCCCGCCCGGGGGCTTTTCCCTTCGCGGGCACCCGCTAGCCCCAGCGGCGAAAATACCACGGGGGCGTAGGGACTGCCGTCTGAAATAAATGTGCAGTGGGGAAATATTTCGTCGTGCTTTCCTTCGACGATGAAGGAGGCGCCGGTGTCTATCTTTATGATCGAGCCCTGGCCGATCCTGAGCGCACCGCAGTTTTTCAGAATAAACTTCGAATCGCTTTCTGTGAAGTTGTCTATGACGTAGACATTGGTTTTATTCCATGCAGTTTCGTAATCGTTGATGTTAAATGGCAGCAGGCTGTATGTGTAAATATTGCGGCCGTAAAGAAGGCCGTATCTCGTAGACGCGTGGCTGAGCATGAAGCTGCTGTCCACTCCGTTCGCTACGTAAAGGCCGCCGTGCGAACCGTCCACGGTGCCGTCCGATGCGCCCCAGTCGCCGTAGCGGACTCCGCCGATCTGATCGTAGAGGGGAGGCTCGTATTTCGACATCCTGAGCTGGATATTGGGAAGTCCGGCGGCGGACTTATACTCGCCGTCGGGCGCGTTATAAATGGATGGCGGAACGCTCGTGTCGTCCAAAGATGTAAGCAAAACGTTTTTATTGACGTCGCCCGACACTATCATGCGGCCGCCGGTTCGTCTCATGGAGGCCGGAGACCGTCCGGAAAAGTCGCCCGGATATTTCTTTTTATCAGCGGTGGCGAATTTGAGCGCCATGCCTGTGTCGACGTAAAATTCTCCGTTTATGTTGAAGATCGAGTCCACGACGTAAACGTTGAAAATCGTTTCGTCCGAGTCGGAAGCCGGTTTCCATCTCTGCGGCGATTCAGGCGTTATGCCGTCGGGAAAATCCCGGGAGGTATAGATGTAGTTATATTTTATGTATTCCCTCGAGGCGGACGGAAGGTCGCTGTAATCGCGCGAAAAGAATTTTTTGGCGATATTGACCGGCGGCGTGGAGATCAGGGCGCCTTCGTCCTTGTAAACGACGCTCACAAGAACGGTTTTATGCGACGAACGCGGGCACTTGTAGATCTTTTTAGTAAGCGAGTCGTAAAACAGAAGTTCGTTATTGTCCGTCAGGACCGATCCGGCTATTTCGTAGGGTACGGGCGAAGAAATTAGCGGATCGCCGTTGAGTTCGACTATGTTGTCGCGGCACCGTATATAAGCTTTGACATGATTTCCCGATGCGAAGGGAGAAAAAAGAACGTCGGACGGGTTGTTCATGTTTCTGGAATATTGCGTTACTTGAATATTTATCATTTCTTTTATTCCGCTTATGCGATATACCTTGCCGGCGCTTTCGCTCAAAGCGTATAACGTATCGCCGTCGGGGCCGCAGACGAGCTTCGAAACGCCGCTCAAAACTGGGACGTTTAACTTTCGCGGGCTTTTTTTCAGATTTATGTCTGCCGAGAAGTTCGCCTCGATGATATAACTGGCTTCGCCTCCTGAATCTGAGTTTCCTGTGAAGGATTTCACCCTTATATAAGGAACGGCCGGCGAATCCTGTACGGCGGAATAAAAGTGATCTATCTCACTGACGCTTTCATTCAGCTTGAGTTCGAAGGAATTTATGAAGGTTCCTTCGTTGATAAGGCTCAGATGAGCCATAGGAGCCGGCAGAAATGAAAATTTGCAGTCGTCGGCCTTGAGCCGGCCGTTGAAGCTAAGCTCCAGCACATCGTTTTTGCCGATTTCGGCGTCCATCTTGCTGAAAATATCATGAACCGGGTATACCTTGAACAATTGAAAAAAAATTTTATATTGATAATCCGGCTTTTTATAATAAATCATCGAATCGGAAGGATTATAGAAGAATATCAGTGAGTTGTCGGGGCCTGCTGCAGCGCAGCACCGCGCCTTCGATCCGTCGTCCAGGGGATTCGCCATTTCTTCTGAGGCGAGGACTGAAAAACTTTCTATGGCGTTATTTGAGAGGTTGTATATAATGAATAGCGTTTCCATGACAAGCCTTTTGCTTTCGTCCGCTACGTTGAAGCGCCTGGTTGTCAGGTTGATTTTGTTAAGTTCGGAGGCCTTTCCGCGCTCGATGCGCGATATGTCGACGATATTTGAAAGCTTCGCCTCTATTTGCGTCCATGACGCGCCGTAATCGACGGAACGGTAAAGCCCGCTCTTTAAAGTCGCGGCCCAGTAAGTGCCGCCTTTTTCCGCATGGACGCCCGTTACGTGCACCCCGTCAAAAAACTTCAGCCATCCGAGCTTTCTGCCGCCGGGATCGGAGAACGTTTCGTGTTTGGTGAGGCCGGGCGGGAATAAAACGAAGCCCTTTCTGTATTCCGGGCCGTGGTTCGAATAATCGATGACGGCGTTGGCGTTTCTAATATTTCTGACGTACAGGCCGTCCGACGTCGCGCAGAGGAGATTTCCGTCGTCGTCGCCCGAAATGGAGTTCACTTTCGCTCCGAGTTCGTAATTATCGACGGCGTTGACCGGCGCCATGTCGCAGTCGAAACTGAAGGCGGCGGAGTCGGAACCGCACATGGCAAGCTGCGGCGGGATCGATGAAAGGGCGAACCCTGAGCGAGGAGACTTTTCCACATTTTTTTTGAGAAGATATATTTTCGAGCCGTGCCGCGCGCTCGCCGGCTGATCGTAGGCGCCGTAAAGATAATCGACGAATATGGGTGATGAATAGTTGTTGCCGCAGTCGTCGGAGCGGGCCATGAAAAATCTTCCGGTGGCGCCGTCGGAGGTCTTGACGGAAGCGTCGGCTTTCATGCCGAAAAAAAGGTAGGCGTTGTTACGAAGCATCTGGGGACGGAAGATCTGGTCAGGACTTATATCTAGAGTGGTGTTTTTGAAATCGTAGTAAGGGTAGTAGGAAACCGCAGAATTTAAAGTTATCTCGCCGGATGAGTCCTGCCGGCAATAACAGTACAGAAGGTTGAGCGCTTCGTTAAAAGCCGGCGGGGCGCTGGCGATGACGTCCGTCAGCTTAAAGTTGTTCACGTTGATCCTGTCTTCGCGCGCGTAAAGATCGGATTCAAAGAAAACGCGCATCGAATAATCGGGTCCGATGGTGGCGACGTTGAACATTTTATTCTTTTCGCTGAGAACGTTTAAGCTTTCGGTGTATCCTACGGGCATATCGGTAGGCTTGAAAACCGACATTACGTAATCGCTGTTCCAGTTTTTTCCGCCTGAAGGTGAAAGAAAAGAATAATGGTACGGATGCATGTCGTTCGCCGAGGTCACGCAGTAGACAGTGCCGTTGGCCGACGCGCCGATGCGCGAAAGTTTTCCGGCGCCGAATTTTACCCAGTCTGCCTCGAGCCCCGTTTTGAAGCCGTAAGAATGCAGAGGTTTCTCGCCGAACTGATTGAAGGCGCACCTGTCTTCGGCGAGCCATTTTTTCCCGCCGTCGTCGCTGCGCTGATAAAAAATATTCCATTCGTTCCTGTAGAGCTTGCTCTGCCATACTGCGTGGATCGAGCCTTTAGCGTCGATGGTCTCCGAATGCGCCCAGGCCGACTCGCCGTCGGGCGTGTGGCAGATCCTTACCGGCTCGCTCCAGCTTTTTCCGAAGTCGGCGGAGCGCATATACCAAAGTTTGGTGTTAGCGATCGCGCTTCCGGTGCCGCCGTCCGTGGAATCGTCGAGGTAAAAAAAATGAAGGCCGTTGTCGTCGGCAAGAAGCGCAGGCGCGCATTTTATGCCGGGCGCTTCGCGCGCCGGAAGGTCTATGAAGGGCGCGGGCATGCTGCGGCTGCGGTCTATGTATATTGAGTTGACGGCCGTTTCCGACGTGAAGGCTTTCCAGGTGCACTCGTCGCCGGAAAGATTCGCAAACGCGTCATCGCTGTAATACTGGCCGCTTTCGTTTCCAAGCCAGACGCGGTAATTATCGTCTATGGCCAGGGCGTTGACCTTTTTAGATTCAGGCCCCTTTTTTCTGCTCATGCTCGAGTCGTTTTTGCCGTATTCCATAGCGAAGCACTTCGAAACGTAAATAGAGCCGTCGTCCAGTCCGGCCGCGGTATAGCCGTTTTCGGCCACGGCGAGCGCGGTCACGTTCTGCGAGTCGCTTATGTTCGCGTCGCGGTATGTCTTTTTGCTGTTGTTCTCTATTATAAGAAGGCCGCCGTCGCCTCCAGCCAGTACCACGCTGCGGTTGAGATGGCGTTCCGAATATTGCGTGGCAGCCAGGCAGTTGACCCGGGTTACCGGAGTGTCGTCGGTTTTCAAAAAAACCATGCGCGACCATGTTTCGCCGTTGTCGTCGCTCTTCATGAGCCCGGCGCCGTTTGTCGCGGCGTAAACGTTGAATTTGCTGTCCACCGTCACCGCGTTTATCGAATTGGAGCGAAGGCCTTTCGCTACAAGGTTTATATCGTCGAGTTTATGGAAAGAGACCTCTGGCGTGTTAAAGGTGTTCATGTCGATTGTCGAGACCGCTGAAAATAATTTGTCGTCGTTGATATCGGCCCCGTGAAGCGTGTAGAAACGATCGCCGGCCGGGCCGATTATGGTTTTTGCGGCGGGACCGAGCGGATAGATGTGAGAAAGCGGCTCGCCCTCGACGTCGATCTCGAAAGGAGTATCGCGCAGGTCCTTCAGGCTGACGGGATCCGATCCCTGCGTGTTCGTTCCATCGCCGTAAGCGTAAGGCGCGATGAAATTGGGCTGATTGTCGAGCCGGGCGCCCGTTCTTGCGTTATATATCTCGGTAAGGTTCGTGGCCGGGTCGGTTAAAAGCAGATATTTCGAATCGCGGGTGGCGGCCAGCACGGCGGATGATGCGCCGATGACCTCCGCGGTATCGATGAATGTATAAGGCTCGCCCGAAAATGCGGCATCGCTCGAAACTCTTACCTTGACCCTGAATTTTTCGTTGACGTTGCCGCCGTTGTAGACGAACTCGCGGCCCGAAGCGTCGGTCGGAAGTATCGTCTCGTCGGTGTTGTATCCGTCGTAATCGTCGATATCGTCGTAAAATTTGGCGCGGTTGACGAGCGTTTCGTTCAGCATGCGCGGCTCGCCGGAAACTTCGTCGGTGCCGTTAGTGATTCTGCCGGCGTCGAAGTCGGCTGCGTACTCTTCGTGGGTAGGGCCGGGAAGAAGGGCGGTTTCGAAGGTGTCCGGTCCGTCGGGATCTGAAAAACTTTTTTTAGATATTTCAGCCATCATCTCGCGCGCGAGGTTTTGCGCAATGAACCCGCGCCTGCTTTTTTCGCTGAGCCGCTCGCTGAGCTGAAAGGTGTTGAGTATCGGCGCGGTGACTATTACCACGAAAACTATGGTAATAATTATTTCCAGTATCGTAAAGGCTTTTTTATTGATATTGTTCATAAACACACACCGTCGGAGAATTTTATCTCCACGTTTAAATGGACTTTCACGGTCAGTTCGCTAATCGAATAATTCTTTCGCTTTTTTCATTCTGAGCGGGCTTATCGTTTCTATTTCCGCGCGAAGTTTGCGCTTTACGCCCATAAAAGAACCGGTCGATTGGATGGCGCCGGTTCCGCTTTCTTCAGCGGCTGAAACCTCCGCTTCGTAAAAAGACATCTCGCGATCGTATTCGGAACCTTCGCCGTCGCCCGCCGCCGCATCTAAAGATACCTCTATCGTGCCGGTTATTTTTCCGCGGAAAGACGAGTCGCCCGCCAGCTTCGTTGAAGCGTGCATTATTCCTGACTCGGCCGCGCAGAATGCCTGCATGCCGTAAAGATCGTAACTGGTCACTTCCGACTCGTCCGAGGATATTTTAAGCCCTGCGCTCGCGAGCATGAGCAGGATGGAAACGATTATCAGCGCGACGAGTATCGACATCGCGCGCCTGTCCGCGCCCGGCCTGCTTTTTTTAAAAATGCTGCTGATCGCCATGCGTATAGCCTCCGCTATTGAGAAGTGAACTGAAACGTCATTTTCATGGGATTTTTAATTCCGCCGATCGAGGTCACCGCTTCCAGAAAAAAGCCTGAGACAACAGGAGCGTATCTCCACTTCCATTCGCCCGGGGGCGCGCTTAAAATTTCGCCGTTTTTATCGAAATAAGCGAATTCAAACATAATGGCGTTACTCATTATTACGTCGTTATATACCTTCCATTCGCCATTTTCTTTTTTCGCCAGGGCGTAGCGGACCGTTTTAAGTTTATTGCCGTCGCCGTCGTATTCGGCGTCGGCGTCAGTGGGAGTTTCGAGATATATGGCGTGGTTGATAAAATTTTCCCCGGTATCGTGTTCGTAGAACATAACGCCGTCTCCGCAAAGAACACAGGCTGATTCGACGAAGAATTTTTTAATATCGCCGGGCGATATATTCGAACTTAAAGATTCGGCCGGCGGAAAGTTAGAGTCGAAAAAGAACAGCAGGTCGAAAACGCTTGCGGTAACGGGCGAAGTGGCGCGGGCTCCGATCTGGAAAGAAACGTTTACCGGCGGAGCGGAACCTATGAGCCCGGTAAGGTCGCATAAATTATTAGTGTTTATTTCCAGCGTGCCGTCCGAGGCGTTAGTCGATATGACGGCGGAATTTCCCACTCCGAGGAAACTCGCGCCGAAAACTTTCGCCGGAGAGTGGTTGAAAGTTATTTTAAAGTTCTCGCTGCCGCTTACAAGGGTTTCTCTGGTCGCCTCGTAAAAGTAAGCGCCGGCGAAAGAATCGGCTGAAGCGGCGATCGAAAGCGGAAGTTTGCGTTTCAGAGCGTCCTGCCCTATTGAAGATATAGATAAGGATGTGTGCAGCGGATAATTAGAATAGCCGACGGCGCGGTAAAGCGGCTCGTTTTTAGCGTGAATATCCGCTGCCATTATAGTTTCTATTTTTTCGCGGCCCAGAGAGGCGAATCCGTCTTTTTTCATGAAAGCGCTGTAGGCGCCGTCGGATTTTCGCGAGGCCTTGTCTATAAGAAGTTTCTGCAGAAATCTCATCGACGAGACCGACTCCGCGCGGACAACCGCGCTTCTGTGGGCGCGCGCCCCGATTTCGTAAAACGAATAAACGGAGCTTGTGACGATAGAGATCAGAACGACGACCACCATTATCTCCGAAAGAGTGAATCCCTGCCGGCGTCCCCGCTTGATTATGAAATCGTTTATTATTTTTCGCGAGTGTCTTGAATCAGTGTGCATATTTACTCTAAATTGTTGATTCCGGTGGTTTTGCTTATTTTTACGCTGATTTCGCCCGGCACCGACCCGGACGCTAATACGATTCTTGAAATCTCGTCCGGCAGGGGAAAGTTTATCGCATCTCCGGTCGCGACCCCGTCGGCCCTGAATATGATCACGAATTCCGCGCCGGCCGGTTCCTGTTCGAAATTTTTAATTATGACCCCGGGATTCAAATACCTTTTTTCGCCGTAGTAAGTCGATATTTCGCGGTCGCGGAGCTGTTCTTTTTCTATCCTGACGCCTCTTTTGAACGCCATGGTCCTGTAGGAGCCTTCTTTATCAAACAACACGCCGTAAACTCTGTCGTCGACACGGCTTATCGAAAGGCTGCGCGCCCCGGCGAGTTCATAGGAGATCTCGCGTGCGCTCGAGCTGAGCCTCTGCCGATGATAGGAAGCGATCATCGAAGGATAAGAGATCGCGACGACCGAACTCAGGATCATGATAACGCATATCAGCTCGATAAGCGTGAAGGCCCGTCGTTTTTTAAGCGTCCCCGTCGTTAACGGGCTTTTACGCGGTCCGTAAAGTTCTATACGGTATCCGCTACTCATCGGCTTTTGTCATTCTGAGCACTTCCGCTATCGTAGTATGCCCCATTATGGCTTTAGCGAGACCGTCGAAGCGCATGGTCTTCATGCCCGACATTTTAGCCGCCATTCTGATCTCTTCGGTGGAGCGCCCTTCGAAGATCTTATGTCTTATTTCATCGCTGATGACCAGTATTTCCTGTATCGCGGTGCGTCCGCGGTAGCCGGTGTTGAAGCACGACTGGCAGCCCGCTCCCGTGTAAAATTTATATTTATTCTGAGGCACCTTTAAAATCTTGAGCGTGTCTTCGTCGGGCTTATACTCGGTTTTGCAGTGAGGGCATATCTTACGCACCAGCCTCTGCGCGACTATGGCGACCACGGTCGATGTCAGAAGAAAGGGCTGCACGCCCATCTCTAAAAATCTGGTTATCGATGAGGCCGCGTCGTTGGTGTGCAGCGTCGAAAGTACGAGATGGCCCGTCAACGCGGATTCTATGGCGATCTGCGCCGTTTCGATATCGCGTATTTCGCCGACCATTATGACGTCGGGGTCCTGCCTGAGTATTGCGCGCAGGGCGGTGGCGAAGGAATAATCTATCTCGGGGCGAACCTGGACCTGGTTTATGAGCGAGAGCCTGTACTCTACGGGGTTTTCAACCGTAACGATATTGATCTCGGGAGATTTGATAAGGTTGAGACCGGCGTAAAGGGTGGAGGTCTTGCCCGAGCCCGTAGGGCCGGTGACCAGAATAATGCCGTTAGGGGCTTTCAGCGCTTTTTTGAAATACTCGAGATTTTCGGGCGAAAAGCCGATAGTGTCGATGCCTATCTGTACGGAAGACCTGTCGAGGAGCCTCATGACTATCTTTTCGCCCCATACGATCGGAAGCGAGCTCACGCGGATATCGATAACCGTTTTTTCGAATTTGATTTGCATTCTTCCGTCCTGCGGAAGGCGCTTTTCGGAGATGTCCATGCCGGCGATGACCTTTATTCGCGCGATGAAGCGGTTCTGCAGTTTCGAGTCGATGTCGAGAGAATGTATCAGAACGCCGTCGATACGGAACCGTATGATGAGGCCTTTTTCGGTCGGCTCTACGTGGATGTCCGACGCGCTTTTCGCGGCGGCGTCTTTTATGACCTCTGAAACGAGCTTGACCACGGGGTCGTTTTCCTCGCCGCGTCCCATGAGGTCGACGACCTCTGCGTCGATTCGGTCCTGTTGTTCCTGCTCCGACTGGAGTTCCGCCTCGGAAACCAGAGCCGAAACCGTTTTATTGATGGCGCCGTAGAGCGAGGATATGGCGTTGGTTATCTGCATTTCGGGGCATATCACGACGTCGATGGGCATGTCGACGGAGCTTTCGAGCTTCTCTATCGAAAATACGTCGAGAGGATCGGCCATGCCGACTATCAACTTGCCGCCGTCGATCATCAGCGGGACGATCAGTTTGTCGCGGGCGAAATCGGGATCGATAAGACCGGCGACGTCGTCTTCGATGACGGTCGTCGATATGTCCATTATAGGGATGCCCAGCTGCTCGGAAAGTACTTTAAGTATGGCTTTTTCAGTTACGAAGTTGAGGTCCACCAGAACCTTTCCGAGCCGCTGCTTCCTGAGTTTCTGCTGTTTCAGCGCTTCCGAAAGTTTTTCTTCTGTGATTATATTTTTTTCGACGAGCATATCGCCGAGTCTTTTTTTGAGGTTTTTCATTTAAAACTCCTATGCGATTTTCAAAAGCGCTTCCCTGAGATCGGAAGCCGTGGCGTATCTGTCCTGGGGCTTTTTTTCGATGCATTTGAGCACGACGGCTTCGACCGGGTATGGTATAAGAGGGTTTTTTTTCGTCGGCGCCTGGGGCTTTACTT
Organism: Candidatus Wallbacteria bacterium GWC2_49_35; assembly: GCA_001791795.1. Classification (GTDB taxonomy): domain Bacteria; phylum Muiribacteriota; class UBA9980; order UBA9980; family UBA9980; genus UBA9980. Next base: position 9,718 of record MGFH01000040.1, read on the forward strand.
TCAGATGCTGATGAACGTAGTCGCCTGAGGTGAAGGGCTTTTCACCGGTGAGCATTTCGTAGAGCATTATACCCAGCGAGTAAAGGTCGGCGCGTCTGTCGACCTGCTCGCCTATGCACTGCTCGGGCGAAATATAAGCGAATGTGCCCATGATCGTGCCGGCCCTTGTCATGCTCGATTCGTCGAGGGCTTTCGCGAGGCCGAAGTCCATTATTTTGACGGCGTTTTGTTCTACTATCATAATGTTCTCGGGTTTTATGTCACGGTGTATGATATTGAGCCCGTGAGTGTAAGCGAGCGCGTCGCAGCACTGGACGGCTATGTCGCGCATCTCTACGGGCGTGAACGATTTTTTCTCTTTAAGGATTTCCTTGAGGCTGCGCCCGTTGAGAAGTTCCATGACCATGTAGGGCAGCTCGCCTTTGACGACGGAGAATATATTCAGGACGTTCGGATGCTTCAGGCGGCTTGAAAGGTCGGCCTCGCGCTCGAAGCGGTCCATGAAGCCGCGGTCGTCCTTGAAGGAGAGTATCGGTATTTTTATCGCGACGGTAGAGCCGGTTTCAGTGTCGGTGGCCCTGTAAACTATTCCCATGCCGCCTTTTCCAAGCTGGCCGAGGATCTTGTAGCGCTTGTCGATATAGTCGGTTTCGGTGGCGACGGTCGCGATCATCGTGCGCTCCGAGTCGTCCGGTGCGTTCTGCGCCGCGATGAATTTCTGCGCTTCAGCCTGGCGTTCAACTATTTTCTTCTTGATCAAGGAGATGATATCACCGACGTTTTTATAGCCCATGTCAATGGCGGCGACATCCGAAAAGACCGCTTCAGCTTTTTCAAGGCGGTCGTTTTCCAGAAATATTCCGCCGGCCTTGAATTTAAAGGCGAGCTGCTCGCCGGGCGAGAGTTTCATGGCTTCGGAATCGACCGAGTCGTATACTTTCTCGGCAGCGGACGCCATTCCTTCTTTCAGGAAGCAGTTTATCAGGTAGATGTTTATGACCAGCGCGCGCTTGCTCTCAGGCGCGGTTTTGGCGAGCTGCTGGAAGAGCGGGATCGCCTTTTTATAGTCGCCTTTCTCGTAAAAGAGTTTCGCCTCGGCCGTCTGTATCTCGAACGGGCTCACCTGAACGCGGCTTTCCATGTCTATGGCGGTTCTTTTGACCGCTACCTGCTCCCCGTCGATCGAAAGTTCGATATCTTCCGTGCCGGCGGTCTTCATCTCGATTATTCCGCGTTCGTCTATCAGGGTCTTGACGTATTTCTGGCGTTTCTGAGCCTCGGAGTCGTCCGGGGCCAGTTCGACGGCCTTCAGATAAATGTCGTTTGCCCTGTCGATGTCGCCGCTTTTGAGGTAGGCTTCGGCCAGGCACTTAAGGCAAGCGGCTTTCTGGGTTAACTTATAGGCCGAAGGCGCGAGATCTATTACGCGCTGGTAATTTTTTTCTTTGATCAACAGGCCCGCGATCAGACAAAAAAGTTCCGCGTATTTATCTTCGGTCTCTTTCTTTTTGAGCGAATCGAAGATGATGGTAAGGCTTTCGTCGTATTTTTTGTTTTTATAAAGCAACCTGCAGTACTCGAATTTTATGCGCGCGTCGCCGGGGAACATATCGCAAAGCTGTTTGAAGATATCCAGGATATTCGTCTCGACCTCGTTTTCGAGCATAAGGAAGGCTTTTCTCTTCAGCATCGCCTTTTCCTGGGGATAGGCGGCGAGTATCCTGTCGATGACGCCGAGCGCCGCGTTGACGTTTTTCTGCCTGTTATAGGCGCTGACGATGCAGTCGCCGTAGATGAGAACGGCCTTTTTATTTCCGTTCTTGAAACTTTCGTTTAAATATTCCAGCGCGAGCGGCAGGATCGTTTCCGCCGCGCTCGTCTTTAACTCCATTACCACCCTGAAGATCTCCGCGGCCTCTTCGGGCTGGGCCAGTTTGTTGTATATGGAAAAAAGGCTGGAGTAATGGTTGACAAGATTGTTGGACCTGTCGATCTCCACCAGTTTTTTCAGCGTTTCCGCCGCTTTCTCGTGCTCCTCGGTCTTTGTGTAAAGCGCGGCGAGAGTGGTCAGTTCGTCGATGGAGTTGGTTTCTATCTTGAGTATCTCTTCGATCAGAGCTATGGCTTTTTTTGAGTTTTCCGGCGAGGCCGCCTGGCCTTCGCCCTGATACGGCTTATCTTCGATATAAAGGCGTGAGAGTATGCGCGCGACGAATATGTAATTACTGTCCGCCGGCGTTAAGGATGCTTTTCTGCCCTCGTAGGCGGCGATAACGGTTTTGATCCTGGCCTTTTTCTTGTAAATCGCGACCAGTTCGCCCGTGAAATGAAAATATCCCTGCCTGAGATCGAGGAGTTCTTCGTAATACTGCTCTTCGTGCGGGCGCAGTTTTATAAGGTTTTTATAATATTCCGCCGCTTCTTCGTATTTTTCTTCTTTTTTCAGAAGTTGTATGAGATTGAGTATGAGTTCGACATTTTCCGGACTGGAAGCGAGCATTTCCTTCAGCCGCTCTATCTGCCCTGCGCTCGCCTCTCCGCCGTTCTTCGCGGAATGTCTTCCGGGGACGCGAAAGCGTTTTCGGAAGAAGAGAAGGGCAAGAACAAGGATGAATGCGCCAGCGGCCATGTGGGTTTCGTTTTTATGCGAGTTATAGAACTCGATGATCTTTTCTTTATCGATGTTTTTAAGTACTTCTGGAGCGGCGAAGGAGCCGTATCCGGCCGGCGCCATTCGCGTGGCGGCGAAATTCATATCGGACGAGAAATAAAAATCCTCCGCGGCGGCGAGTCCCTGTATCTGAACGCAGAGCACGGAGCTCGCGAAGGGCACCAGAAAGAACGCGGCGCCGGAGTCTTTTGAATAACGACCGCACAGCGGTGCTGCGAGGGGCTTTTGTTCGAGCCTGAATTCGGCGGCCTGGCTTTTGGTTGCGATATCATATAAGGCGATAGTGTCGTTGGAGGAGTAGTACAGAAAGTACGGGCCCGCGCCTTTAGCGTAGATCGCGGCCGGAAGGCTGGAAGTTCTGGCTTTGGACGTCAGAGTAAAAAGCGGCGAGAAGTCGCCGTCGCTGAAGCCCTGATATGAACTTTCGCATTTGGCGATAACGGCGGAAGAAGAATCGGCGAGGCCGTTACAGCCGTAGAGCGCGAGCACGGGCGTCCCGGTTTTAATTTCGTTTTTATAAACTGCTTCGGGCGCGTGGCAGTCGTAGATTTTAACCGTTCCGTTGTCGGCGAAGGCGTATTTGAGCGTTTCCGCGCCGTTTTTAACGTTGAAGTAAAGAAGCGCTTTAGTCGAAAATGAAACGGCGGTTTCCGCGCCGGAGACTTTTTTCGCGCCGGCGGCGCTGGAGCCTCCGAAGATCTCGAAGCCGGAAGGACCCAGGATAGAAAAGTAAAAAATTCCGCCGTCGGTTATAATTGAATCGAGCGCAAGAGCGTCCCGGGCGGCTATGGCGTCCAGTTTTTCGCCGGCGCCGTCGGTGAATTCATATGCCGCGCCGTTTTTTATAACGACAAATCCGCCGGGCGACGGGGAAACCAGGAGCGCCGGAGACGGGGCGGCTTCGGAATAAACAAGCGCGCCGCCGGCCAGGGTTATTATGTCAAAAGAGTTGTCTTCGTGAAGCAGCAGAAGTTTTGACCGGTCGAATGAGGCCGACAGCTTTCTGAGCTTAGAATTTGCCCTTATCTTATACTTCCATACAGCCGATTCGGTTCCTATCGCGAAAGCGTTAAGCGTGCCCGAATCGACCGATACGAAGGCCGGTTTTGAATTGTGGTCGAAAAAAGCCAGATCGGGTGAGATGAACCCGTTGGACTTCTGCTCGAAATACTGGTTGAGCGATTGCGCGTGAGCGGGCAACACCGTGACGGCGAAGAAAAGAAACGCAAAAAACAACGCGGCCTGAAGTATAGTGCCCGCATTTTTTTTTGAGGAAGCCTTTCTGAGTTTTATCGAATCGTTAATTGTCACGTATTTTTTCACCAACATTGTAATCGTCTGTCGCGACGCTGAAATTTATCGTGACTACGCCGTTTATGCGGTTGGCGTTAAAGGATTTCAGCTGGTCGGATATCTTGATCTGATATTTTCCGGGATAGAAAGCGAAGTCGGGCATGAATATAAGGCTTTTGACGTTATAAACCATGTATCTGCCGTTGATTATGCCGCCCTGCGGATCGCATATCCTTATAAATTCTTCGAAGTCGGTCCGTGAATCGAGGGGTTCTGAAAACGTGAGCATGATACGGTCGTAAGAGCCTATGAATTTATCGGCGGCCGAAGGATAGGAGGATGTAAGATAAAAAACGGGCTTATAGGCCCGAAACTGCCAGACGTACGTTTCGAAAAGCCCTTTGTTGTTGGCGCCTCGGGCTTTCCGGCTCACGGCGGCGCTGTAGAGTACGCCGCTTTTAAGTTCGATGGCGGGAAAAAGTTCGAGCCTTTTGAGGATGCGGTTGTATCGCACCCGTGACGGGACAAGGCCGTCGTTATTGAACAGGCTTATATACTCAGTGAGGTCTTCGGTGTTTTCATTGTGATTGAACGTCAGGGGCCGGTCGAACTGCACAAAAATAGTGGGGCGCGGGTCGTAGATTTCGGCGCCCGGCAGAGGAAATTGGGAAATTATCTTGACCGCGCCGCGGCCGGGGTCGGCCGTTGTCGAATATTGATACATTACGGCGCATTTCAGGCGCTCGTCGTCATATCCCCTTATACCGGTTTTAAAGACGAGGCTGTATATTTTATCGTAGCTGAGTCCGCCTGAAGGCTTTATTATGACGGTATTGGAATTTTTCAGATATTTGAGTTCCGTTTTTATCGGCCTGCCGTTGAGCGTGAGGCATACGAACCTTTCATTGACGGTGCTCGCGTCGAGGGCGGAATCGAATTCGGCCCGGAAAATCGTGTCTGAGCGGATCTGACCGTTCTGCGGAGAAGGCGTTACCTTTATGAGCGAAAAATATCCGGGCGAAGGTCGCTTTTCAATAGCATACGCCGGCGCGGCGGCAATAAAAGAAGAGGCCAGGCAAACCAGCGCTAAAAAACTGCATGAAGCGGTAAAAATCATTTTTTTAATATATTCGGACATTGTAATTGACTCTCTTTTATATAAAAATTTGCGCGGCCCGGTTTATACGAGAAAAAACGGCGGCCGTTCATTAATAACGTCATTATTTTACCACACCATTCGGCATATGTCAAAAGAAAATCGGCGGAGGCTTTAATTTTAATAACCGCGCCTGAAGATGAAAAATAAAACCGCCAAAAACGCGGCGGCTTTTATTCGGGCTTGATGAAAGTATTGATAGATTGTATGATGTCGTTCAATTCGAAAGGTTTGAAAATGTAAGACTGCATTCCGGCTTTGAGGCAGGCGTCGATATCGGCTCTAGCGGTGTCGGCCGTGCAGGCTATTATCGGGATATTTTTATCGAATTCGCGGATCTTCGCCGCGGCTTCGATGCCGTTGAGCTCCGACATGTGAACGTCCATGAAAATGATGTCGTAGGATGAGTTTTTCGATTCCTCAAGGGCTTCGAGCCCGTTAGGGACTATCTTGAACTTATAGTTAAGCATTTCCAGAAAGCGCGTCATTAAAAATGCGTTGACCGGATCGTCTTCCGCCACCAGCACCCGGATACTTTGAGGATCGACTGACGGGTCGCAGAAGGCGTCGGCGGGCCTGGAAAACGTTCGCGGGCGAAACTTTTCGGTGCATTCGGTCTTCGCGAAATGCATAGAAAAAGAGAACCTGCTTCCGGAGCCGGGAACGCTTTCGACTATAAGCCCGCAGCCGCCCATAAGGCGGATGAGCTTGTTGCATATGGTAAGCCCGAGGCCGGTGCCGCCGTACTTTCTGGTTATGGACCCGTCCGCCTGCGTGAAGGGTTTAAAAATTTCCTTTAACCGGTCGGGCGGTATGCCTATGCCGGTGTCGGTAACGGAAATTTCTATCGCGGCGCGTTCGGCGTTTTCATACTGTGTTTTACATTCGAGCGTCACGCTGCCCTTTTCGGTGAATTTAACGGCGTTATCGATCAGGTTGAAAAGTATCTGCTTAAGCCTCGCCGGATCGCCGATAAGGCAGGCGTCGAATTTTTTGTCGGCCTTGCATATGAGTTCGATGTTTTTATTAGCGGCCCCGATGATGTTCAGGTTTATGACGTCATCCACAAGAGAGTTGAAGCAGAATTCGGTCTTTTCTATTTCGATCATATCGCTTTCGATCTTCGAAAAGTCGAGGATGTCGTTGATAAGCGACAGCAGATGTTTTCCGCTTTTATGTATGAAGCCGACAGTTTCTTTCTGCGCCGCGCTGAGCTCGCTTTTTTCGAGAAGTTTTGCGAAACCGAGTATGCCGTTGAGCGGCGTCCTTATTTCATGGCTCATGTTCGCCAGGAACTGGCTCTTGTGCCTGTTGGCGGCCTCGGCTTCGTCCCTGGCCTTGATAAGTTCCATCTCCATATTTTTTTTGTTAAGCGCGTTAGTTATGATCTCGGCGAAAATTTTAAGCATCGTGATGTCTTCGTCGGACCAGGACTTTTCGTGCCGTATCATATCGAAGCCTATAAAGCCGAAAGGCCCATCTGCGCCGGCCAGCGGAACAGCCACGAGAGATTTTATAGACTCTATCTCCATTACCTGTCTTTCCGCTATGGCGTGCGGCGGCAGCGAATCGAAGGACGGAACGTGGTTTACTTCGAGGGAAAAGAGCCGCTGCATCCACAACGATTGAGGGTCTACGGGTATTTTCTGGTTTCTTTCGATCTGCGGTGAAGCGCCTTCGTGGCACCATTCGAATGTATTATTCATGCTGCCGCGGTCGGCGGATATCTCGAAAATATAGCATCGGTCGACGTCCATAAAAGAGCCGAGCTTCGCGAGAGAGGAATTTATCTGAGCGTCGATCTTATCGCCGGGCACGTTGATGAAGCCCGTCGATATCTTCAGGATCAGCTTTTCCCACTCGAGCCGGTGCTTTAAATAATCTTTGAGTTTTTCGAAGTTGTCGTTGATATTAAGTATTTTATTCATCCGGTTGTCTTATTCACGGTTGTCGTTTAACTTGGATTTTATCTGCGTCAAAACCATATCGATAGCGATCTGGTTGTGGCCGCCATAGGGAATTATTACATCTGCGAACCGTTTGGACGGTTCGACGAACTGATGGTGCATCGGCTTTACCGTCGCGAAATATTGCGAGATGATCGATTCGAGTGAGCGGCCGCGCTCTTTGAGATCGCGCTCGATGCGGCGTATTATGCGCACGTCGTCGTCCGTGTCGACGTATATCTTGATGTCGCACATCTGCCTGATGCGCGGATCGCTGAATATAAGGAACCCTTCAAGAATTATTATGTCTTTGGGCTCTATCTTCATGGTCTCGGATGAGCGGGTACAGGAGACGAAGTTATAGAGAGGTTTTTCGATCGGCTGGAACGAGCGCAGCTGTTTTAAATGTTCGAGCAGAAGATCGTTGTCGAGCGCGTCGGGATGGTCGTAATTTATCGCGGTGCGCTTTTCGAAAGGCAGGTGCGACTGGTCCCTGTAATACGAATCGTGATCGAGAAGAATTATGGAATCGGAGTCGAGCGCCGAAACTATTTTGCGCGTGACGGTGGTTTTTCCGGAGCCGGAGCCGCCGGCTATGCCTAGTATGAATGGTTTCAAGATTTTGCCTCTTTTCTATTTACTTTTTTTTGATCTTATAAACACCCTTTGTGGTGGCCACGAATATATAAGGATCGAGCTGGGCGAATGATACGCCGGTTCCTTCGAGAACCTTCGAGTAGGAAACGTTCTTAGATCCATAGGTCAATACCGAACTTTGCGCTATATTGGTTCCCGACGCGTGTTTTTTCAGTATCCACACGCCGTCGGAAAGAGTGTCCTTCATGGCGCAGACGCTGTCGGTGATCGCCACTCCGCCGTTATTATCGATCCTCTTCCATTCGCGGCCGTTGAAGACGGCGGCACCGGAATCGCCCGCGATATAAATTTCGCCGCCCCTGCCCCGGTTTATCGAATCGATGCGGGCGAAAACGCACGAAAGCGGCGTCGTCATGTACTGCCAGAGCGAGCCGGAAAAAAAGACCAGGGCGTTCGAGCCGCCTTCGCCGAGGCCTGTTATCACGGATTCGTCGAGTGCCAGGAACGCCGCCGGCGCCGCCAGCGTGGGCTGGGTAGTATCGTAGTCAGCACTTGTCGCGCCGCCCTGCGGGGCGTATGCCGCGATCTTTCCATCGGGTGATATTATAACGCATTTTTCGGAAGTTTTGCAAGAAATTTCTGAAAAGCCCGCTATGACTCCTTTGTTTTCTATGTAATAAACGCAGGAACACGCTCCGCCGGGCGTTCCGTCCTTCTTTGAAACGGTCGCTAACGAAGTGAACCTGTATTTATTCGTTTTCGGGTCTTTATATTTTCCGGAGAGTTTTACTACTCCGGCATCGCCGGAAGCAAGGTAGAAGACGCCTTTATCGTCCGCGCAGAAGGAGCGCAGATTTTTCAATTCGGGCTTTTCGGGCATTATCTCGCATGTGGAATCTATCAGATTGTAATGGTAAAGGCCCGACTTTCCGCCCATATATATGTCGCTGCCGTATGCCTTTATAAATTCCTGCTTTCCGTTGAGGATCTTTTCCACTTCGGCGCCGGGCGAAGGCGCGTCGTACTGGCCGTATCTGACCAGCCCGCCGCCGTCGGTGGCTATATAGACGAATTCAGGGCAGCAGAGGATATCGGTTATCCTGTTGGATGTAAGCGGCGAATTGTCCTTGTTGAATACTACGAACTCGCTGCCGTTGTAAACCGCAAGGCCGGAGTTGTTCGTTCCTATCCAAAGGCCGCTTTTAAGGGATTCAAGCGCCGGATTTTTAGGCGCCGGAACTTTCTGAATCAAGTTGAACAAATTGTAGGCGTCGTTGACGGCGACGAAGTCGACGTTTCCGAGCAGCGACTGCATATCTCTGGTCTTTAAAATGACGCTGTCGCCTTCACGGGTGATCTGCGTGTCGGGCGAGGCGAATTTTGAGAGTTTTTTCATGAGGGCGTCGGCGTCGAAAGGCTCGTCGTCGCTCTTTTTACCGGCGAGCCGCGCGTCTACGTTTATCTGCGCCTTGTTCGCTTCCTGCGCGTAAGAGTCGCAGCCGAAGCAGCTGACCCAGTTTTCCGGCAGGCCCTCGTTCACGCCAAGATTGACCGCACGTCCGCCGGCAGTCGAAATCGTGAGTCCCAGCGAGGACGAAAACGCAATATCCTCGTCGATCTTAATCTCGGCGGTATCGGGACCGGCCGGGGCCGGGACCGTTAATTTCGAAATTTTAGTGGCGCCGTTGGCGCGATTGCCCGTTGCGAGATCGTCAGGTTCGAATTTATTGCAGTCGGAGGTTTTTAAAACCGCCAGGTCGGTGGCTATATAGATCTGGTTATTCGCGCCGGCGTAAATGGAATTTACCCTTCCGAGTTCCACGCCAGTCGAAGTTTTGTTCGCGACTTTTCTCAGTGTGCCTGAAAATACAGTAAAAAAACCGTGATCGGTGCCGGCGTACACGGTTCCTCCTGTGTCGCAGGCAAGGCTGTATATAGTGTCGCTGAGGATATCGCTGTTCTTTAAATTAACGACCGCCGCAGCGGCTGAAGAATTCGGAGCCGGCCCCGAAACTATCGCCAGACCGGCGTTCGTGCCTACCAGCAGCCTGTCGTCGGCAGCCGAATAACAAATGGATAATATATTCGGGGATGGAAGGGGCGGGACGGTCACCAGCGGCGAAAAGTATTTGCCGTCGAATAAGATGACGCCGTTTTCTTTCGAGCCGATAAAAAGGAGCTTGCGCTTTTGCGACCAGGCAAGGCATTTGACGCTTTTCGCCGCGAGACCGTCGGCTTCGCCGTATGATGTGAAATATCCGGCTTCGAGGTAAGTGGTTCCCATGCTTTCTATAGATAATTCATGCCAGGGCTCGTTCGTTCCCGGGCATGCCGAGGCCGGAGACGCTTTACAGAAGAGCGGAAAGAATGAAACGGCGCTGAAAGCGAGAGAAGCCAGAAAAGAAATTAAAAACATGACAAGCCCTGAAACGCAGATGTATCCGATTAAAATTTCGCGCAGAGATTTTTGCGCGTCGGGATCGCTTTTAATGGTGTCGCGCCCGCATAAAACGAACAGATCGCTCAGCTCGTCGCTCGATGGAACGGCCTTTTTAAGATTTTCGGCGCCGGCGTTCGCTATCGCTATTAAAGCGGATTCGAAAAGCAGATTGGCGAAATCGCATATTTTGAGGTTCGCGGAGAGAAGCGAGCCGCCCGTGACTAGAGCTTCCTGTTTGCAGCCGCCTCCGCAAATGTATCGCAGCGGGCAGGCGGAGCATGTTTCGCGTTCGTCCACGCTCGCGCGCCACGCGCTATCGGCGGCTGAAATATTTTTGAGGCCGCCTTCGATCTTGAATCCGGCTTTACCGATCAGCCTGTGGCATGGATAAACTGAGCCGTCGGGAGCGAGCGTGAAATATCCGCGGCCGGCCCTGCAATGGTTGGCCGTGAAGGAGGCGTCGGTCAGATAACGTATATAACGGTTGAGTTCAAGGCAACCCTTGAAAATATTGCCCTCGATCGACAGAAGCCATCCGTATTCGGCGGCCATGCGTTTATATGAACTTATGAACTCTGAACTTACCGCCAGGTCGCCGCCGCCTTTATCGTCGGTGGCGGCGCAATAGACCGAACAGTAATCAAAAAGGTTCAACGCGACTATCTCTTTTAATTCGTCTAAAAATCTTTCGGGACTGGAGTAGACGGTCATGCGCGCGACCGTCTTGATGTTCGGAGCGGCCTTTTTCAATTTTCCGACGTTTTCTACGATGTCGTCATAAGAGCCGCCGCCGTTTTTATAAGGCCGCTGAGCGTTCTGAGTCGCGCCGGTGCCGTCGATAGAGATCGACACTATGAAATCGCCTTCAGTAAGCGTTTTGAGAATGTTATCGTCGAACACGGTCAGGTTGGTTGATATCCTGTTTATGACGGGGTTCGCGGAAACTTTCCGTGCGCCGCTTTGATCGTTTTCGCGCTCGAAAAGGGAGCTTTCGGCGCGCTCGAATTCCAGCGTTTCTTCGATGACCCGCCGGTTCAAGAACGGTTCGCCGCCGAAAAACTCGAAACGGAATTTGCGCGAACGGTCGAGCGTTCCGGCGCCAGCGGCTTCAATTACCGCCGAGCGGACTGTTTCCACGCTCATAGTCCGCTCCTGTGTTTCATAGTCGCCGCCCTTCGCATAGCAGTAGACGCAGTCGAGGTTGCACAGCGGCGTCAGATCGAGGTTTAAAGCGGACGCCGCCGGACGAAGTCCGCCGTTATAATTTTTCAGCAGTGTCTTATTGGATATGATATTATTCAAGGCGCCTGATGAGCCGGGACATTCCGCGAGCGCGTCCAGTTTTTTGAGAAAGTCCGCCTTTAAACGGAAATTCGAGAGCCCGCCTTCGAAACATTCGTTTTTATCGAGTTCCAGAAGTGAGCTATAGCGGGCAAAGAATATAAAAAAACGTCCGCCGGAAGTAAATATAATATATTCTTTATTTTTGATTACATAATCGATCCAGTCGTTATTCATATTATATCTCCATAATTCGATCGATATTTTCAATGCTTTTGATGTCGTCCTTGAAATCTCTGCCGTTTTTGTTGCGGATCGCGCCGTGCGCGCATTGCTTCACGCAGGCAAGGCATTCGCAGCACTCGCGGCCGTAATCGACCGTTACCGTTCCGGCGCTCGCGGCCGTGAAAAGCCCTTTAGGACATACTTCGGCGCATTTCATACAGTTGACGCACGCGCCGGGCGATATTACCGGCTGAAATAGGCTTTTGTTGTCGCCGGTTTTGAGCCAGTGCACGATCGTAGTTTTATAAAAGGGCGTCGAGCCGAGCATGTCGACCGAGACCAGGAAATTAACGATGAAGGCCGCAAGCGAGCAGACCAGAAAGGATATTAACCTGAAGGGGCCGCGCGCGGCGTGATAGACCGTTATGGCCGCCTGGACCAGAGCGCCTATGAAGAGCGAATTGTTCGAGGGATATTTAAACGGCAGCGAGCTGTAGAACATGAAATTGGAGAATATGTTTATAAAATTTATCGCTACGATGAAGTGAAGATGCTTATCGAACTTTCTTCCGATGATAAACCGCAGCAGTATCACGGGCACGAGAAAAACGCCGAACATTCCGAAAGCGTTATAGTAGCGGTCAGCCGCGCTGAACCTGACCAGTCTCATTTTTTCGTCGGTTTTGAAACCGTTTTTTACGAACGCTTTGATGTCGTAAAGGTTTGCGGGACCGAACGCTCCGGTGAAACCGCATTCCGCGCGAAGGGCCGGAAGGTTTATTCCGGCGGCTGAAAGCTGCGGCAGTATGAGTTTCCGGTGGCTTACCATGTCTGAAAGTTCCGAAGAATTGACCGCGTCGGCGATCTTGTGTTCGTTGAAATCGCATACTCCCGCGGCGCACCACACGTTGATACCGGCGGAATCGGCCACCAGAAGATAGCAGTCGAGGCCGCGAAGCTCCCTGATAAGTCTTTTGACGGTGTGGAAATAATTGCCCGAAACGAAGACCGGCGAATCGGGCGAAGGATTTCCTATGGCTATCACGCCGCAGTCGTGCCGGATGGGGTTGTAGCGCAGCAGCACGCAGCGGCAGCTTATTATAAAATTTCTGATGTCTTCTATCGCGCCCATGCTTCACTATCCTTCATTTTCGCCGTCGCAGGGGACGACCTTGCGCCCGGCTTCGCCGATGTATAAGATCGAAATGACGCCCATAAAAAGGCTTTTGCGGGAGTGAATTTCGAGGCCGGCCGCGGCCAGATCGCGCCCGAGGCCTTTTACCGGAGTTATAAGCGTCCTTGTGAGTATGAAATTAGGGATGAAGAAAATCCAGAACAGGAAATGATAAATGGCGCTTAAAATCAGGTTTTCCGGCCACAGTTCGTCGCAGATGATTATCGTTCCGCCGGCGCCGAGAAGTTCGGCGGCGGATTTTATGGTTTTAGCGCGCACAATGGATGAAAGTTCGCCGAGCATCATCGACATTACGATTATATCAAATTTCTCGCCCTTTAAAACCGCGGAGGTCGAAGCCGAGCCGCACTCGATGATTCTGACGCGATTTTCGAGTTCGCTTCCCCTGAGCCTGTTCTTTAGTATTGAAAGCATCTGCGGCGAGGAATCCACGGCTGTGACCAAAGCCCCTTTGCCCGCGCATTCCGCGGCGAAAATTCCGCTGCCGCAGCCGATGTCCAGCACGCGCGCGCCTGGTTTGACCGCCGAAAGAATTGTCCGGCGGGATCTTCGATGGCCGCCGAGAGTAAGTACGTTCATCATTTTATCGTAGCGCGCCGGTATTTTTTCGATATATTTCATCAGGCCGTATATCAGCATTTGACGGCCCCTTTATCCATTAAACTTTCGATCGTTTTAAGGTCTTTTTCGCTGCAGGCGTTTTTAAAATCGCCGCAGGACAATAGTCCGCCGGATTCTTTTATAAAACACCCCAGAGCAAGAAGGTTGGCCGTAAGATGATTTCCGAAGCGGCCGGCCGCCTGATTTCTGAGATCGCCGTGGATGAACTTTTTGACCATTCCTTCGAAATGCGTCTTTATCTGATCGAATTTAAAATATTCGTCGCCGGCGCGCCTTACGTTGGTAGGCGGCATTATAAATTCATCGGTTATAATGACGCTTTTGGTCCCAAACTTGCGGTTGAATTTCAATAGCTCGGAGGCCTCGAGCGCGATAGCGAAATCGCAGCCGAAATCGGCGAAATCGATCGCGGGCGCGCGGCCTGCGCCGTGGCCGTCAGCGTCATCGAAACGTATGACGGAAGCGACATGACCGAGCCGCTGCGCGCCGCCACGATTATCATAACCTGAAATGGCGCCGTATTTTCGCGCGAGCGCCCCGCGGAGTATGGCGCTGAGATATAGAACGCCCTGGCCGCCTATGCCGGTTATAATTATATTTTTTACGCTCATGAGCGCACCTCGATCCTGGCTATGGCTCCGTTAGGGCAGATCTGACGGCACACGCCGCAACCGTCGCAGATGTCGTGATTTATATACAGATCGCCCCCGGCGTTTTTAAATATGGCCGGGCATGTCAATACAGAGTAACACTCGTTGCACTGCGCGCAGCGCGCGCTGATTATTTCAAAAATTTCTGCTTTAGACGCGCCGTCGTTGGTGATTTTAGATGCGGCGCGCTTTTTCGCCTGCAGGCGGCACTCGCGCCTTACGATGACCGCCGCGAAACCTTTGCGTACGTCCGAAGTCAACTCGTTAAGAAGAGCCATGAACCTGTCGACGCGGTAAGGGTCGGCTTCATAAATGCGCTTCACGCCAAAGGCCTCGAGCACCCTTTTAATGGAAACTCTTTCGTCGGCTTTTTCGCTTCCCGCAGGCGGCCTTGTCGTAAATGTCGGCTGATGGCCGGTCATAGAGGTCCAGCCGTTGTCCAGGATGAAGCAGATCTGGTTCGAATCGGACGCGGCGCATTCGAGAATGGTCTGCATGCCGCTGTGGAAGAAGGTGGAATCGCCGATGAGCGATACCGTTTTTTGCGCTCTCCCGCCATCGGTCTGACCGCCGCGGGCTGCCAGAGCCGTCCCCGAAGCGATCGATGCGCCGGAGTTCATGCAGGTGAGCCATGATGAAAAATGCGGCGGCAGCGAACTGCAGCCTATATCGCCGCCGATGACGTCGTCTGGCGAGAGGTATTTAGTGAGTGCGTAAAAAAAAGCGCGGTGCGGGCAGCCGGGACAGAAGGTGCCCTCGCGCGGTTCGGGTTCGAGCGAAAAAACGGGCCGGGCCGGTTCGCGGTAATCTTCGGACAGCAGTTTCTGAAGAATTTCTTTCACCGCGGGATATTTCAGTTCGCCGAAATTATCTGATTTATTTTTGCCGTATATTTCGGCCGATATCCGGTTTTCAGCCATGAATGAAGTTATGGTAAGTTCCAGAAAACCTTCGAGGTCTTCTATAAAAATGACCTTTTTGTAATCGTGCGCTCTCATGGCGCCGAGCAGCTCGTTTTCGTTCAGCGGGTAAGTGACGATCGGCGCGTAAACCGATGCGGCGCTTTCGAGTCCCGTTTCGCGCAGTGATTCTTTTACGAAATCGTAATAAATTCCGGACGTTACTATAAGCGCGCCGCGCCCGCAGCTATCGAAAGCGCTTTTCAGAGAGGGTTCATCGCAGGACAACGGAGCTTCGCGGAGGCCGGCGATCTTTTTCATCAATAATTCGTGACGGCGGACGGCAAGAGGTCCGACGCAGGTATAATCGCGCGAGTTGACGAAAGGCGCTCCGCGTTTCGCGTCGGCAACGGTGCCCGAGTCGACGGTGCCCACGCCGTAGCAGAGCGCCGAAGGGATAATGACCATGACGGGCAGTTTATATCGTTCAGATACGTCGAAGGCGTTACGGACTGAAGAGACGGTTTCGCTGAAATCGCGTGGCTCTATGATCGGAATATGCGTGTGCAGCGAATAAAATCTGATATCGAACTCGCCAGTGGAGCAGTTCGCGCCGGGATCGCTTCCGGCCAGGATTACCATTCCGCCGTTCACGCCCGTATATGCTGAGTAGTGCATGGGATCGGCTGCCGCGTTCACGCCGACGTGTTTCATTATTATGAAACTGCGTCCGCCTGCAAGAGAAAAACCGAGGGCCTGATGCCAGGCGACATGCTCGTTGATTATTATGCTGCACCTGTCCGCCGCGGGGCTTCCCGCCTCCGCCAGAATCTCGAAAGACTCCACCACCGGCGATCCGGGATAAGTCAGTACCAGGCCCGCTCCGGCCTCGTAAGCTCCCCTGGCCGCGGCGGCGGCTCCCGATAATATGAGGCGCCTGCCTGTTTCACGGGTGAAAAAATCTTCCATAATAATTTAACCGTTCAGCCTTTAAGGGCTAGCGTTACCCGTCCGGTCGTTTTTTAAAAAAGGTCCACGCACGCGTCCTGCTTAAGGTCGATTTCGAATATGGTGTTTTCCATTTCCATGGCAGGGTACGGCGGTTCGATCGCGGCGGATTTTTTCAGTTTTATCAGCCTGCCGCCGTATTTATTTAAATGCTCATGCGATAAATTCGCATTGAGCGTAGCGACGAAGTCGGCCCCGCAGGCGAAATGCTTTTGAAGCAGTTCTTCGTCGGCTCCGTGTAGAAAGCAGTTTTGGACGATGATGCCAAATTTCGAGGCGTATTTTTTTCTGATATCGGAAATAAAATCGCAGCCGGCGATATGGTTGACCGCCGTGACCCCGGAGTAGGAAGGCTCCCTCAAAAAAAGGTATTTGAAATTGGTTTCAAGCGCGCTGATGACGTCGGAGGCCACCGCCTCGCGGTTCTTGTCGCGAAAATTGACGCACAGTCCGTAATCCAGAGGCAGTTTAAGTTCAAGTTCCAATTCGAGTTTTGTCAAAAACACGTTCAGGCTGGCGTCTTCATATAAAAACAGCGTCCGGGCACCGTATTTTAAAATGGAGTCGGCTATGAAGCGGATGTCGACCCGATTGAGAGGCGTTTTCATAAGCAGCGCGGGGGTTTTAAGAGCCGTTTCAACCCGGGCGGAGTTGTTTACAGCCATGAGCACTTTCTCCGTTCGGTGCCGTGGGCGCAGAAATCGTCGGTCCTGTCCTGGCACGGCCCTTCTTTTTTGTGCGCCGGGCAGTTGGCTACGGGACACGGTCCGACCCTGCCTTCGAACCGGCACTCGCCGCAGAAAATGCAGGCGTTATAAGGCTGGTTATCGGGAGCGATCATAGCGTAAGATATCGTTATAACTGGCGATACGATCTTGAAATCTGCGCCGGAAGCGGCCTTCGCTTCGGCGATATAAGCCGAAACCGTACGCAGGCCGGCTTCACATGCGAGCACGATGTAGCATTCCGCCTCGCCGAACCGCGGCGCCGTATTTGCGAGCCTGGCGAATACGCGACCATCGCAGGGCGAACTGACCGAAAGCCTGAACAGTATTTCATTGCGTCCGGAAAGCCGATCGCAGATCTGGTTAACGCGTTTCGTGTCGGATGTCTTGAACGCGGCCGCGCAGTCGGAGCAGGCTATGATGCCGACCTTCGCGCCGGCGCCGATCAATTTAAACAGGTCTTTAGAATCGTCGAATCTGGTCTGGATCATGAGTTTTGATCTTTACGGCTGAAATCGCGCATCAGAGTGTCGATAAGCGCGAGCCGCTCGTCCTCCAAAAATTTGTCGTAAACGGCGCCCGCGTCCATTAATGCGAACGTGAGCCTTGTTTCGGTGAGAAGTTTTCCGTCGACGCTCGCGCTCGCGGAGCAGACGGCGCCGGCTTCGGAAATGCTTTCCAGCTCTGCGTTCATTAATATCTGGTCACCGGGCCTCGCCATGAACTTGATCTTTGTTTTATCGACTATCGAGAGAATGGCTTTTTTGTAGCGGCTTTCCTCGAACGACATTTCGATCATCAGTCCGGCGAGCTGTGCAAGCGATTCAATTATCAGAACGCCCGGCATAACCGGATAACGCTGAAAATGAAAAGTAAAAAAGGGTTCCGTCATAGAAACGTTTTTAATGCCGCTAATCGAAGAACCCTTTTTAAAACATGTTACTTTATCTACGAAGTAGAATCTCATCTTTGCCTTTACACGCGGGGCTTTTACTGTCTGATTATCGAGCGCGCCACGTAGGAGGAGATCAGCGCGAAGCACTGCAGCTGTTCTTCTTCGGTGCCGAGTTCGGTTTCGATAGAACATTTGTTGCCGTCGGCGACGATCTTAACGTTCGACAGGCCGAGTTTGTCCTCGGGATGCGAAGCGCCTTTTATAGCGTCGTTAAGATGGTTGAGTATATTCTTTTTGACCTTGCGGGCGATACCTTCATTGGCGAACGTGGAAACTACCGAAACCCTTTTCATGTTGGCGTTTTCGTTTCTCATTCTGTAGACGGTGAAATCAACGTCGTTCATTTCGGCGATCGCGCTGTTTATGAATTTTACCTTGTGGTCGGCGAAGCGTCTGGTGAAAAAGCCCTTTAAGCCTTTGCGTTTGAGAAGGACTTTGCTCTGCTTGAGATCTTCGTATTTATCGTTTATGATCTTCGAAAGTTTCTGCTTGTCGAGCTCGTCCGGTTTGATGAGGAAGCGGACGTTGGTATCGGAGTAAAGATTGGCTTTGAAGGTTTTGTCCTGGAGCATTTTAGCGGTTTCTTTCAGAAGTCGGGTGTCGCCGATCTTGGCGGATGCGAACAGGCTGTAGTCGCCGAAACTGATCATCGTGAGTTCGCGGTCTTTTTCTGGAAGCGCGAAACGGTGGACGGTAACGCTGCCGCTCTGAGTTTCGCTGAAATGCTGTTCGTGGCCGGTTTTGGTCGCATGTTCAACGTAGTGGCGCTTCAATATGTCGATGACCTTCGCCTTGTCGAACTGTCCGCGCACGGCTAAAACGCCCGTCGGGGAGTAGGAGGTGTTAGACGGATGCGAGGAGTCCTGAACTACTAAAGCCACATAGGCCTTGGAACTGCCTGCGCCCGGAGCGCCGTGGTTTCTTAAAGCCTGGAAGAATTTTTCAACGTCCTGGCTGTTTACGAGGCCTACGTTGCGGTAATAATTTTCGACGTATGAGATGATCTTGCCCATTTCGACGAAGGACATTTCAGAAGGCTCGTTAACGAAAAACAAAACCTTGTCTTCAGGGGCGGGAGCAGCTGCGTCAGCCGCGAAAACCGGAGCGAGGCAGATAAAAAGCATTAAAATTGAGCAAACCAGAGCGTTAGTAGATTTTTTTACCATAAGACCCTCCTGCTGTTATTTTGCGTATAATTGTGTATTTATTTTTATGTTTCGCCGGTGCGGCATGTAACGAATAAATTCTTGATGCGCCGTCCTTTCGGTACGGTTCAAACAATTATATATTAATATGTCCATAATGTCAATTCACCCGGCTAAAAAAAATATAAAAATTTAAGAGTTTCAGGAGAACTTTTTAGCGCCGCCGAACCTGGCGAGCAGTTTGAGGTAATTAAGGTGCGCGACGAGGCGCGGCCGCCATCTGCGGTAACAGATCGAGAAAAAAAGATTATAAACCGCTTCGCGTGCGCTGAGAAGCCCTGCCGCCCTTTTGAACGAATATATCCTGTCGTATCCTTCGATCAAAACGGCCTGGAGTTCGTGAGGACTCATAGCTCGAGGAACGTGCGAGACCTTCATCGCGGCCCCGAAAGAATAGGAGTCGAGCGTCTTCGCGACGCCTTCGACGGCAACGCCGTCCGGGTCGACTTCAACAACGCCCACCGGCAGGACCTGCGCCACAAGTTTATGCGCGGATATGAAGTCGAAAATATCCCTGATGCCGCTTTCTGTATCGGCGTCGAAGCCGGCCACGAAATAACCGTACGGGATGATCCCATATTTCCTGCATATTTTGATCGCAGCGATATTTTCAGCGACCGTCGTCCCTTTATTTTCGGAGTTGAGCGAGGCGTCCGAGGCCGACTCGAACCCCATCATCAGGGTCGTTATTCCGGCTTTTTTCATGAGAAGCGCGATGGCGGGATCTTTGAGGAGCGGTTTTACGTGGAACTGCATCATTATCGAAAATTTAGATCTTGCACGAAGCTCCGCCAGCGAGGAAAGAAGTTTTTTAAGATGGTCCATGTCGCCGAAAGCGCAGTCGTCGACTAACATGAAATGCGGCGCCAGAAATCCGCGGTGCAGCGATAAAATGCTTTTGAAATCGGCGAGTGCGTTATCCGTTTCGCGTCTTACGTATTTTTTTTCGGTGATGCAGAACCGGCAGTTGCGAACGCAGCCCGTGGAAGAGAATATCGAATAAAGAGGAGGTTTCCTTATGTTTATTATATTATGGTTTTCCGAAACGCCGCCGAAATTTACGACCGGTCCGAAGTCGGAAATGAAATCGCCGGTCAAATATTTTCTTTCGGTCCTCACCGCGGCGACGCCGCGCTTTAAAATAAGGTTCGGAACGTTTTCGAGGCCGCTTCCGCGGT
>MGFH01000041.1 GCA_001791795.1 Candidatus Wallbacteria bacterium GWC2_49_35
TCTTTCAAGGACGGCGCGAAAATGGAGTTCTCTCCCGAAAAGGTCATACGCATCCAGCAGGCGTTCGGCTCGACCATTATGATGGTTCTCGACGAATGCGTGAAATATCCCGAAACGGAAAAGAAAGCGGAGATAGCCGTCGAAAGGACTTTTCGCTGGGCGAAAAGAAGTTATGACGAATACCTGAAAATAATGGAAGAAACCGAAGGCGGCCACAAAGACATGGTATTCGGCATAGTGCAGGGTTCGACCTACAGGAACCTCCGCAAAAGGTCGGCCGAACAGATAACCTCTATCCCGTTCCACGGATACGCCATAGGCGGTCTTTCCGTGGGCGAACCGAACGAAATGATGTATGAAATGCTCGATTACATGAAGGAATTCATGCCGGTCGAAAAGCCCAGATATCTTATGGGCGTGGGCGAGGTCAACGATATCATCGAAGGCATTAAAAACGGCGTGGATATGTTCGACTGCGTCATACCCACCAGACTCGGCCGCCACGGCGTGCTTATGACGCCCTACACCAAGCTGCTCATCAAAAATGCCGGCTACAGAAAAGACTTTACGCCGCCCATGGCGAACTGCTCGTGCTACACGTGCTCGAATTT
Source organism: Candidatus Wallbacteria bacterium GWC2_49_35 (assembly GCA_001791795.1). Classification (GTDB taxonomy): domain Bacteria; phylum Muiribacteriota; class UBA9980; order UBA9980; family UBA9980; genus UBA9980. The sequence continues at coordinate 612 of MGFH01000041.1, forward strand.
TACCAGGGCTTATCTTCACCATCTTTTCAGGAGCGAAGAGATACTGAGCCCCATACTCAACAGCATACATAACGTTCATTTTTTAATAAAACTTGCGGCGCTCTGCCGCGAGGCTATTTTAGAAGGCCGATACGGCGAGTTTTACTCGGATTATAAAACGGGCAACCTCACTAAATATCAATTTTAGGTAATATACTTCTGCGGCGGGGTGAGAATTATGAATGGCGTTAAAAAGAACAAAAAGATAAATTTTATGAAGACGGCGGCCGGCTTTATCGCGGCCATTATCTCCGCGGTCTGTCTCAGCCTGGCCGCAAGCGGCGTTTCGCGCGCGGCGGGAGTGGACATCAATTCGGCGAATTTCGAGAAATTGATCGAAATAGACGGCATCAGCGAAGTGACCGCGGCGAAGATAATCAAATACCGAAGAGAAAATAACGGCTTTAAAACAGTTTACGATCTTATGAAGGTCGACAGCGTGAGTGGTGAACTATTCGAACAGATCAAAGATGAAATAACAGCAGGCGCGCCTTCAGGCGGCCCCCGTCCCCCGGCCGGCCCTAAGCCTTCGGCCGGTCAGAATCAGCCCGGAGAGGAAGACGAAGATGAAGAAGAAGAAGAAGGCCAGGAGCCGCCCGCCATCGATCCAGGCCAGCCTTTAAGGCCGGCCGCGAGCGACAGAATGGCCGATCCCGATGAAACAGGCGGCTCGCCATCGGCGCCGGGCGTTTCCGGACAACCGTCGGCAGGAGCTGCTGTTCCGGCAAGAGGCAGCGGCAGAATAGCGTCCGAAGAAGACGCGGGCGGCGGCGAAACGCAGGGCGGCGCCGCGGCGCACGAAACCGATTATTCCTTCGAAGAGGGCCGTAAAACATCAGAAGCCCGCAAGGCGGCCGGTTCTTCCGGCGGCGGGCTCAGAAGCTCGCGCATTGGCGAGATCAAAAAAATATCGCTTACGCCCGAAAACTACTACAAAGTTATAATAGGTCTCATGCGCCTCGCCAAATACGAGAAGGCCGAATCGAATATAGCCGATTTCGTAAAGAAATTCCCTTCCGATAAAAAATCGGACGACATGAATTACCTTATGGGCGCCTGCCTCGAAGAGGCCGAAAAATACAAGGAAGCCATAGAACTTTACGAGAAGGTCCACGACAACCAGAATTCCGAGCTGCGCGCCATAGCGTTGTTCCGTATAGGCGTGTGCTTCGATCTGATTGGTAAATCCGCGGACGCGCTCGATAATTACAGAAAGTATGTATCGTCTTTTCCGGCGTCTTCGTGCGTCAAAGAAGCCGAAAACAGAATCGAAGAGATGTTAAAAACAAAATAAAAGCGAGAAATTGTATGCGGAAAAATTCTCCCGCCACGATCAGCAGCGAGCCGCCGGAAACGACGGACGGATTCGATAATATTATCGGCCGTTCGGCACGCATGCGGGAAATTTTTTCGAAAATAAAGAGCGTCGCCGACAAGGATATTCTGGTTTTAATCGGCGGCGAATCCGGCACCGGAAAAGAACTTGTCGCCCAGGCCATCCACAACAACTCCTACCGCAAGAACGCGCCGTATATTAAAGTAAACTGCGCGGCGATCCCGGACACGCTTATAGAATCCGAACTTTTCGGTCACGAAAAAGGTTCGTTCACCGGCGCGCACCAGCGCAAGATCGGTAAATTCGAGCTTGCCAATAACGGCACTCTTTTTCTCGACGAGATCGGCGATATGGCGCTGACCACGCAGTCGAAGGTCCTCAGAATTATACAGGAACGCGAGCTGGAAAGAATCGGAGGCGTGCGGCCCGTCAAGGTCAACGTGCGCATCATCACCGCCACCCACCGCGACCTGCTCACCGAGGTCGCGCAGAGGCGGTTCCGTGAAGACCTTTTCTTCAGGATAAACGTGGTGTCGCTGCTGCTTCCGCCGCTTCGCGAAAGGCTCGACGACATAATCCTTTTAAGCGATTTTTTTATAAAAAAATTCTGCGTCAAATTCGACAAGCCTGTTAAAAAACTTTCGGCCGAGGTTATCGAGGCATTCCTGCAGTACGGCTGGCCCGGAAACGTCCGCGAGCTTCAGAATGTCATAGAAAGCGCCGTGGCCATGGAAGAAAACGAAATTATAACTTTCAAGTCTCTACCATACCCTATTTTGACATCTTCCAACATACATCTTTACGGCAGGCGCAAGTCCGACAGGACCGCCGATAATCTCGACTCGGCGCAGGCCGGCGTCCTCGACCCCGGCGGCGCGAAAATCCAGTTCGAATCCGGAATCTCCTTTCCCGCCGGACCTGCCGAATTTAAAAAAAACGAAAAGGAAAGCGCCGGAACGTCGTGTGAGAAAGAGATCGACGCGGCCGTGGCGGCGCTTCTTGATAACGGCCTGAAATTCGACCAGATCGAACGCCGCATAGTGGTTTGCGCGCTGAAAAAAGCCGGAGGAAGGCAGCTCGGCGCGGCCCGGATACTCGGCGTCGGCCGGGGCGAGATGCAGTACAAAATAAAAAAATTCAATATAGCCTGCAAAAATCGCGGCCAAAAGGATGCCGCCGGGCTGGAGGCTGAAGACGATGAATAAAAACAAGGGGCGGACGGCCCTTATGAACGCCGTCGAAAAAAAAGACGCCGCCGCCATTAAACTGCTGCTGGCGCAGGGCGCAAATATCGACCAGAAAGACGATCACGGCAATACGGCCCTTATGCTCGCCATCATTAAAAACGATCTCGAAACCGCCGCGCTGCTCATTAAAAGCGGGGCGAACGTGAACGTCGCTAAAAAGAACTCGCACACCGCCCTCATATGCGCCATTTTAAGCCAGAATACAAAAATGATCGAGCTGCTTCTCAACGCGGGTGCGGAGATCAACGCCATCGACGGCGACCGGATGAGCGCGCTGATGCACGCGGCGGCCAATTCCGACGGTCACAATCTCAGCGTTCTGGCCGATGCGGGCGCTTTTTTCGACCTTAAAGACAAGAACGGCAACTGCGCGTTGGTTTATTCGATATTGAATAAAAATTATGAAGTGACCCGGATGCTCGTCAACTGTGGAGCCGACGCGGTTTCGGTCAACCGCGATTTGAAAAGCGTGATGATGTTTGCCATAGAATCGGGCTGCGCAGATATTTTCAACCTGATATACGAACGGGCCGGAGATGTCAACCATTGTGATTATTACGGGCAGAACGCGGTTTTCTACGCCGCCAGAAGCCAGTCGGAGGAATTTTTAAAACCGATTCTCGAACTTGGCGCCGACGTAAACACGCGCGACCGCGACATGCAGACGCCTCTGATGCTCGCCGCCACCACGGGCGCCGAAGGGATCGTAAAGACGCTTCTCGCCGGCGGTGCGGACGCCGGTCTGAAAGATAAAAACGGCAACTGCGCGCTGGATTACGCTATAATAGCCGGCCATAACGGCATAGTAAAAATGTTGATGGACGCGACTCCCGCCGCGCTGATAAATTCAAATTCATTCAACCTCGCCATAGAGAACGGGCATATCGATATAGTTAAATGCCTCATCGAGCGCGGCGCCGGCATAGACTCGCTCGACAAAACCTTCAGGACGCCGCTTCATTACGCGGCCGCCAGAGGATACTGCGACATCATAGAACTTCTGATCGAAAAAGGCGCGGCCGTGAACGCGGTTTCGGACGAAGGTAAAACCCCGCTGATGATCGCCTGCGCCAATAACGATATCTGCGTGGTGGAAAAACTCGTTAACTGCGGCGCGTTCGTCAACGTGAACGACAATTTCGGCTACACGCCCTTAATGACGGCCGTATTTTACGGCAACGAAAAGATCGCGAAAATGCTTATAGAATTTGAAAATAAAAAAGGCGTCAAGAGCAACAGGCTGAAAAATTTCGAGGAAGCTCTTATTATCGCCTGCGGCAAAGGGTTTGAAGATACCGTGAAACTGCTTTTGCTCTACGGCGCTTCCGTCAATCTTACCCACCTGCAGCAGATGACGCCGCTCATGTTCGCGGCGCGCTCTTCCAGGCCCGAAGTTGTAAAACTTCTTATAAATTCAGGGGCGAAGATAGATCAGGCCGACGCGGCGGGAAAGACCGCGCTTCATTACGCGGCGCTAAGCCGCGACGCGCTGTCGTTCGACTCGCTCATAGGGGCCGGCGCCGACTGTTCGCTCAGGGATAAAAACGGCGAAACGCCCGTCGACATAGCCCGAAACGAAGGCTGCGAAGGGTTTATGGAAATAATAGAAAAATATAATATTGTCAAATGAAAAGGAGCGGCTTATGTTAAAAAGACCAGGCTTTTATTCCACAAAATTTTATTACGCTTACGCGGTAATTAGTTTATTGTTATTCGTCATCGCGGCTTCGTCCGCGCAGGCGGCCGATATTTCTTATACCGACGTTAAATCGCTCTGTGAAAAGCGCATGGGTAACGCCAATTTAAAGAGGGCCGTCCTCGGACTTCTCGTTTATTTCGACGACACGCAGGTCAGAAACCGCCCTGGCACGAAAAGTTCTGTTTTCGACGCAAGCGACGCCGGCGAAGGCTGCGACGGCAAGGTCGAACTGAACGTGCCGCTTCTGAATAAAGCCCTGAGCCTTCCGGCGATTCCGCCGATCAAAGTGCGCAACGTCGAAGGCGAATGGTGGAGCACCGTTCATTTCCTTCCTAAAAAGATCGGATTCAAAGGTAAGTCCATGATCGCCATCCCCGATTCTAATTTATTCGTGCCCGCCTTCGTGGTCTATCCGCTCTTCCTGCTGCGCGAAAATCTTCCGGCGGCCGACCGCCATATCGCTAAAATGCTCAAGCACGCATGGAACATCAATGAAAGATATAAAAGGGGCGACGCGTATAATTTCTGGCTGAAACCTTCCGGCCAGACCGTTTATACGGCGCCTTACAACATTCCCATAGAAAAGGCCGTCCTGCCTCTGGCCAAAGCTTACATCAATCCGAAACTCGCGTTCTTCTGGAAGGGTTTTGCGAAAGGCCTCAACGTTCCGCCGTCCGATTGGGTCATCCGCTGCCTGGATGAAAACGAGAACCAGTCGGGCGCATCGGCGCTTTTTAATATTCCGAACGATTCCGACGACAGCTCGACCGCGCTAGCCATCCAGCAGATCCGCGGCCAGCTTAAAGGCGCCTATTCCGACGACGCGTTCTTCTTGGTTCCCGGCAATTTCGCCGTAGATAACGGCGTCATGGACGTGATCTTAAAATACCGCGACACGGCGCGCGACCCGAAATTCGAAGACGGCCGCGACGCGTGGAAGGGCGTCGAAAGCGGCGCGTATCTTACGTGGCTGCGCGACGAGAAAGAGCCCACCTTCAGCGAGCCGGAGCGCGGCATAATTCCGCTCGGCAAAAACAACGTCGATATAGTAGTCAACTCCAACGTGCTTTTGATGCTAGGCCTTACCGGCAATAAAAGGGCGCCCGGCTATAATGAAGCGGTGAGCCTTCTGACGAAAGCGGTCTTTAAAAAAGTATGGCCCGCCGCCGGCCTTTATTATCCGCAGTACATGATATTTCCCTACACCGTGACGCGCGCATACCGCGACGGCGGAAACGACGCGCTGCGCCCGGCTATGAAAAAACTTGTCCACGACCTGATAGACGAACAGAGGATGTACTCGAAAACCGGCAATGACAAGGTCGGTGCGTTTCCCGGCGGCGAGGACAAAACCGATTACCTTTCGACCGCGCTCGGCCTCATATCGCTTCTGAATATCGGCGCCGATATCGCCTATGAAGAAGGGCTTTTGAACGATTATAACTTCGCCGTGGAATCGGCGGTCGCTTATTTATTAAATACCGCTAAAAAATACAGGGTCAAAAACCCCGAAACCTTCGGCGCCGGCGAAAAAGACAGAGACCTTTACGGCGTGCGCTGGGACTCCGGCCTCTTTTTCTCGGCCTCGTTCTGGGACCTCGCCCACTGGCGCAGCGAACCGTTCGCGCAGGCGATGATCCTGGAGGCTTTTGTTAAATACATGCTCGCCTACGATGCGGGCGGAACTACGATAATGTCCGGCAGAAGGCTTCATATAAAGCAGTACCCGCATGAAACCGGCGACGTCGAAAATTTCATCCTTGAAGTGAAATAATTTTCCGGGAAAGCGAAATAATTTACCCGGGTAGAATTTAAATGAACAATCTGATCCCTCATTTTATCGCAGATAAATACTCTAACGGCATATTAAGCGGCAGCTTTTATGCCGTTACGATGTTTATGGACATATCCGGCTTTACTCCCATGACCGGCGCTCTCATCAAAAACGGCAGGGAAGGCACTGAAATTCTCGGCGATATCCTCAACCGGATCTTCGGTCCGGTCATCGACGCCATATACGGCTATAACGGTTTCGTGACGGTTTTTGCGGGCGACGCGCTCAGCGCGGTTTTTATCTATGCGAACGATAATTCCACGTGTGCTGCGGCATTTGACGCCGCCCGCTGCGCGTTCGAAATTAAAGACACTTTCAGGCGCGCTGGCGATATAGAAACTAAATTCGGCCGCTTTAAATTGAATGTCAAAACAGGCTTGTCGGCGGGCGCGGTCGACTGGGGAATAATAGGGAACGAAACGCAGAATGCGTATTATTTCAGCGGCGGTGCGGTAAGCGCGGCGGCTGTTTGCGAGCGCTTTTGCATTCCCGGCGAAACGGTGGCCGATCGCGAATTCATCTCACGGATATCTTCCGGGATCGTTTCGCGCGAAAAAAGCAGCGGATATTATCTGCTGGAGCCGGATGGATTCGTCGCGGCCGGCGGCATCCCGCAAAAGGCGGTCGGAAAGATCGATCGCGCGATCATCGAAAAATTCGCGCCAGCGGCGGTTTTAAATCTCAAGGCTTCAGGCGAATTCAGAGATATAGTTTCATGCTTCATTTCATTCGAGCCTCGCGGAAATATCTCGGATCATGTGAATAAATTGGTCGCGATGTCCTGCCGTTACGGTGGTTATTTCGGCTGCCTCGATTTCGGCGATAAAGGCGGCATTATTTTAGTGATCTTTGGCGCGCCCAGAGGCCGTGACAGGTTATTCGATCGCGCCGCGTCGTTCGCTCAAAATATTATAGCGATCTCCGATAACGGCGAGCTTTTCCCGCTTAAGGCCGCGCTCGCTTTCGGAACCGTCTTCGCCGGGTTCGTCGGAAGCGCTAAGCGCTGCGAATATAGCGCTCTTGGCCCGGCGGTGAATCTTTCGGCGCGTATGGCCGCGGCCGCCGGCCGGGGCGAGTTATGGATCGAAGATAAATTCCGCGAAAATATAGGGAACGCCTTCGAAATCTCGCCGACGCTGGAAATGAAATTCAAGGGTATCGAAGAAAAGATCCCGATTTACAAACTTGGCGGCCGTAAAGGCCCTCAGAGCGGCTTAGCGGCGACCGCAAAAATTTTCGGCCGCGAAAAAGAACTGGAGCTCGCTTTAAAATATTTCGCTCCGCTCGAAGATAAAAAATTCGCGGGAGTGGTTTATATCGACGGCGCCGCCGGTTCGGGTAAAA
>MGFH01000042.1 GCA_001791795.1 Candidatus Wallbacteria bacterium GWC2_49_35
AATATCTTTCGGCTTTATGACCGTTTCGATGACGTCCGTATGTCTCTTTTCAAGAACCATTTCAAGGAAATACGAAAGGAACAGAACGAAGTAAACCTTCGTGACCGTGTCGCGCGATTCGGGCATGACGAACTGCCATATGAAAAGGCCCAGCGCCATTATGGTTTCGCGTATCGTGAACTTCAGGTCTAAAAACAGCATCAGCGAGTACAGCATCATCGCTATTACCAGCAGAAGCTCCTGGCTCTGAACCGCGTCGAAGACTATTCCGGTCGGAGTACCTTTGTAGTAACTGTAAGCCAGAGGCACCATGGCGGTAAGAAGCGTCAGCTGCGCCAGGATAGAGCTGAGGAAATTAACCATTGCGGTGTCCGCGTGGCCCTTCATCGCGTAGCCGATAGCCACCAGCTTTTCGGGGAATTCCGACATGAACGGCGCTACGTATCCGATGAATATGAACGTGGAAACGCCGGCCGCCGTAGCCGCATGGAGCAGGCATTCGAGGAATTCCTCCGCGAAGCCGACAAGCAGCGCGCCGCCCGTTGCAAGAAAGATGAAAGACGCGATATAGGCCCTGTAGGCGTTGACCTTCTCGCCGACGATAACGAATTTATGGATGAGTTTTTCGACCGCGCTGTCCTCGAGCTCTGGACCGTCTTCTTGCGCCGACGGCTTTAATTTACTATAATGAAGTTCCATGCGCCCTATGAAGAATACCGAACCGAAGTAAATGGCGATAAGGACAATGCTGTCGTACCACATAAGCGAGTTTTTAAGATATATTATGAAGTTATAAGCGATGCCGAATATCATCACGAAAACGCTGTATGACTTTATCGCGTGAAATTTTATATAGTTCTCTTTTTTTGTAGGCGAGAAAAAGTAATAAACGAAAAACACCAGCGGCGGCCCGAAGCCGACGAGCAGTTTGTTCGCGCCGTAAAGGTTGGCCATGGCGTTATGCAGAAACGCGGGATCGAAGGCCGCCTTTTTAACGGTCGCCCACTCGACGAAGAATTCGGGAGATATTTGAAGAAGCGCCACTATAGCCAGCGCGACGCCGCTCGGCAGAACGAGCTCGAGGACCTCCGCGCCGTAGCCGATAAGAACCGCGGCGAATATGATGACGGCGCTTATTATGACGCCTTTCAATTTAAGGTAATATCCAAGGGCGAGAACCGCGACGGCCAGGAACGTGAAAGTGATCAATTTTAAAACTTTGATAAAAGTGGGAGTCTGCACTGCCGATGCCTCCTTGGCATTGTTTTAACAAATTTTGCCGTTATTCCAGTCGTTAATTCTAGCAGTTTATTCTAACAGAAATAATTTCAATTGATTTCCTTTTGAAAGTTTCAATTATTTAGTGAGGACCTTGATGTCTTTTAAGATAAATATCGCCTCATCGAGAATTATATCATCTTTTTTTATCTGGTTCTCTTTAGTGTCTTCGTCGTCCGCGGCCTCGTCCTTCTTCTTGTTCTTATCGGCGAGTTCCTTGAATTTCGGGTTGGCTTCGATGCGTTTTTTGCTGTTTTCCGTAATGTCCTTCAAGAAGGCTTCGAGCGTGCCGTTTCTTGTTGAAATATCTTCTGAAAGGGCTATTTTAGGTATAGCGGAACTGATAACGCTCCAGTCAAGGGCGTAATCGGCGGTAGCCTCTCCGGATTTGAATTCTTCCGTAGCGCTGGGTATGACGATATCGACCGGAACGCCTTTTTTCTGAGTCGACGCGCCGCCGGCCGTATAATAAAGAGCGTTGGTGACCTTGATTGCGCCGAGGTCGTTGGGCAGGTTTATCATCGTCTGGACGCTTCCCTTGCCGTAAGTCGACGAGTCGCCCGCCACGACCGCCAGGCCGTAGTCTTTGAGGGCGCCGGCCACGATCTCGGATGCGGAAGCGGAAAGTTTATTGACCAGAACGACGAGCGGGCCGTTGTAATGCTGCTGCGGGTCCTGATCTGCGAGTTCCTGGACGTTGTTGTAGGAATCTTTCACCATTACGACCGCGCCGCGCTTTATAAAAAGACCGGTCATCTTAACGGCTTCGTTGAGAGAGCCGCCGGTGTCGCTTCTAAGGTCGAGGACCACGCCTTCGACCTCGCCGGTCTCTTTGAAATATTCAAGGGCGCGCTTTACGTCGCCCGAGCAGGAAGCGGCGCCGGCCACGTGTTTTCTGACGCCTTCCATATCTTCGTAGAACGAAGGGACTTTGATAACGCCGTATTTTTTGCCGTCGATCTCTTTGATCTCGTGCTTGACAGCCTGATCGACGAGTTTGATCTTGTCGCGGACTATGGTTATCAGGGACTGCTCCGAAGCCTTGACCTTCGACTCGCGAAGTATGCTCAGGCGCACTTTGGTGCCCTTCGGGCCGCGTATCTTCTGCACGACCTTGTTAAGGTCCATGCCTATGATATCGAGCATATCGCCATTCTGCTGTCCTACGGCTATTATTTTATCGTTGGGCTTGATCTGGTTGCTCTTTTCAGCCGGACCGCCGGTCACCAGCGAATCGACGATGGTGTAGCCGTCCTCGCTTTTAAGCGTGGCGCCTATGCCTTCGAGCGAAAGTTTAAAGGAAATGTTAAAACTTTCGATCTCTTCGGGATTGAAGTAGAGTGAATGAGGATCGAGAGCGGTCGCGAAACTTTTCAGTATGTAATCGGCTACCTTGACCTCGTCGAACTTGTCGTAATGCGCGTAAGCGTCTTTGTAACGGTTCTTGAGTTTTTTCACTATTTCTTTGACATCTTTTTTCGACGATTTCAGGCCTTCGAACTGCAGGCTCAATATCTTTTTGATGCGCAGCTCGAGCTCGGCCGTGTTTTTGCACAGCTGGGCCTCGGGCGAATCGAGGCTGTCGGTCTCGCTCGAAGGCAGGGGCTTAAAATCTTCGGTGATCATGGCGTCGATCTCGAGTTTTCTTTCGCCAAGGCGCCTGTTGAAAAAATCGTGTATCTTTACGAAAAACGCCATGTCGCCGGCTTTAAAATCGCCCATAAGCTGTTTGACGTTTTCCTTCGCTTCGCTCTCGAAAGCGGCCGCGTCGTCGGCAAGCATGAATATCTTGGTAGGATCGAGTATCTTCATGAAATTTTTAACTGTCCTCAAATAAAGTTCTTCGGTGAACTCGCGGTGATTGACGTGAGTGTAAAAAAAGTAGGATGCGATGCCTGGAATATCTTTATAAGACAGCGCTACCGCCGAAGCGCAGACCGCCGATAAAAAAATCAGGAAGGCGGCGGCAAGGCAGGTTAGAATTTTTTTCGTTCCGGAATACTTTTTAATGGGCATAATGCTAAAACCCTCTCCTATTATTAATATTTTATAAACCATTTTACGCGGTTATATTTTATCATAATTTAAAATTCAATGCAAGATTTTATTTTTTTGCCCTCCGCTGTTTTTTATTTACATAGGATTTCCCGTTTTTTTACGCGGCCGCAAAAAAACCTTGAAAATTTATGGAAAATAAAGTAAAATACGACCGTACGGCCTGAAAAACGCGCCGGCAATCAAGCACGCATGAAAAAGCGCGCCAGCGAGGTAAAAAAATTGAATAAAATAGATCTTTACATACCCAAGATAAGACAGGTCAACATCCTGGCGAACCTATCCGAAGCGGAGATAAAAGAACTGCTCGAATTCGCCTCTTTTCACGAAACCGAAAAGGACGAGGTCATTTTTAAGGAAAACGACTACGGAACCTCGATATATATGCTTATCTCCGGCTGCGTGAAGATATGCAAGAACACCGGCGACGGCACGCAATACGAGATCACGCGGCTTAACGAGACCGAGTTTTTCGGCGAAATGTCCTTTCTCGACAATAGCGTTCGCAGCGCAAACGCAGTATCGGTGACTAACTCCATGCTTATAAGCCTCGACGAGGAACGCTTCAAACGGTTTTCGCACCGTTACTCCTACGCGGCGTTCCGCTTCCTCAAAAACATAAGCCTCGAATCGCAAAAGCGCATAAGGCAGACCAACGACAAACTTCTCCAGAATTATGATGTGCTGCTCAAAACGCATAACGAACTCGCCGAGAACCGCAATTTTCTATATAACGTAATAAGAAGTTCCTCCGAAATAATAATCATCCTCGACCCCTCGCTCAAGGTCCTCATCTTCAATTCTGGCGCAGAACAGAACCTCAAGGCCAGCGCAGTGAACGCCGTTTCGAAAAGCGCGGAGAACTTCTTCGCCGAAGGCGAATATCAGAAAATAATGACGGCGCTGCTTTCAGAAAACAAGAGCATTTACAACAACGACGTTTACCTGAGAGATATCGACGGTCAGAAGATCCTGACCAATTTTTCAGCGTTCGTCATAAAAAGCCAGCGCAAGCATGACCCTTCGGTCCAGGCGGCCGTAATGATAGCCAGCAATATCACGCAGAAAAAGCTGCTGGAGAGGCAGATCGTCCAGAACGAAAAAATGATCTTTCTCGGAAAAATAATCTCCGAAATAGTCCGCGACGTAAAAAACCCTCTGGCCGAAATAACCGCCGCGAAGGATGAAATGATGACATCCCCCGCCGCGGGCGCCTGTCTGGAGATCAAGACGGGCCTGGCCGCCATTGAAAACGCCGCCGCGAAGATTCATAATTCCATACTGAGCACGTTGAATTTCGCAAAGGTCGTTCCCGCGGGAAAAGTATCCATAGATCTGAAAAACGTCATTTCCAGCGCGGTCGAGCTTTGCAGGCGCAATATCAAATCCAGGAATTCTCAGATCGTTTACCAGGCCTGCCAGGAAAAAGCGGAGATCATCGGAAACGCTTCGCAGATAGAGCAGGTGCTTATAAATATCATCACCAACGCCGTCGATTCAATACCGGCGGAACGCGAAGGGCTCGTCAGGGTCGAGCTTAACGTGAAAGAAGCGCTGGTATACTGCATGGTCAAGGATAACGGCTGCGGAATGGACGAAGAGCTCGCCGCCAATATTTTCGAGCCGTTTTTCACGGTCAGGTCCAAATCGGGCGGCAGCGGCCTCGGTCTTTCTATCTGCCAGGCGATAATCGCGCAGCATAACGGCTCGATAAACTGCCGGAGCAAAACAGGCGAAGGATCCGTATTCACGGTCAATTTCAACCGCGCCTGCTGATGAAATTTGAAATTTTCGATATTTTACATAATTTTTTAAAAAAATACTTGACAAAACATGGATGAATATAGTAAAATAACAAGATATTTTTTAAGTTGTTTAAGTAAAATTACGAAAAAAGAGGGGAGATTCTTACCATGAAACAGGTCAGCATTAAAGCGGAAGTCAGAAAATCCGCGGGAACATCGGCTAACAACAAATTAAAAACCAAGGGCAGAATTCCGGCCATATTATACGGACGGGGCAAAGAAAGCACCATGCTCACTCTCACCAAGCTGGACTTCGAAAACATATTCAAAAAGAATAACAAAAGGGCCATCTATTCGGTGAATTTCAACGACGGCGCAAAAGACCTCGTTAAAAATACACTGATCAAAGACATCCAGTACGATCCCATAAAGATGAGGATCACGCACGTCGATTTTTACGAATACGACGAAAACAAAAAGATCAGAACGAGGGTTCCCGTCCTTACTCACGGAACTCCGATCGGCCTCAAAAAAGGCGGCATATTGACCCACATCAAAGACCAGGTCGAAATCGACTGCCTGCCTATCAACATTCCCGACCATTTTGAAGTCGACGTCACAAACCTCGACGTTCACCACACCATCCGCGTCAGCGACCTCACCGTCGCTAAAGAAATACACGTCATCTCCGATCCGCACGACGTCCTCATAACCGTTTCAATGCCGCGCATCGAAGAAGAAAAGCCCGCAGGCGAAGGTGAAGCAGCCGCCGTGACCGGCGAACAGCCCGCTCAGCCCGAAGTAGTAGCGAAGGGCAAAACCGCTAAAGAAGAAAAATAGTAGTAATTGAAAGGCAAAACCGCCTGAAGAGTAGGCGGATAAAGAAGGCGAACCTTACGGAGCGATAAAGTTTTGTTTTATCCTCCAATGTATGTGTAAAATAAAAATTATACACAATATCATTAAAAAAGAATATAACCGAATACTAATAATTTGATTAGACTAAATCAAGCGATATTTTTCGTATCGTTTGATTTAGTTTTTTTTTGCCCTGCGATTCAATACACTGCTTGATTTATAACCTCGTAAACACCTGCTGAACACACGAAGTAAAAACAATATGTAACAGTAATTAAAATAAATATGTTTGGGGAAGTGGTTAGTATTTTAGTACAAAGCGAGTCATTATGTAGTCTGGGGCTGGAAAAGGTAAATATTTCACACAGAAATATTTTCGACAATTACGTCAGACAGTTGAAGATCGATCTTTCCGATTATACGTTCGCCAACAATTTCATGTGGTTCGAAAACGCCGACGGGTACTTCAAAAAAGTGAACGGCAATTTATGCCTGTTCATACACAACAACGAATCCCTCACGATGCTGCTGCCGCCGCTCGGCAATAACATGCCGGTGGAAACCCTCAACGAATGTTTTGAAATAATGAACGCCGCCAATCCGGACCCCGGGCAGTCGAAAATAGATTACGTCTATGCCGGTTATCTGGATAACGTCGATTTCAACGCCTACGAAGTAGAACGGCAGAATCCCGATTACATCTATTTAAACAGCGAACTCAAGGAGCTTCGCGGAAACAAGTACAAAACAAAGCGCAACGAGGTCAATTACTTCACAAAAAATTTCCAGTTCGACTACCTTCCATACTCTTTCGCCCACCGCGAAATGGCCGTCGATCTGATATACCGCTGGGCCAACCTCAGGCTGAGTTCGATCTCGCCTCTCAGCGAAAAAGAACTAGACCATTTCGTTGAACTCATCGAACTCGAAAGAAATGCCATCATAAGGGTTCTCGACCGTTACGAAGACCTCGAGCTGAAAGGCGCCCTCATAATGATCAACGGCCGCGCGGAAGGCATTACCTTCGGCGAAAAGATCAACGAAAATACCGCTTCCATACTGATTGAAAAAACCAATTTCCAGTATTTCGGCATCTCGCAATTTCTGTTCAAGGAGTTCTGCAGCCGGGAATTCGGTGACTGCGCCTTCGTCAACGTCGGCGACGACCTGGGTTTCGACAATTTAAGAAGGGTCAAAATGTCATACCACCCGCATTCTTACGGGCCCAAATACACGATCAGGAATAAAAACGGCATAGCAAAAAGAGAATAGTTACTAGATAATAGATATGGACTTTTTTATCTTTAGAAAATAAACGTATAAAGTTATTATTTATTCCGTATAAATTTAAAATTTAATGCCTCACAAACGAAAGAGACGCCGTGCGGCGTCTCTTTCGTTTTAAAATGTCGAAAATCCTCAACTGTTCTCTATTCTCTGTTCTCTATCTTCTGACACCGCCCCCGTATATCGGCAGGGCAAAACTTATCAGATAAGGCTTTTCAGCGCTTTGATTATTTCGTCTTTTTCGCAGTAGAAGGCCTCGACGCTGCATGAAGAATATTTTTCGATCTCGGAAATGGTGTTTGCATCGAGCGGATCGGCCATGGCGACGTAAAGTTCTTTTTTCATGGTGCGGCAGAACGGCAGCACCGCGCGGGCCAGTGCGTAATCCGGCGGAACCGAACCGGCGAGCGACGCCGTGACGCGCTGTTCGTTCAGCCTGACCCGCTTCGCGCCGCTTTTGACGAAAAACGGCTCCAAAGCCGCAAAACCGGCGATGCCGCCGTCGAGCATACACAGAATAGGGCTTTTAGCGTCGGATCTGATCATCCTGATTATTCTTTCCGAGTCGCTTTCGCTGATGATCCCCTCGATTAGAAGACTGGTCCTGAGCGAGGCGAACTGTTCGAGATAGGCCGCGGAGCGAATCTCCTTTTCTCCCAGCTGCTCGTATTCGTCGATAAGTTCGCCGTAAACGCCGCCTTTTTCAAGAAGGCCCGACACTTTTTCACAGAGGGCCCCCACAAATTCGCGGTCGCCGGGACTGAAATTCTTCTTGTGCCTTGTGTTGTCCATGTAAATAGCTCCGAGGCACACGCCTTTTTTTATGAACGGAAGGCATATTACCGATTTGATTATCCCGCTTACTATGCTCTCCGACATTCCCATGAAACGCTCGTCAAGCATGGGATCGTCGACGATAATGACCTCCCTGTTGTTTATGGCGTGCTTCGCGACGAGCATCGAAGGCGAACTTTCGGCGAACTCTTTCGACGATATCTCGGAAACCAGCGGCATGATAGAGCCTATAGTAGGATCTTTCACGACTATGAAACCGCGGTTGGTGTCGATAATCTTCATCGCCACGCTCAAAATGAATTTAGACGCTTTTTTATAATCTTCAACTTTTAAAATTATGTCGTTTATCTCTTCGAGCACGCGCGCGTAGTCTTTAGCGGGCGCGTTTTGAGCCTCCGCCGTTTCAAGCGGAGGCTGAACGGTTAGCTCTCCGGCGTTTTCTTCGGCGGACGAAGCGGCCAGCCCCGGATTTACGAGGGAATTCATCGCGTCGTAAAGCTGGCCAGCCCCGACGAGCGCGCACAGATCATCCGCGATTATATTAAGCGTGTTTTTCAGCGCCCTGGTTCCCTGAGTGGTATCGGGAATTTTTCC
>MGFH01000043.1 GCA_001791795.1 Candidatus Wallbacteria bacterium GWC2_49_35
GGCCGGCGCCGACGCTATCGAGATACATACCGGACGTTTCGCAGATTGTTTCAGCCGCAACGACTTCGGGGCCGAACTCGAGCGCATCGCGAAAGCATCGTCTTTCGCGCATTCAAAGGGACTGCTCGTCAACGCCGGGCACGGCCTCAACTACTTCAATGTGCGCCACATCTGCGCAATTCCTGAAATACAGGAACTCAACATAGGCCACTCGATAATATCGCGCTCGATATTTCACGGCCTGCACGAGGCGGTCGCTTCGATGAGGTCAATTATACGCGAATCGGCGCTTTGATCCGGTCGGGTTTCCTTATCCGGATGAACTATCGATAAATAAACTTTAAAACTTATAATTTTTAAAGAGTGATTGGATGACCATGAATATAAACAACAGCCTTCAACTCAAGCAGACTCAAAAACTGGTTATGACGCCCAGGCTTCTTCAGCGCATTCAGATACTGCAGATGCCTCTCAACGAGTTGTTGACCGAAGTGCAGACTCAGATACTGGAAAATCCCGTCATCGAGATACGCGACGACGATCCCGCCGGCCCGGACGCCGTACCGACGGATGCCGCCGTGGAAAGCGGTTCGGAAGACGCCGGCGGTATTGCAGAAGCGAGCGACGAAAAATACGAGCTTCTGAATCCGGAGCCCAAAGAAAGCGATATTTCGGGCGCCGACGAAAAAACCAGGGAGCAGCCGCTCGAATCGGACGGCGTGTCCGATTACGAAAAAGAACTCGAGACCGTCGAGATCGAAAGCGAAAACAACGAGATCGACTGGGAGCAGTACTACGACGACCTTGAAAAAACCACGCACCTCGAAGAAAAAGAATTCGAGTGGAGCGAGCAGGCTTCATTCGAGGTCTTCGCTTTCGCCGAAAAAACACTGTGCGATCATCTTCAGGAACAGCTGAACGCCGCGGTATTTTCCGACAGGGAGTTCAGGATCGGCAAAGTTATAATAGGCCATATAGACAGCGGCGGCTATCTGAAAGCCTCCGCCGAGGAGATCGCCGCCCATGCCGATCTTAAGGGCGAAAATATAACCGCAGGCGAGATCAACGATCTCATCGAGATCATTCAGTCGTTCGACCCGAGCGGAGTATGTGCGCGCGACGCCGCCGAATGCCTTCTGCTGCAATACCAGGCGCTCGAAGACGACACGCCGCGGCCTGAACATCTCGAAGAAATACTCAGAAACCACCTTTTCGACATTTCCGAAAAAAAATACAGGAACGTCGCGCACGCCCTTTCAATAACGGTTGAGCAGGTCCAGGAATGCGTAGATTTCATAATTAAAAACTTCAACCCCAGGCCCGGCCTCAAATATGCTTCCAGCGCCGACAATTCAGTTGTCGCACCCGAGGTTTTCATCGAAAAAAACGGCGAAGACTACGTCGTGACCGTCAACGATTACGACATCCCGCGCATCAGGCTCAATCCGCGCTACGAAAAAATACTGCGCAGCAAAAACTCCACGCCCGAGGTTATAGCCTTTATAAAAGAAAAACTGGACAAGGCGCGTTTCATACTCAAATCCATCGAGCAGAGACGCGACACCATCAAAAAGGTCGTCGAGTGCATAGTCCGCAACCAGCGCGACTTTTTCGAGCACGGCGTCTCGCATTTCAAGCCGCTCATATTAAACGAGGTCGCAAGCGAAGTCGGCCTCGACGAATCGACCGTGTCAAGGGTCACTTCGGGAAAATACGCCCAGACGCCGCGCGGCGTCCTCGAGCTCAAGTTCTTCTTCTCGGCGGGGCTGCGCACGGCGAAGGGCGAGGACGTATCCACGAAGTCCGTCAAAGACATGATAAAACAGATGGTGCTCAAAGAGCCCGCAGCCAAACCATACTCCGACCAGGCGATCGTCAACGCGCTCGCCGAAAAAGGGATACAGATCGCGCGCAGGACCGTCACCAAATACCGCGAAGAAATGAAAATATCCTCGGCGTCGAAGAGGAAGCGTTTCGACTGATGATATTTCATGAACGCCGCATTTATCGATAAAACGATCTCCGCCCATGACGGCCCCGAACGCGGAGATCTAAAGGGCTTTTTTTCGCGCCTGACCGGCGGCGCCCGGCGCTTTCGCGCAGGAGAAAAGGTACACGCCATTATATCTGGCGACATAATTACGCCGGCCCGCCGCGCCATATTCGAAACCTCTGATATAGAAGTCAGCGAGTGTGATTTCACTGATCTTTCGGCCATAGACGGCGCGGTCAGGAAAAATACGGCGTTCGCTTACTGCGAATACCCTTCGGCGCGCACTTTCCGGACATTCGATTTTGAAAAGATACATGAATTCCTGACTTATTTTAGAATAGAACTCGCATGCGGATTTTTTTTCTCGGACCCGCGCTGCTGCAATATAAACTCCGGCGCAGACTGGGCCCCGCCGGGCGATTTCAGGGCCATAAGCAAAAGCGCCGCCAACGCCCGCAGGATCTGCGATATTCTCACTCACCGGCCCGGCTTCGGCGGCCTGAAAATAGTACATGTAAACTCATCTAAATATGCCGATTATAAAAACACCCGCAAAATTTCACGGGTCGACGGAAGTTTTATCAGCGTCAGCGGAGGCCCGGTGGAAAAAATTGACGGAATTTACCGGAGCATCGCGGCGGCGCTAGGCCCCGCAGGCCTTATCACGGGCGAACTGAACGACGGAATGGAAAGTTATTACGAACTCGCAGCCGACTATATAAATTACAGGCTCTACAAATGCATGCATGGCGAAAACGGCGGCGGCGGGGATAAGCCGGGGTTCATAATAAAGGCGGGCGCCGATCCGTCTGTAATCAACGGACTTAACGAGATTTAAAGATATTAAATAAAACTGAAAACTACAGAAAGAACCTCTCAAACATGAAGATCAAAACCGGATCATACGAAGAAACATGCGGCCTCGGCAAAAAAATCGGGGCTAACATCGCCGGCAGCGTACTCTGCCGCAAATACATAATCACGCTCGACGGCGAGCTGGGAAGCGGAAAGACGGCCTTCGTTTCGGGCCTGGCGCACGGCCTCGGCATCGACGAGCACGTCCTGAGCCCGTCGTTTACGATCGTCAAAGAATACAGCGGCGGCGGATATTCGCTTTTCCATATAGACCTTTACAGGCTTTCAGATGCGTCCGAACTGATGAGTTTCGATTTTTACGAATACGTGAGCGCGGACGATTTCGTCACGGCCATTGAATGGGCCGGCAAATTCGGCGATATGAACTATCTTCCGGACCTGCCCACTGTCAAAATTTCAATCTCGCAGCACATAGAAAAGGACGAGAACCTCAGGACGTTCAAATTCGATTTCATAAACTTCGGCGATAAATTAAAGAATGAGTTCATGGCCGGACTGCTGGCATAATTTTGTCGAAACGTCTAAAACAGAGTTTGACAAAGCCGGCGACTTTTGATAAAATTAATGTGCGCGGTTTTACTGACCCTTATTGTATGTTTGAATTATTTATAGAAAAGAAATAAAAAAGAGGAAAACGGCAGGAACGTCCGCGGCCTCCGATAAAACAGAAAAGGGTTGTTATGCCGCCCGGGAAATCAGATCTGGAGCTGTAAACGATGAACGTCAATTCAGTAGTATCAAGCGAAAATAAATATAAAATACTCGCCGTCGACGATAACGAAAATAATCTCAAAATATTGAAAATGATTCTTGAAAAAGAGGGTTATATCGTCGAAACCCTCTCCGATGGAGCGAGCACTTTTTCTTACGTCAGGCAGAACAGGCCCGACATAATACTGCTCGACGTTTTAATGCCCGGCGCGGACGGTTTCGAGATATGCCGCGAAATAAAGAACGAAGAGAGCACTAAAAGGATACCGCTGATAATTATTTCGGCGCTGACCCAGCTCGACGACAAACTCAAGGGAATCGAACTCGGCGCCGACGAGTTTCTGACCAAGCCGATCAATAAAAGAGAGCTTCTGACGCGGGTAAAGACCCTTCTAAAATTCAAGCGTCTTGGAAACCAGCTCGAAAATTCGCATAACGTCATAATGTCGCTCGCTTTCGCGACCGATTTCAAAGACCCTTTCAGAAAAGGACATTCGAAACGGGTAGGCCTTTACGCGACCGAATGCGCTAAAGCGCTCGGACTGACGCGCGAAGAGATCACCGAAATAGAATTCGGCGCATATCTTCATGACATCGGAAAGGTCGGCATCCCCACCGATATACTTGAAAAAACCGAGGCGCTTTCCGACGAGGAATATGAAATTTATAATAAGCACCCCCTGCTCGGCTACGAGATATGCGCGCCTCTGGAGGCCGCTGCGCGGTCGCTTTCGATAATATTGCATCATCATGAAAAATACAACGGCACGGGATTTCCCGACGGTCTGGCGGGCGACCAGATCCCGTTCGGCGCTCAGATAGTCGCCGTGGCGGATAGTTATGACATAATGACACACGGCCTGGTCAACTGCGCCGCGATCTCGCCCGGCGAGACCATCGAAATATTAAAGAACGACTCCGGCGCGAAATTCAATCCGGAGATAGTAAAAAAATTCCTCAGCCTGCCGCTTCAGGACATAGAGCGGCTTTCGAACGTAAAAATGTTCAACAGCCTTTAATTTTTTTATATTTTCAATCGAGGGTGGATCCATGAATTTAATCGATATCATCAAAAATGCCGGAATAGTGGGCGCCGGCGGCGCCGGGTTTCCGACACACGTCAAAATGAACGCCAGGGTCGACACGATCCTGGTTAACGGCGCCGAGTGCGAACCGCTGCTGTGCAAAGATAAGGAAATGATGAAAAACTATCCCGACGAGGTCGTCGGCGGCCTTCTTCTGGCCGTGGCAAACGCTTCCGCCGGGCGAGGCATCATAGCGCTCAAGGGCAAAAACAAAGCCGCTATCGAAAAATTCAACGCCGTAATCGCGGCGAACAAGCTCGAAGACACTATAAAAATCCATATCCTCGGCGACTATTACCCGTCGGGCGACGAAGTAGTTATGGTATACGACGTTCTGGGACGCGTAGTTCCGCCGGGCGGAATACCTCTCGCAGTGGGAGTTATCGTTTCGAACGTCGAGACGTTTTACAACATATTCATGGCCTATAAAACCTCGGCGCCCGTCACCGACAAATTTCTCACGATCGCGGGCGAGGTCGAAAGACCCGTCACGCTGAAGGTTCCGGTAGGAGTTAAAATTTCAGACATCCTCGGATACGCCGGAAAGGTCCTCGTCGACGACCCCGTTTTTCTTTCGGGCGGAGCGATGATGAGCGAAGTGGTTTACGATCCCGAAACGCCGGTCACCAAAACCTCGTCCGGATATATCGTGCTTTCAAAAAACCACAGGTTCGTCCAGCGTAAAACCCAGAAGCCACAGCAGTTCAGAAAAGTAGGCAAATCGGCGTGCGATCAGTGCTCATACTGCACCGAATTCTGCCCGCGCTACCTGGTCGGCCACCAGATCGAACCGCACCGCGTGATGCGCACGCTGCTGATGAGCTCGTCAAGCGAACCGCTCGTAACCAAATGGGCCGCCAACTGCGTCGAATGCGGCCTGTGCGGATTTTATTCGTGCCCCGAAGACCTGCTGCCGAACTTCATGTGCGCTACGGCTAAGCGCGACGCAGCCGCGGCCGGGGTCAAATTCGAGGTCAAAAAAGATTTTATAAAAGCGCATCCCATGGCTCAATACAGAAAGGTGCCGACCAAAAAACTTATCGCGAAGATCGGCCTTTCGGGTTACAGCGACCACGCCGATCTCGAGCTTATCGAGATCAGGCCTAAATCGGTAACGATAAAACTGAGACAGCACATCGGCCAGCCGGCGGAACCGGTGGTCGCGGCGGGAGACGCCGTTAAAAAAGGCCAGCTGATAGCGGCCGCACCCGAAAACAAGCTCGGCGCCAACATACACGCTTCTATCGACGGAAAGGTCGCCTCGGTAACCGGCGACGCCATAATAATAAATAACATTAATCGGGGGAATTAAAAATTATGAGCAGTAGAGCGATTGGAATAATAGAATCGTCGTCGGTCGCGGCAGGATTCCTTATAGGCGACACGATGATAAAAGCGGCTAACACCGAACTGCTGCTTTTAAGATCGATCTGTTCGGGCAAGTTCGTCGCGCTCGTGGGCGGCGAAGTGGCCGCCGTCAAAGCGTCCGTAGAAGCGGGCATCGAGGCCGCCGCCCACACTATAATCGATTCTTTCGTGATACCCAACGTCCACGAATCGGTGTTCAAGGCGATAAAGGGCGCCTGCGAGTTCACGAAGCCCGACGCGCTCGGGATCGTCGAGGCGTTTTCGGTGGCCTCCCTCATCGAGGGTGCGGACGCCGCCGTGAAAGCGGCTAACGTCGAGCTCATCGAAATAAGGCTCGCCATGGCTCTCGGCGGAAAAGCCTTCTGCACCATGACGGGGTCGGTTTCGAACGTGCGCGAGGCCGTCGACGCCGCTTCGCGGGTCATAGGTGAAAAGGGGCTTCTGGTGAACGCGGTCGTTATCCCCTCGCCCAAACCGGAAATATTCAAGGAAATAATTTAGTTTATTAAAAAGCCGGACGGACGTGACTTTAATGCGAAGCGCGCAGCCGGCATCCAAACAAGACTAACGACTAATGACTGACGACTAATGACTGATAACGACACCATACTCGAAGCGAGCGATATAAAAACCTATTTCCCCATGCGGCGCGGCCTTTTCCAGAAACTGTACGGCTACAAGAAAGCCGTCGACGGCGTCAGTTTTAAAATAGAGCGCGGCGAAACGCTCGGAGTGGTGGGCGAATCCGGGTGCGGCAAATCCACGCTCGGCAAGACCATAATGAGACTTATCGAGCCGGCCCGCGGCAGCCTCTGGTATTATCCGAAGAGCGGCGGCGAAAAGAAGGAAGCCGGGATCGATTTTTTCAAGATAGATTCCAGGGCGGAACTTTTCAAATACAGGCGCAGGTTCCAGATGATCTTCCAGGACCCGAACTCAAGCCTGGACCCTAAATGGCGCGCCTGCGACATAGTCGAAGAACCGCTCATAGTCCATAACGTCTATTCCGACAGGCGGGAGCGCCTGAAATTCGTTTGCGGCCTGCTCGAGCGGGTCGGTATTTCCGCTGAAATGGCTGAGCGTTACCCGCACGAGTTCTCGGGCGGCCAGAAACAGAGAATAGGTATCGCGCGTGCTCTGGCGCTCAATCCTGAAATAATAGTAGCCGACGAGCCGGTCTCGGCCCTCGACGTTTCGGTACAGGCGCAGGTGCTTAATTTAATGCGCGAACTGCAGGCCGAATTCGGGCTGACCTATATTTTCATTTCGCACAACCTGGGAGTTATAAACCATATAAGCGACAGGGTGATGGTGCTGTATATGGGGCGCGTCATGGAACTCGCCGACGGCGAAAGGTTTTTCGAAAGGCAGTTCCATCCATATTCAAGGCTGCTGAAAGACTCTATACTCACCTTCGACGAAAGATCGAGAGATAATTTTTTAAAGAAATTCGAAAATAACGAGCTGACGCATAAAGAAGTTTCAGACCTTTCGGTAGCGGCTAAAGACGAAGTTGAAACGTCGGGAAATTATTGTTATTTTTCTCCGCGCTGCGACTATAAAACCGATATTTGTTCGAAGGAACGCCCGGTGCTTCGCGAAATCGAACCGGGACGGTTCGCCGCCTGCCATAATTGCCTTAATTGACCGCAGGCGGAAAGTAAAATGTTAATTTATTAATTATTTATAAACAAGATCATACAGCGGAGGTTTATCAAGATGAATTGCAAAAAATGCGGCGCGGACCTGCCGGAAAGCAACTTTACCGGAATATGCGGCAAATGCGCGTTTTCAATATTTCAGAACGCCCGCACCGAACCGCTGCGCCCCGTGCGCGAAAAAAGCGCGCCGGACGCGGATACACGCTCCGACAGACAGGCGTCGGCCCCGTCCGATTCGCGGCAGCAGGCGCCCTACGAACAGTCCCAGCAGTCGGACCTCAACGAGGAGATCGAGATCACCATCCTCAACGGCTTCATCAACGACCAGTATATGCTCGGAAAGGTCCTCAACGAAGGTTTTAACGAAAAGATGCTTCACAACATCTATTCGAAGCACATCTTCAGGATGATACAGGACGTCTACGCGGGCGTCGGCCGCGAAAAGGTCGTCGACGCGATAATAATCAGAAACAAACTCGAGCAGAACAAACTTTTCGACGATAATATGAAAAGATTTTTTGACCTGGTGACGCGCTCGAAGGTGCCTCAGCTTTCACAGGTGATGGCTTATCTTAAGATACTTCGCGAGGAGAGCTCGAAAAACCAGCTGCGCGAGATCACCCACCGCATAAATAATTTTCTAAAGGGCGTCGATAAAGACGGCCAGATGAGCTTCATCGATTTTTCGAGCGAGATAACCAAAGAGATACGCGACATCCAGAGGGCGCAGTCCAAAAAGGAAATACAGCTCATCAAGGCGCAGATGATCGAGATCGCCCAGGACATCAACCTGCGCGAGGTCGAAGGCGAAAAAGACTGCCTGGGCTATTCGCTCAAGCCGTTCGGCGATCTGAGCAGCGCAATATCGGGCCTCAGGCGAGGCTTTTTATACGGCATAGCCGGCGCGCCCCGCCGCGGCAAAACCAATTTCACGCTCGAACTGGCCACTCTCGTCGCGTCGAACAGCAAAAAGCCTGTCCTTTTCTTCACATGGGAGCAGACCAAGAAAAACCTTACCTACAGGCTTCTTGCGAAAGAAACCAGGATAAACCCCGACACGCTCCAGCGCCGCCGCATAAAAGGCGTACCTGAAAACGACATGAAATTCGCCCAGGGCTGGGTCAAGATGGAGCAGTACATGGACTGCCTTTACGTCATAGAAGGCACCAAGGAAGACACCGTCGACAGGATCAAGGCGCACGCGTATAACGCCATGCAGGACCACCAGACCGACGAAGTCCTGATCGTGTGCGATTACATCCAGAAAATGCCCATCGCCAGAAATTACGATTCCGAAAAATTCAGGGTGGAAGAGATCTCCACCGATCTCAAGCGCCTCACCATCGAGCTCAACTGCCCGCTGATCATCATCTCCTCCCTCAATAAAGAAGGCTGTATGATAGAGGTCACCGAAAACGACGACGAAAGGCCGGGCCTTTATCACTGCAAGGGTTCGGGCGACATCGAATACGATCTTGACTGCGCGATGATATTGAGCAAAGACTGGGGCGACTCGAAGGAATTATACAACCAGATGTCTCATCTGGCCGAATCGATGAACAAAGACGCGATACACCTTCCCAAAATAGACATATTGAGCCTTCACCTCGACAAGAACCGCGACGCGCCGGAAGGCAAATCTCCGTGCGTGCAGTACTTCTTCTTCATAGAAGAAAACAGGTTCTTCGAGCTCGGCTTTAAAGAAGCCACCAACGCCTACCGGTTCAGCCGCATAGAGTCGCTTTTGAAAAAGCTCATGAACGAAGGCTTCGTCAAATTCCGCGATATCGAAGGCGGGCCGCATAAAACGCTTATGGAACAGGCCAGCGATATCAGCGGCGCTCCCAATCAGGACATGCGCCCGAAGATCAGGCTGAAAAGATAAATGTTTGACTCTTAATATCGTTTTTGGTATAATCAATCACGGAAAAACGCGAACGCGAAATTTGCATATTTCACATTTGCAAAAATTCGAAATAAAATTTTTATAATTTTCAAATATATATAAAATGAATGTAAAGCGGGTGGTATGTATTAAACTCAAACCTGAAGTCGAACAGATCGTAATGAGTCAGAATCATGAAGAAACGCACTGCAAGAGCTGCGGACGGTACGTCGGCGCCCTGGAAGTCTGTCCGTTCTGCCGCAGCTTCAACCCTAAGAGGCTTTCCGTGCGCCTGGTCAAGTATTTAACGCCCATCATATCAGTGCTTGGCCTGTTCGTGCTCCACTACATCGGCATTCACTACGGCAATCCCGAGGTCAAACTCGATTCGCTGACCAAGCGCAGCAATTTCGCCCAGGTCAGCGTAAACGCGACCGTTAACGGGCCCCTGCGCTATTACGCCGCTACCGGAAAAGGCGAAAACGCAGGCGGATCGGCCGAATTCGAAATAGACGACGGCAGCGCACTCATGCTCGTGCGCTGCTACGACGACGCCACGCGCGAAATGGCCGAATTTAAAAAACTTCCGGCATTCGGCGATAAAATCAAATTACGCGCCAGTTTTCAGTATAAGGGAAAGGGCGGATTCCTGATACTCGGCTCCGAAAAGGGCATAGAAATCGACCGTCCGAAACCTGAAAAAGCCGTTCCTATAAAGCTCGTCACCGAAAACGCCGGCGAAAAATTCAAGCGCGGCGATACGGTAAAATTATCGGGACGCGTCGCCTCGGTCGACAGTTCCAGGTACGAGATGAATATTGAATTAGAAGCCGCCACGGCGGAAAACACTATAACCGCGTCACTGCCGCTTTCGGTCCTGCAGGCCTATAAACTCGCGAAAGAAAACGCAGACGAATGGAGCGGAGCGCCTAAAGAAGGCGAGCTCGTGACGGTCACCGGAGCGCTCGAGCAGCGCGGCAAAAAAGACGAAAAATACTTCGTCGTCATACTTCCATCGGCGGAAAGCGTCACGAAAGCTGACGAAGAAACTGTCAGAAAAGACAACACTCTGTAGTTGAAAAACAGTAAAATGGAGGACGGCTTTGAGCAATCAAGATAATTTCGAAATAGATACCCAGGTGGCGGCCGAAGAGGCCGTGGACCTGAATATCCCTGAAAAATGCCCCAGCTGCGGGCGCGAAAATACCGAGCGCAGAAAAAGATGCGCCTACTGCTGTACGCTGACGCCGCCGCGCGAGCGCATAACCCTCAGAGCGATGAACCTTTCGACGATCGTGCTTTTCATCGCGGCGCTGGTTTACTTCGTGATAGCGGTCACTTTGAGCCCGCAATACACTCCCGTTTCAGGCCTCGGCGAAAGCATGAATTTCCAGCACGTGCGTATACTCGCGAAGGTCCGTTACATCAGCGAATTCAAAGATAAATATCAGAAACGCTCCACCATTCAGCTCGAGCTCGAAGACTCGAAATCGGGCGGCGGCGACGATTACGAAGGCCGCATCAAACTCAAGGCGGAAGGCGAAGTGGCGCGAGAGCTCAAAGAAAAAGGCCTCATGCCGGCCCGCGGCGACGTCGTCGACGTATCGGCGACCCTTTTCGCCGGAAAAGGCTACCGCACTCTGAGCCTGGGCACCGCCGAACTCCTGAAGGTCGTCGACAAAGCCAGCGAAGCGGCCGTGGTTGAAACGGACGTTAAATCGCTCATCGAAAAGCCGGAAAGTTTCAAAAACAAAAAAGTGAAAATAAAAGAGGCCGTCATTAAAGCGAAGCGCGGCAAGCTCGTGCTCGAAGTGAGCGGCCCGGACGACGCGGCCGGAACGCTGGTTATCTTCGGCGTCGACCCGTCCGGATATAAAGAAGGCCAGAAAATATCCGCCAGCGGACTTTTCGTCTATTACGAACGCGGCGGCTACTGGGAGCTCAAGATCACCGAAGACGAAAGCGACTCGATAGTCGTTCTGAATTAACCGGACGGATAAAAGATAAAGGAGAGGATCATAAAACATGGAAACATCTCTCGTAATATATTCTATCATAGCCTCGCTTATAGGCGTCTTCATCGCCATGCTGGCCTCGGCCATACCGGGGCTTCACATCTATAACGTCATCGCGCTCACGATGCTTCTGGCGTTCGCGGCGGCCGACATTTTCGCGGCCCTTCACCCGATCGTGCTCACCGGGTTCATGCTCGGCATGGTCGTCGGGTTTTCGATGCTGTTCACGGTCTCGTCGCAATACTTCCAGCCCAACGACGAAAGTTTCCGCTCGATAATGCTTCCGCACGAGCGCTTCCTGCTCGAAGGCAGGGCGCACGAAGCGGTAATGCTGGGCGCGCTCGGAAGCCTTATCGCCATTTTCATAATAACGCTTTTCTTCCCGCTTATACCGTCGTTTTTCGCCACGGTGCGCCTTCTGGTTCAGCCGCATGGCTACTGGCTGGTCGGAATGGTCATGTTCTTCATACTCATGACCGAATGGCCCAAGGACCACGGCGTCGGAAAAACCGGCTGGCAGAAGTTCTGGGACGGCTGGGTGCAGCTTCTTATGGGTTATTTCACCTTCATAGTGGCAGGCATACTCGGAATGTTCGTTTTCTACCGTACGATAGTTCCGGTGGAGAACGCCTTCCAGTCGCTAATGCCCTTATTCGTAGGACTTTTCGCCGTACCTTCACAGATAATGACGTTCATGACGAAGGTCAAGGTGCCTAAACAGCACATCTGCGAATCGGTCGAATCGGCCCCGCACGACGTTATGCGCGGCACCGCTTCCGGCTTTCTGGCGGGCCTTTTCGCGGCTCTGGTTCCCGGCATGACGCCGGGCCCCGCGCTTTTATGCACGGGCCACCTCACCGTCACATCCGGCGAGCGTCAGTTCCTCATCGGCGGCGGCGTCGGACGCGTTTTGTATTATGTCGGCGCGCTCATGCTCTTTTTCATGCCGGGCGTTTTCATGAGGCGCGGCGGAGCGGCCATCAATATCAGCCTTTTCTTCGTGCCGGAAACGCCGGAGCAGTTCTTCCTGATATCGGGAATCATCGCCCTGACCGGCGCGGTTTCATTTCTTCTGATCGGCTGGTTCTCGAAGGCCTGCGCATATCTTGTCGAAAAGATCGACTATAACTGGTTTTCAGCTCTCGGCTGCGTGATACTGATCATATTGACCATACAGATCACCCACTGGCAGGGCTTCGTGCTTCTCAGCGTCGCCACGGCGCTCGGGCTCGTCCCCAACATGTGGCATTCGCGAAGGCTCAACCTTCTCGCGGTGCTGATGGTGCCGGTATCGCTTAATATGTCGGGCGCAGGTCCCGCTGTAGCCAGATTTTTCGGCTTTTATTAAAACCCGGTAATCGAGGTAATATGGACTCATTCATCAAAGCTTTTATGCTCGGGCTCAGCCTGAGCCCCGTATGCCTTTTTACATGCACGCCGCTCGTCGTACCTTACGTTCTGAGCGAGGGTAACGGTTTCATGCGCTCGCTCAGCGTAAGCCTGAACTTCCTGCTTGGAAGGTTCATGGGCTATTTGTCGGTCGGCGCTTTTGCGTGGTACGTCAGCAAGGCGATCTTCAGAAACGAATCAATTAAAGATATTATAAGCGGAATATCATTTTTTGTTCTGGCCGCCTTTCTGGTCCACCACGCGCTGGTTAAAAGTAAAAACGGCTCCTGCGGCTGCGGAGCCGAAACCGGCGGATCGGCCGGACCCGCGGCGGGCTTTTTTTCAAAAACTGCGCTCGGCCTGGGGTTTTTAACGGCGTTCAACATCTGCCCGCCCATACTGATAGCGGTCTTCGAGGCGGCCAATAAGCGCGGCCTTATGAACGCAATGCTTTTTTACGTCGCCTTTTTCGCGGGCTCTTCCATCTATTTCGCCATAGTGCCGTTCCTGGGCGCGGCGTGCCGCGGCAAAACCGCCGTTAATATCGGCAGGGTATGCGCGGTGGGGATCGGCGCCTATTACCTCTACCAGGGCGTTTTTAAAACCGTCAGCGGCATGGCTGCGGCGTGGAAGTAAAAATTTTAAAGATCATATTTTAATATTCAAAAACAATAATATTTAATCTTAAATAAGGTCCGGAGAGAAAATGGGTTTCGTCATCGGTATGGCAGGCCATGTCGATCATGGCAAATCAAGCGTCATAAAGGCGCTCACCGGCATCGTCACCGCGCGCCACCGCGAGGAGATCGAGCGCGAGATAACCATCGACATAGGGTTCGCCCACATCGCCATCGACGGCATCGGTCCGGTTTCGATCATAGACGTCCCGGGCCACGAGGATTTTGTTCACAACATGCTCGCGGGAATTTTCGGCGCGCGCCTCGCGCTGCTGGTCATCGCGGCGAACGAGGGCATCATGCCGCAGACTGTGGAACATTTCGACATACTCAATTACTGCGGAGTTTCTAAAATTATCGTCGTGCTCAATAAAGCCGACCTCGCCCCCGAATACGATATCGAATACCGCCGGATGGAGGTCGAGGAATTTTTGAAGGGAACCAGGTTCGAAAATTCCAGGATCGTCGCGTTTTCTTCGGCGAGCGGAAGCGGAGCCGAACTGCTGATTTCAACTATAAAAGAAGAGATCCTCGAACTCAATAAAGCCGGCGACACGCGCAGCGATAAACTGACGCTTTATCCCGTCGACCGCGTTTTCGAAAAAGCGGGCTTCGGACAGATACTGACCGGCACTCTGATCGAGGGCCGCCTCGAAAGCGATAAAGTTTACCCGATCATGCCTGACGGCGAATGCAAGGTCCGATCGCTCGAATCGCATTCCGCGAAATTCAGCGAGGTGTCCGGCAATATCCGGGCCGCGGTCAACATCACTAAAACGCGCGACGCCGAAATCAGGCGCGGATCTTTTATAGTTTCCGACGAAATCGCCGCGCTGCACAGATTCTTAACGGTTAAAATCTCGGCATCAAAAAATTTGAAACACAAGATAAAAAGCGGAGCGGCCGTTAAATTTTATTTTTATTCAGCCTGCTATCCAGCCAAATTGAGACTTCTCGAAAGATCCTCTCTGGAAGCGGGAAACGAATGTTACGCGCAGATAGTTTTCGATGAGCCATGCTTTAGCCTGCCATTCAAGCCTTTTATCGTCAGGACGCATACCGACGAAGAGACTATCGGCGGCGGACTCGTCCTGGAAAGGTCGAACAGCTTCATCAAAAATAAAAAAGCAGTTCTTCAAAGGGTTGCGATATTCAAAAACGCGGGCGCGGCAAGCAGTGAAAACGAACTGGCCGCGGCTTATTTTGCCGGTGAGGCGGCGCGGCGCGGCTTTATTGAAATAACCGAAGCCTGCGCGGCGTTTAAAATCCCGAAGGAAAAAATACCGGAGGCCGTATCCGTGATAAAGCCCGCCGATAAATATTTCTTGATCAAAGACAGGCTTATCACGGGCGAAAACATTGTAAAAACTTTTAAATCGGCCGTTATAGACAAACTCGGCGCTCACCTCAAAGCGAACAGTCTGATCGCCGGGCTTTTAAAACCTGATATTATCAAACTTTGCGCGGGCGGGGCGCTTGACGACAACGATAACCTTTTTTACTCTCATCTGATAGACGTGCTTTCGGCCGAAGGCGCACTTAAAAACGCCGAAGGAATTTTGTCCATTGCCGTCCAGGTTAAAGGTACGGGAAAAAAACTCGACGGCGACTCCGAGATCATAAGGCGCAAGATCATGAAATCCTTCGACGCCGAGCCGCTGACCCCGGCGACTCTTGACGGCGCGAAGGCGGCGGTGCCTAAAAACCAGGCCGATCTTTTCAACAAAGTCGTAAAATTTCTGGAGAACGAAAAAGATATTTTTAAAATATTCGAAAATTATTATATTACATCCGGTCAGCTCGAAAAATATCATAGTGCGATAAAAGAAATTATCAGGCTGAAACCGTCTTTCACGGTCATCGATTTCAAGGATAAAACCAATCTGTCCCGAAAATACGCGGTGGCGATCCTCGAATTTTTCGACAAAACCGGCGTTACGGTGAGAAAAGAAAACGAAAGATTTTTAAAGTAAAGATTTATTCTTTAAAATGACGTCCGGCGTCACAAGCAAAATAAAAAGGATCGGCCTTTTATTTCGAACTGCCCTTGTAGATGAGTGCCGTCGCGTAGGCGGCCATGCCTTCGCCGCGGCCCAGATGTCCCATTTTTTCATTGGTGGTGGCCTTTATCCCGACTGCCTCCGGATCTATCTGAAGCACGCTCGAAATTTTTTTCTTCATATCGACTACATGCGGCGATATTTTTGGCTTTTCCGATATCAAAACCATGTCGACGTTGATGATCTTGAAATTATTGTTCGCCAGAAGGCCTTTTACCTTTTCAAGCAGCTTCAGGCTCGAAATGTTCTTGAAATTATTGTCGGTGTTCGGAAAGTAATATCCTATATCGAACAGGCCCGCCGCGCCCAGAAGCGCGTCCATCAGCGCGTGTATCATCACGTCGGCGTCAGAGTGGCCGTCGAGCCCGAAATCGCACGGGACTTTAACGCCGCACAGCATCAGCGGCCGCCCCGCCTTGATCTTATGAGTGTCGTATCCGATCCCCGTTCTTAAATTTAATATGTTCATGTGGCTCATTAAAAATTCCGTCCTTCATGGATTTTAATAATTTAAGGGATTTTACCACGAAATAATTATATTGTCAAAAGTCTTTCACTGTTAATTTTTATCCGCCAATGCCCGCACGTTCAAGGACCTCCGCCTCCAGCTCCAGTTTGCTTGAAAAACCTATTCTGTCGCCGTTTTTAACAATATGCTTCGAGCCGCGCTCCAGTTCGACGCCGTTCAGAAAAGTTTTATTCACGGCCTCCGGCAGGGGAATTATATAAAAATCTCCGTTCTCGAAAACAAATCTGGCGTGTCGTCTTGAAACGGTATTGAATTTTACGCAGTCGATATTATCTTTGTACCCGCTCATGGCCGAGCATTTCGGCTGGTCCGACCGCGGAGGGCTGCATCTGTCGCAGCGGCCCAGAACGGCGCCGGCGGCGACCGTAATGACGATCCCGTCTTTTTTCGAACGCAGGACCAGCCCTGGCCGGCCGTTTTCAACATCAGGCCCCGCGCCCTGCACGGGAGAGCTTCCGGGCTGACGGCACGCCGAAACGCCCGAAAGATCGGCCATGCAGCAGTCGCATATCAAAGCGTAATGGGGGTTGGCGACTTTGCATTCAGGGCATATCTTGACCGTCGCAACTCCGCCACCGCGGTCGAATGGCGTTTCATTCGCGGTGCCGGCACACTTTACGGCGACGCCGGATACGTCGACGAAACAGTTCGCGCATATCGCCTCGGACTCAGCGTTCGCGGCGCCGCATGCGGGACATTTTTTGTAAAATTTCGGTCTTTCACTCATATTTCAATGCTGTAAACGCCATTATCCTCTGAAAAAGACCTGACGGAAAGTTCGGTTATACTGCCGTCTTCATCGCCGCGGTCGATCAGCATATCAAAAAGCGCCCTTGAAAGCGGGTTTAAAAAAACGGTTTCGATCCTGTTGCCGATCCCGCG
>MGFH01000044.1 GCA_001791795.1 Candidatus Wallbacteria bacterium GWC2_49_35
GCTTATCGACGATGGGCAGCATCTCTTTGGGCTGGGCCTTCGTGGCCGGAAGAAAGCGCGTTCCAAGACCGGCCGCCGGAAGTACCGCTTTTTTTATCATTTATACACCTCTTACTTAAATAAATAATCAGAATTTTTACTTGTTATTCCGTTATAATTTATCCGCTGCGGCGGTTCTTTGAAACCGAACCGTTCGAATGAAACCACATAAAAATTATATCAGATATCCGCTTTTATGTAAAGAAAAAAAAGGACGGCGGTCGAGCGTAATTGCGCTCATCCTGCCGTCCATAGTTATTTATTAAATTAATTTTATGTTTATGCCGGTCCGGTTTCCCGCGGACCGCGCCGCGGGAAAGAACCTTATTTATTTGGATTTAGCCGTTTCAGCCGCGCTCGAAGAGCTCGAAGCCTGGCTTTTCGACATGAATTCTTCGTAAGCGTTGAAAGCCTGTTTGTATTCCTGCAGAGCCTGCTGGCCTTCAGCCGTTTCGCCTTTGCCTTCGGACAGAAGCTGCGCGTATCTCTGGTAAGCGGCTATCATTCTGTCTTTCAGAGCTTTAGCGTCGTTGCCGCTGGGCTGGATGGCGTTCTTGTCAGGAATGAAGCCGCCGTTCGAACCGTCTTTGTTGATGAATGGATCCTGGCCGTCCTGGGCTGCCTGGTTGCCGCCGGGGCCTATATTGACCATTATGCCGCCGGGACCCGCGCCGTATCTGATATTTTTAACTTCGTTGCCTTTTTTGCCGCGGATGAGTTCGACGACTTTGCCGCCGATGAAACCGCCTATGATACCGCCTATCATCGAGCCGATACCGGGAAGAAGGAGCGAACCCAGCGTAGCGCCTATGGTCGAACCTACAGCGCGGCCGAGAAGGTCTGCTTTATCGATGGAAGCCCATGCTTTTTTGAACGAAGGTTTCTGGCCGGAAGCAAGGTCATTGCCCATGCTGCCGCCTATAGCGCCGCCCGCCATCGAAAATATTGCGGGCATGAAAGCGCCGAGTACGGGACCTACGACGGGGATCGTCGATGCGAACGTTCCGACAACCGCGCCGGCTGCAGAGCCGAGGCCGGAGCCGACAAACGAGCCTACGAATTCGCCGGAGGCCAGGTAGCCTACCGCTTTACCTATGTTTATTTTTTCGCCGTTTTTAACCTGTTCGAAAAGTTTGAAGCCAACGGTAAGACCGGCCGAAATGCCTATGCTCTTTACCGAGAACGACTGTTTCAAAGCTTCTTTACCGGCCTGGCCGGCTGCTATGGAAGTTTCTTTTCCCCATTTGAAGCCTTTTTCCCATGCCTCATTCTTAGCGTTGGGTTTCGGTGCGCCCGCGCCGTCTGCGTCGCTGGAAGCGGATACTGCTCCGCCGTCGGGATCGGTGCTCACGGAAGCGCCGTCAGGATCTGAACTTGCGGCGGGAGTGCCGTCTGCATCAGCGGTCGCAGCGGGAGTACCGTCTGCGTCAGCGCTTGCCGCGGGTGTGCCGCCGTCGGGATCTGCGCCTGCGGCAGGAGCCGCGCCATCAGCGTCTGCGCTGCCTGCGGGAGCCGCGGGTGTGCCGTCTGCATCGGCGGATGCCGTCGAGCCGCTGCCGGTCGTGGAAGCCGCGCCGTCTACGTCGCCGGTCGTCGATGCGGTGCTGCCGGTCGAAGTGTCGCTGCCCGATGCGGGAGTTGCGGGAACGCCGTCTACGTCACCAGTGGTCGATGCGGTGCTGCCGCTTGTCGAAGCCGTCGTGCCGCTATCGGTGGAAGGAAGCGCGGGAACGCCGTCAACATCGCCAACGCCCGAAGTCGAAGACGGAGTAGAAGGAGTCGTAGCTACGTCTACAGAACCGCCGCTGACAGGTGTGCTCGGAGTGGAAGGCGTGGTAGCGACATCTACGGAGCCGCCGCTAACGGGTGCGGAAGGCGTGGACGGTGTCGTAGCAACGTCTACGGAGCCGCCGCTGACGGGTGCGGAAGGCGTGGACGGTGTCGTAGCAACGTCTACGGAGCCGCCGCCGACAGGTGCGGAAGGCGTAACAGGAGTCGTGGCTACGTCTACAGAACCGCCGCTGACAGGTGCGGTCGGAGTGGAAGGAGTAGTAGCAACGGGAGCGCCGGGAGTTCCAACGCCGGGAGTGCCCTGGCCGCCGGGTCCGTTGTTTACAATGTAGGTGTTTTTGTTGATTATTATGGTTTTGTTGCCTGAATTAACATTGTTGGTCGTGTTGGTGCTCGTAGTGGTATTGCCCGAATCGGCTATTCTGGTGGAAGTGTTGGCCGAGCGGGAAACGTTCGTAGCAGTCGACGTGTCGGTGAAATTGCCGGAATCGGCTATTCTGGTGGAATTGGTCGTAGAGGTCGAGGTCGAAAGGTTTCTCGAATCGGTGAATTTAGCGTTCGTGGTCGAAGTAGCCACGTTGCCGCTGTCGCTGATTCTGGTCGTCGTTGAGGAAACGTTTCCTGAATCGGCTATTCTCGAGGTCGAAGTCGTGTTCGAAGTGGTAGTGAGAGCGTTGTTGCTGTTTGACGTCGAAGTCGAAGTGGTGGTAGTTGTTTTCGGAGCGTTGACCGTGGTGGTTTTAGCGGTCGCGGTGCTCGTAGTGGTGGTTACAGGGGCGTTCACGTTCGAGGACGTGGACGTTGTGGCGTTCGAAACTGTATTGGTCGCCGGGATCGAAGAATTGTCGGCGTATTTCCAGGTTTTGAAAAGACCGTTGGAATCGCGGACGACTATGCGCGCGCGGCCGTCGGACCATGTTTCGGTAACGGCCTTTCCCCACGATACAAAATGGCCGCTTTCGTTGCGGACAACCCAGTACTGTTTTCCGTCGGCCCATGTTTCATAAGTACCAGTACCCGGAGTGGTTACCTGGCCTTTCGGCGAGCTGACGAGCCAGTCCGACGTGGAAGAACTCGAAGAACCAGCCGCAAGAGCGGGAGTTATCACGGGCGCGAATATGCCCAGGACAAATGTCGCTATAAGGTACACTATAAATATTTTTTTAAGCATCATTCGTTTCATACAAATCACCTTTCCTTGCTAAACTTAAGTAATCAAAAAATTACCTTACCGATTATGAAGATAATTAAAGCCGGGTATCACCTCCGCACATTAAAAAATACAAATTTAAGAAACAATGCAATAATTCTGTGTCGGTCAATGTTATCGCTATATATATTAAAAAAAATAAAAACAATTTTCATGATTTCAAAACAATTATATTAAAAATAATCACTCTTGTCAAGAAAACAGGCCTTAATTTAATTAATAATTTTAAGAAATGACTCCAACCTTATTTTATCGCGTTCGCTGAGTTTTCCGCCGCCCGCGTATTCCAGCGACAAATATTTTTCGGCGATATTTTTTTTGAAAAAATGGTCTTCCATTTCGTAATGTGAAAATTTTGGAAAGGTATGTATGATCCCGAATTTTAAGCTCCGGCCTTCATTGCATAGTTTTTTCGCCAGTTCTAAAATATTGTTGAGCCTCCATGTAATGTTAAGAAATATATCCGGAGTAAAAATAATTTTATCGTTCGATTTTTTTAATATGTCGAGATATTCAAAATATATTATTCTGACATTCCAGGAGCTTAAGTAATCAATCAGGTCTTTAAATAAAGGCGGCGTCGAACCGATCAGAATAACGCATTTCTCAATAGAATTAAAACCCGCAGAAGCGGCGCCCGAATTTTTTTTATAAGCCGATACAAGGCAGTCATAGCCCTTTATTGGATCAATCTCATCCTCTTTCAGATGAGAATGACGAGCGTTTCCGGCGCGGGAAGGTAAAACATAATCGATCTTTCGGAAAGAAGGTGAAACGGCTTCGTCCATAAAATTTTCCAGGCAGGCCAGTATGTCCCTCGAAGCGAACTTCGGCGAATATAAGTAATTAAACGAGGATTTGACGGCCTTCGGCATTGCATTTTCGCACGAGAGAAATCCCGCCAGAATTTTTACCATCGGATTGATATTCGCGCACTGCAAAAACTGCTCGCCCTTATTTTCCATTTGATAACAGCTGTCGCGCTCGATAAGATAATCGAAAAGATCCCGGCAAACAAAATCTTTTTGGTTTAACTCATTAACCAAAAAGGCCGGTATAAAAGAAATTGTGAAAAATTTTATGGTTTTATCTTGCATAACATTTAAAATATGATAGAATATAATTAGGGGGTACGTCTATGAGTGATCAAAAAATTAAATTGCTTGTAGTCGACGATGACGAAGATATAGTGCTGATGATGAGCGATTTTCTCGAAGTGGTTGAAAATTCTCATCTATTCTCGGTAACCACTTCTAAGAGCTTCGATGACGCGGCTTCGATCATCTCAAACCTGAAGCCCGACGTCCTGATCACCGACATAACTCTTCCGGGCGGCGGCGGCCTGCTTCTGGCCGGCTCTCTGCGTGATATCAATGCCGGCGCTTTCGTCGTAATTATGAGCGGCTGGAATTACACCATAAATAACGGTGAAGATACCCCTAAGATCGACGCTTATTTAAAAAAACCCTTCGAATTCGACAAATTCGACGAACTGATCACGCAAATAGCCTCATCGCTTAACCGTTTATCAACTTTATCGAAGTAATTTTATCATTATTTCAGCGAATTTTCAATACATATAAATTAAATAAAAAACCGGGGCCGGCGTTAAGATGCTCAGCCCCGGTTTTTTTGTCGGTATTTAGAATTTTTTATATAAATTTTCAACCGCTTTAGCGAGAGTATAGTTCATTATTGAACCCGTTCCGCTGAAAAGCGCGAAATTCTGATTCTTTCTGTGCTCGCTTATTATGTTGTCGTAAATAACGGCGCATTCAGAAGCTTTGAATACTTTCGTCGTCAGTTCGACATCGCCGTAGCTGTGAACGCCAGAAACGATACCGCCCAGAAGAATGCCTGCAAGACGGGCCTTTTTATAGCGGCTGTAGCGCAAAATTTCGCCGCAGACTACCATGTCGGCGTCGAGGCACTGCGCGATGCGCGCCAGTTCGCTTTCCGAAAGGCCTTCGGGGCTCGATACCAGATTCACCGCTCGTGAAGGGTCTACGACCGAATAGCCTTTATGCCTGAATTCGTCGACTACGGCGTTGAAGACCCTGCTTGAAGCCTCGTCGCGGCCGGACCTGTTTGTAAAAGGAAGTACCGCGACACGGCCGCGGCCGTATGTCAGGCGGCCCGGGCGGCTGCTTATCGTGTTCGCGGAGCTTTTGCGGTAGTTTTTAACTAAATTATCGTATCTTTCGACGGTCAGGTTGGACATGCAGGAAGAGCAGGAGCAGCCAGAAGCGCAGGAAGTTTTAACGCAATCCGTCCGGAGCTTATCGCAGGCGCTGCAGCCGTCGGCCCTGCGAACATGACCGCAGGAATCTACTTTAACGTGGTCCGCGCGGACGATACCGCAATCAGAGCAGCCGTCGGTTCTGTGAAGATGGCCGCAGGAACTGACCTTTACGCGATGAGCCTGGCCGTGATAGGTTTTCCGGCAGCCATCGTCTTCGACCGTAGCCGTTGCCGAACACGGCGCTTCCGTGATCACGGTACGCCTGGATTTAAGTGCTTGCTTAACCATCATGCGCGCCTCGCCGCGAGAGATAGCACGGCCGTGAGCCAGGCAATAAGAAGCGATGTATCCTTCGAGAGACATATAGTTGGCTTCGGCGGAAAACGGCCTGATCCCGGTAATATCCGGGATCACGATGCTGTCCGACGAAAAGGAAGGAAGAACGAAAAACAATAGCGAGCCTGCCGCAAGCGTGAAAACGAGCATGGAGATCTGCGAAGCGCGCTCGCCGTATTTTCTGAGCCCGATATGCCTGCGAATGTTTTCGACAACGAGCGTTCCGGCGTCATCGGCGCGGTGAAACGAGTCTATCGACAGGACCGCGACCGCCTGAGCTATTATAAGGGCTATGGAAATTTCGGAGCCGGAAAATAACGACAGCACCGATAAAATTAATGTGCACTTCAGCAATAAGGAAAGTAACTTCAACATATGACCACCTCTTTTGAAAATTTTACAGGGTCCATTTGATTAAATTAAAATATTCGGTTGTAACCGGACAAATAAAAAACCGCCCCGTGATGCGGGCCGGCTATCATCATGATAAAAGATATTCTTCCTTGAATAAATAAAAGTGCTTTAAAAAGTTTTCAGTACTAATACGTTTATTAAAAACAGATTCCTGAATTAAGTTTAACACCGACCTTCAAACTTTGTCAAGATAATATAAGTTTTATAAATAAGTTTTATTCTTTACAGGATCAAAATGGTTGAGAAAACAACAGATGGAGGTTTTCAGATAATGCAAAATTAATAACCCGTTAAAGATAATCAAATAAAAACCGATAGTAAAGTTAATTATATAAGTGTAAATTTATTTTAATAATAAAAAAGAGGATCGAATATGAAAAAACATGCTCCTTTGCTTAATTTATTCAAGATCGCCGTCATTATATCGCTGGCGGTTCCTTTGATTTTTGCGCACGCGGCTCCGGCTGAATGTAAGGCCGCCGGCAGCGTCACATTAGAAGGCGTCATAACGGCGGAATCCTCCGCGACAGAGGTCGGCGGCGCCGCGGTAAGCGCGGGCGGCAAGGCCACGAAAAGCGACGGCAACGGCAGGTATGTGGTCTCGGGATTAATGTCGGGACGCATCATCGTAGAGATAAAAAAGCCTGGTTTTGAAAATTACAGCGAATCGATCAAAGTTACTAAAGGCGTGAACTCGTTCAATGTAAAATTAAGGGCGCTTCCCGGAACCGAAAACTGCGGCATGATACAAGAGGATAAACTCGAAACCTCGGCCGGTCAGAGTTACGAAGAAATGGCACGCAGAAGCCAGGAACGCAGGCGCGCTTACAGGCAGGGTGCAGTCTCCCAAAAAGTCGCCGCGGCGGAGGTCAGGGGTACGAACTATATCGCCGGCAAGGTCGTCGATATGACCACCGGAGTGCCCATATCACGCGCCAAAGTGAATATAGACGGCGAGGTCTATTTTTCGGACGCCGCGGGCGAGTTCATATCCCGGCCGGTAGCCCGAGCTCAGGCCGCGATCAGAGCCGAATCGCCGGCATACAACGCTTACGAGAGCAATATTAAAATAACCACCGGAAAAAATAAATTGAAAATACTGCTTATGCCGCTTCCTGAAAATTCGGCAGCCTATACGGGCTACGACAAGGGTAAAATAGTCGAATACACTAAATTCAGTCAGCAATATGCAGGCGTGTCGGGGCACGTGCGCGACGCCAAAACCAAGGAACCCGTAAATAACGCCACCGTAATTATCGCAAATAAAAGCGCCCAGACGAACGCGCAGGGTTTCTACACCGTCGAAGGCCTCGCAATGGGCCACGCGGACATAACCATAATAGCCGGAAGCTACGGAGTTTATAAAGGAAATATCAATCTGGCAAAAGTTTCGAATTTAAACGACGTGTCTTTGAGCGCCGACGAAAAGTTCGGAGCCGTAAGCGGAACCGTCGTCGAAAAGGAAACGGGCCGCCCGGTACACGGCGCAAAGATCCAGATCGGCAATAAGATCGTTGTCAGCGATCAATACGGCTCGTTCGCAATCAAAGGTATTTCTTATGATTACTATAATCTAACTGTGGAGCAGAAAGGCTACCAGCGCATAGAAAAAGCGCTTTCGGTGAACCAGGAAACCATAACGGTCAGCGTCGAGCTGGCGGACGAATATCAGACGGCCAAATAAAGGCTAAAAAGGTTAAAAATGCCAGTTTATCAATATAAAGCGCGCGACGAACGCGGAAAAACATTCGAAAATATCATTTTATCGGCCAGCAAGTCTGCGGCGACTAACGAACTCGCCAGGCAGGGCCTTGAAGTGG
Organism: Candidatus Wallbacteria bacterium GWC2_49_35; assembly: GCA_001791795.1. Lineage (GTDB taxonomy): Bacteria > Muiribacteriota > UBA9980 > UBA9980 > UBA9980 > UBA9980. The sequence goes on from MGFH01000044.1 coordinate 7,853, forward strand.
TGTCTATCGACCTGGAAAAACAGATAGTCTACTCCACCGGTTCTGAGTTATTAAGGAGCATAAGCCTTCACGACCTCGCGCGTTTTTCTAGATACTTCGCGGTCCTGATCAAAGGCGGCGTCCCGGTACTGGAATGCCTTGCGATCCTGCACGGCGAGACTAAAAACAACTCGCTGAAAAAAGTGATCATGCAGGTCAGAAACCAGATTGAAGGCGGTATGGCGCTTCACATGGCTTTCGGCGAGCATAAAAATCATATTCCAAAAATAATTATCGATCTTATCAAGGTCGGCGAATTATCCGGAAAACTATATGAAAGTTTTATGCGCATAACCGATTATCTTGAAAAAACGATCGAATTCAGGCGCAAGCTTCGAGACGCTCTTACTTATCCGGCGTTTCTGGTCTTTTTCATATTCGTTCTGGTGACCTACGTAGTAACGCTTCTGATCCCGCGCTTCGAAGAAATATACAAGGCGCTCGAAGGCGAACTCCCCACACCTACTATAATGCTTTTAAATATCGGACAATTTTCGCGGGATAATTTTTGGCTTATACTGGGCGGAATTCTGCTGATAATTATACTTTATCAGGAATTCACATCAACCAGGTTCGGAAAAAAGTTAACTGACGGCATCAAGCTGAGGCTGCCCATAATAAGTCCGTTGATCATTCAATACAATGTAACGCATTTCGTTAAAAGCGCCAGCCTCATGTTTTTTTCGGGCTACACGTTCATAAACGCCGTGCGCGAGGCGTCAAACACGATCGACAACATTCCGCTCTGCGAAGACCTCAACGTAATATGCGATAGGATCGAAGGGGGACAGTCAATCTACGATTCTTTCAACAAAAGCAAATATATACCCTCCTTCACCACGAGCATGCTCAAGGTCGGCGAAAAATCGAATAATTTATATGAAATGCTTGAAAATATAGTCGTTTTTAACGAAAAAGAACTGGATTACGCTACGAACACTTTCCTGAGGCTTATGGAGCCGATAATAATCGTGACCTTAGCGGTGGTAGTGGGACTTGTACTGTTTGCGGCTTATCTGCCGGTGCTTTCAATGTCGAGACTGATAAAAGTATAATAAATTAATAATATAAAGAGTGAGGTAAATATGGCGGAGAAGAAAAGATATACCCGTTTTTTAAGATCGACGATCGCGGCCGCGCTTTTGTTTGTTTTATGCTTTAGTTCGAGCGCTCTGGCGCTTTCATTCGACACCGTTTCCAGGGTCGAGCTCAGCGAAACTCCCGAAGGCCTTAAAGTCGCCTTCATAAGCGGCGAACCCATCCGGCACGGCGATATAGACGTGCGCAATGAAGCGAAGGGCAGCGTCATAATATGCGATCTGCTCAATATTCAGATCGAAAAGATCGCGGGCGTCATTCAGGTTCAAAAACACGGCATCAACGTGATTCAGGTTTCGAAAATAAAGGACAACCCGAAGGTCTCGAGAGCGGTTTTCGTCCTGACGCAGGCAGTCGATTATAAGGTTTTCAAGGGACTTAACGAAATATACTTTACCTTTTATAAAAAAATAAGGGACGAGGCCGGCAATGTCAATCTGGGCGGAGCGAAACCGCCGGTCAATAATCCCGTAAAAAAATATAACGACATACTGACCGACGACGCTGTCAAGCATGAATTTCACTTCGATAATATGCCGGTAGAAGAGGTCGTAAAAAAATTCGCCGCGAAGACCAAAATGAATGTAGTAATTAAAAACACCGTTTCGGGAAGGATAACAGCTCACATCCAGGGCAATTTATATGAATTGCTCGAAGGCATCTTCAAGTTTAACGGCTTCAATTATACGGTCGACGAAACCAGCATCGCCATAACCGGCC
>MGFH01000045.1 GCA_001791795.1 Candidatus Wallbacteria bacterium GWC2_49_35
TGAGCGCATATGAGGTCACCGAAGAGCTGCTCAAAAGGATCGACGAAAATAAATTCGACCTGATCGTGCTCAACTACGCCAACTGCGACATGGTCGGGCATACCGGCATACTCGAAGCCGCCGTGAAGGCGGTCGAAACCATCGACAAATGCCTTCCGCGCGTGATCGAACGCTTCCAGAAAGTTACGGGCGGCGTAGTTTTAGTTACCGCCGATCACGGCAACAGCGAAAAGATGATCGATTACGAAACAAGGCAGCCGTTCACCGAACACACGACATTCGAAGTGCCGTTCATAGTGTTCGACGCTGAAAATAAAAACGCGAAACTGCGCGCCGGCGGCAAACTCTGCGATATCGCGCCGACCATATTAAAACTCATGGATATTGAAAAGCCGGCCGAAATGGAAGGTCAGAGCCTGATCGTTTAACGACGCTCCGCCAGGGCGGAATTTTCGAAATTTTATTTAAAATCGCTTCATATCAGACTTTTTTACTAGGGGAAAGAAAGGGTCGAAGACCTCTCTTTCCCCTAGTTGCACCCCAATCTCTCCCTGAATTTCCTGACGCATTTACGAAGGTAGCTGTCTTTTTTTCTGATGCGACATTTTTTTTCGCGCGGAATTTTTCTGTTGTGCATTTAATATCTTATAGAATCATGCGGGTAGCGTTCGCGCAGCCTTTTTATATTATCTTCTGCCATTTTTTTCTTTTTTGTCGACGAAAATGTCGAAATAATTTTTCTGGTTGTTAAAATTCCATGAATATAGGCCATTTAATTTTGGCATCGAATTTGTACTTGTAAAGATAAGAATGCAAAATGGTAAAAAGAGAAGGAGGGTTTAAAATTTGCCGTGACGAATAAGCGGAGATTAAAACACTTGTGTTTTACTTGTGGATAATGTAACATAATAAACGATTGACAATAAACTGCTGGAGGGAAAATTATGAAAAAGATATTTGCATTAGTAACACTTTCTTTTATATTATTAGCGGCGGCGCTTAGCGTTACCGCGTATTCAAAAGATAAACCGGCGGATGCGGCTAAGAAACAATTTTTAATCGACGTCGGCAATACCAAATGCCCCGTAATGGGAGGAGATGTCCAAAAAGACATTTATTCCATTCACGAGGGCAAAATCTACCATTTTTGCTGCCCTGCATGCGTACCGGAATTCAGGAAAGACCCAGCCAAATTTATAGCGAAGGTCAAGCCGGCCGAGGAAAAAGACCAGACGAAGATCGAAAGCGCCGGCAATGAATTTTGCCCCGTCACCGGCGAAGCCATCGATAAAAACATAACGGCCATAAAAGACGGAAAACTATATTATTTCTGCTGCGAAGACTGCGTTGCTAAATTTCTGAAAGGCGATTCAGGCAAGGGCGAGCAGAAGCATGACCATGGAAAAAAAGAAAAATAAAATACAGTTGGAGAAAACATGAAACTTGTAAAGTATTTCTTCGTTTTATCGCTGGCCGCGTTTTTTTTCATAATGCCTGCGCACGTCATTGGGGCCGATAAAAACGCCGCCGTCTTCAGCATCGATACAATTATCGACAAGTCGATAGAAAATAATCCGCAGCTGGAATCGGACCGGCAGATCATAAAGCGCGACCGCGAAATGATAACTGCCGAAAGATCGCTCGAAAACCCCACATTTGAAGTGATGTTCGATGACCAGCCTGTTTCGTCGCGCAGCCTCGGCAGTGGAATGAGGAAAAACTACAAGTTCACCCAGATGTTCCACGGCCCCGGAAAACGCTCGCTGATGGGGAAAGCCGCGGTTTCCATGAGCGAAGCGTCGGCGGCCGGCTATGAAATAAGCCGACTGAACATGATACGCGACATCAAAGAAAATTACTATATGCTTTTCATGGCCAGAAACGAAAAGAAGATAGTTGAAAAGGGCATAGCGATCCTGACGGCATTCATGAGTATTGTAATGCAGCGCTATCAGCTGGGCCTGGCGAACCAGACCGATATTTTAAAACTCAACATCGAAATAGAAAAAATGAAAACGGGTCTGATTAAAATCGTTAAAAACGACAGGATCGCGACTGCGAAGCTCAACGGATTCATGAATAAAAAAGACGGCGGAAGCTTCGAGATCGAGCTTGCGATGAAGACGGGCGAAATAAAATTATCGGCCGCCGTGCTTTACGAAATGGCGGTCAAAAACAATCCCGACATTCTGTCTGCATCGAAAATGGTTGAAAAAAACGAATACGGCGTAGCGCTTTCCAGATCGGCACGGCGGCCTGACTTCATGCTCGGCGCGCAGTATTCGAACCTGCGCGGCGACATGGAAGAAAACCGCTGGTCGCTCATGGTCGGCGCCACGCTTCCGATCTATAAAAAACGTATCAACGCGGGCATAAAAGCCGCGCGGGCCGAACTCCGCTCGTCGGTCGAAATGAAAAAGGCCATGGAAAACGATACCTACACGATGATCGAAGAGGAGCTGGCTTACATCGCCGCTCAAAACGAACTTATAAACAAATACGGCGGCGCCATCATTCCATCGGCGAATTTATCGATACAGGCGGCCATGATCGCCTACCAGAACTCGCAGATCGATTATGAAAGCCTGGTAATGACCCAGCAGGAACTTTACGAATTCGAAATGGAAAACCTGCAAGCATATATCGATTATCTCGTTCATCTGAACATGATCGAAAGGGCCGTCGGAACGGCCGTAAAGCCTGAGTAGCAGACGAAAGGAACCTATATGTCTGAAAATGAAAAACCAAACGGAGAAATGACGTTCTGGCAAAAAACCTTTTTCGTGATAGAAGTCGTCAACGTGCGCCTTCGCTTCATATTAATTCTGGTTCTTACGGGATTTTTGATAGGTTACTGGGACACTATAATGAACTATTATGAAAAATACACGAGGCCTAAAAACGTGGCGGACACGGTTCTAGTTTCGAACGTCGAATATTTTTGCCCGATGCACCCCAATGTTATCCGCGATACCCACGGATCATGTCCGATATGCGGAATGCCTCTGTCACAGCGGCATAAAAGCGAGTCAAAAATCGAACTGCCTCCGGACATTCTCGGCCGTGTTCAGTTGAGTCCTTACAGGATCGCGCTCGCCGGCGTTAAAACGGCCGTTGTCGATTATTTTCCGCTCGAAAAATTTATAGAGGTGCCCGGAACGGTTGAATTTGACGAACGCAAGCTCGCCAGAATATCTGCGAGAATCGGCGGCAGGATCGACAAACTCTTTGTCAACTATACGGGAACGACGGTGAAACAGGGCGATTCGCTCGCGAAAATATACAGCCCCCAGCTTCTATCTACTATCGATGAATTGCTTAATATTTCCAGGTCGAATAAAAATATTATAAAAACGATTCCAGGTTTTGAAGAAGCGGTCAAAGTGAATCAAAGTTTTGCCGTTTCCGCCCGAAAACGTCTGAAATACCTTGGGATAACTGACGAGCAGATTAATCAAATCGAACGCAGCGGAAAAACGGAATCTAATATAACGATCGTATCGCCGATAGCGGGTATCGTCACGAAAAAATACGTGGTCGAAGGGCAATATGTCGATGAAGGTTCGCCGATCTTCGATGTGGCCAATCTTGTAATGGTCTGGATGCAGGCTAAAGTTTATGAAGAAGACATCCAGTATATAAAAATCGGGCAGCAAGTTTCAATTAAAACCAGTGCATATCCCAACGACTTTTTTAACGGAACAGTTGCATTCGTGGATTATGTCGTGGATAAAAACACGAGAACGGTAAACGTAAGAGTCGATATAGGAAATTCCGATCTAAAACTTAAACCCGGAATGTTTTTGACGGCCATAATAAAAGTTCCGATCTGTGAAATTGAACCTTTTAAATCGGCCTCGGAAAAGCGTGAGCCGGTACATGGAGGAACCAAAACTATTTATTACTGTCCGATGCACCCCGAAGTGCGTTCGGACAAAGCGGACGCCGTATGCGCAAAGTGCGGAGGAATGAAGCTGGTTCCAATGCCGGTTGAAGATAAAAAAGTGATATACGTTTGCCCGATGCACCCCGAAGTGATTTCGGCCGAACCCGGAAAATGCGAAAAATGTAAAGCGTTTATGGATATGGATCTCGAACCGCGTCTGGTTTCAGCCACTACCGGCGAAGTTCTCGTCGTGCCGGAAACGGCGGTCATAGACACCGGAATGAAAAAGATTGTATATATCGAGCGCGAAAGCGGTATTTTTGACGCCATAGAAGTCGCTTTAGGATCGCGAAGCGGCGGTTATTATCCGGTCATTTCCGGATTGAAAAAAGACGATAAGGTCGTCGCCGCCGGCGCGTTTCTTATTGACGCCGAAAGCCGCCTGAACCCGATCAAAAGGAAATAATTTTATGATTGAAAACATTATAGAATACAGCATCAGAAATAGATTCATAATAATTATCTTGGTGGCGGTAGCGTCGATGTACGGCGTTTATACGATGTTCAACATGCCCATCGACGCGATTCCTGATCTTTCCGAGAATCAGGTCATCGTATTCGCCGACTGGATGGGAAGAAGTTCTAAAGAGATCGAAGATCAGCTCACATACCCGCTTTCTGTTAACCTTCAGGGGCTCGCCGGCGTTAAAGCCGTCCGTTCTTCCTCGGAATTTAATTTCTCGATGATCGACATAATTTTTGAAGACAACATCGACTTTTATTTCGCGAGACAGCGCGTCCTCGAAAGATTGAGCATAGCCTCGACGTTCCTTCCCGAAGGCGTCGTCCCGTATCTGGCGCCCGACGCGACGGCACTCGGCCAGATATTCTGGTACACCGTCGAAGGCGACGGCTACGATCTTTCGGAACTTCGAACGCTTCAGGATTTTTACGTTAAATACCAGCTGAATTCAATTCCCGGCGTTGCGCAGGTGGCGACGGCGGGCGGCGCGCCTCGCGAATATCACGTAGATATCAATCCGGATAAATTAAGAACTTATAACGTGACGCTTTCGGATGTCTATTCAGCCATAGCCAGAAGCAATCTTGCAGTCGGCGGCCGCGTCGTGCATAAAGGAAATGCCGAATACGTTATCCGCGGAGTGGGGCTGATCTCTTCGCTGCGCGATATCGAAAACACGGTTATAACCCAGCGAGGCGGCGTCCCGATATACGTAAAAAATGTCGCTGTGGCTCAGCTTGGAACGGATTTCAGAAGGTCTATCCTTGAAAAGAACAATAAAGAAGCCGTCGGCGGCGTCGTAATGATGCGCTACGGGGGAAATCCTCTTTCCGTTACTAAAGCCATACACGAAAAGATAAAAGATCTCGAAAAAGGTTTGCCGCCCGGAGTCAGGATCGTGCCTTTTTACGACAGGACTGAACTTATAACCGGCGCCATAGAAACGCTTAAAGGAACGCTCCTGGAAGAAATAATCGTCGCCGGTCTGATTGTGTTGTTGATACTCGGCCACTTCGGCTCCGCCTTTATAATATGCCTTACGCTTCCGATCTCGGTGCTTCTGGCATTTATTCTAATGCAGTATTTCGGCGTCGCGTCGAATATCATGTCGCTTTCCGGTATCGCCATATCCATCGGCATCCTGGTCGATCAGGCCATTGTTATGGTTGAAAATGCCACTCATGCGCTGCATCTGAAGTTTCCGGACGGCCATATCAAAGGCGACACGACCGAAATGCTTATCGAGCCGTGCAAGATGGTCGGCAGGCCTATATTTTTTGCCGTACTGATAATGGTGATATCTTTCCTGCCGGTCTTCGCGTTATCCGGCATGGAAGGCAAAATGTTCCATCCGCTCGCCTTCACGAAGACATTCGCCCTGATCGCGGTTTCCCTGCTTTCTATAACCCTGGTTCCGGCTCTCATTCCGATGTTAATCAGGGGCCGTATATACAGGGAAGAAGAAAGCTGGATAGTCCGCAGTTTCATTAACATTTATAAACCCATTCTCACATGGCTTATCGACAGGCCGAAACTGGTCATCTGGCTTTTTGTGATAATATTGGCGTTCGGCTTTCACATCTCGCAGAAACTCGGACGCGAGTTCATGCCGTCTCTCGACGAAGGAAGCATCCTTGAAATGCCGACGACCGTTCCGAGGATCTCCGCCGCGCAGGTCATAGACGATCTTAAAATGCGCGACGCCGTGATCAGGCGTTTCCCTGAAGTCGGAATAGTCGTCGGAAAAGCCGGCAGGGCCGATACGCCGACCGACCCCGCGCCGCTGGATATGATAGAAACCGTGATCAACCTGCGCGATCAAAGAATGTGGCCCAAACGAAAACTTGAATATGCCGACGCGCTTCTCGGATCGAAAATGCTTCTGGATACGCTCGAAGTCAACGGATTCATCAAATTAAACGCGCAGACGAAAAGCGATCTGATCAACGATGTCGCGATGACCGCCATCGGCAATTTTGACAATTACATGCGCGAATTATCTTTACAGAGGATCAACGATTTTGAAAACACCACTATCGAAACCTTGGTCAGAGAAGAAAAAACGAAGAAATTTTTAACGGACCTGGATTATGAACTTTTCGACAGGGGCAGCAGGGCATATATTCAATACGCGATGCGAGAGATAAACGAGCAAAACGACCGAAAAAAAATCTTCGAAAAATCCATAACGACGGACGAAATAGAGCTCGTTAAAAAATCAACGCTGCAAACGTTTTCCGATAAAATATTTTTGTGGAAAAAAACGAAAAGCGATATCGTAAAAGAACTCGACAGCACGCTTCAAATGCCCGGCTGGGGAAATATTTGGACGCAGCCCATAATTAACCGAATCGATATGCTGGCGACCGGCGTGCGCACGATGATCGGCGTTAAAGTGTTCGGCACGGACCTTAAGAAAATACAGTCGGTATCGGATAAGATAGCGGATGTTTTAAGGACGGTCAAGGGAGCGGTGGATGTTTTTCCCGACCAGAGCGTCGGAAAGCCGTACCTCGAAATATCCGTAAATCGTGAAAAGGCTGCCCGGTATGGGATCTCCGTCGAAGACGTCCAGAACGTGATCGAGATCGGAATGGGAGGAAAGGTCGCCACGACCACGCTCGAAGGCAGAATGCGCTTTCCCGTGCGCGTCAGATACGGCAGAGATTTTCGCGAGGACGAAGAAAAGGTCCGAAAAATTCTGGTTTCAGGCTCGTCATCGATGCCTTCGTCAACCGCCATGGGAGGCTCGCCAGGCGGAGGGATGGGCGGAGGCGGCTCGAAAGCGAAGAAAGGCGGAATGGCCGCAGGACAGACGGCGACGAAAGCTCCGGCGGAAAACTCCGAAACGGCGGATTCATCCGGCGTATATTCGACTGTACAGGTTCCGCTTGAAGAA
>MGFH01000046.1 GCA_001791795.1 Candidatus Wallbacteria bacterium GWC2_49_35
TAATAACCACCTCTTATATTTTTTTTAAAAAGTCGCTTATTTAAAACCTGAAATCTGATTTACTGCGCCATTAAAATAATGCCGATGAACGCAAATTTTTAACGTTTCACTAATTATACTAAATAAGTTTAGAAAATTCAACATTTTATGGCTAATAAATTTAATTTTTTGCCGGCCAGCGGAATCGCGAATTTAAACAGACGCTGAAAACGCCTATGAATGAGCGCCAAATTTAAATTTAAAATGCTTGAAAAAAACAGGCTCATAGTGATATAATTAAAATTTATGAACAAAAACCTCGAACTGATAATAAACGATCTGAAAAAAGGTATTGAAAGCCCCGACGCCGAAACGCGAAAGAAAAGCGTTCTGATGCTGTCGCGTATCGACGCGCCTGAAGTTATAGACGTGCTGCTTCCCCTGAAGAACGACAGCTCGGAAGAGCTCAGAAGAATAAGCGCTAAAATCATCGGCGTGCTGTCTCAGAAATATAACCAGGCGGCGCCGCTTGTATCTAAAGAGCATAAATATGAGATAAAGGCCGAAATAGAGAAATCCGGCTTCGACACGGAACTGCTTTCCGATTATCTGGCCTCGGGTGTCCGCGAGACCAAGATAGCCGCGATCACAGCTTTTTACGGCATTAAAAGCCGTGCGGCTCTGGATAAATTCAAAGACAAACTCGAGACGGAAAAGGACGTGGCGGTGGTGGCGACGCTCGTCAAAGCGATAGGAACGATGGGCGGTCCCGGCGATATCGATTATCTGGTTCGCTTCGTTTCATTCCACGATAACCGCGTCAAGTCGAACGCCATAGAATCTTTGTGTCTTCTAGGCGCAAACTACGAGGTGTTCGCCGACATTCTGCCGCTTATAGGCGACGCCGACGAACGCGTCAAAATCACAGCCTTTCAATATTTTTCGCGCATCGATAAAGACGTTATGGTGAGCGAGATCGCCAACATTTTAAGCGGAAACGACAACGAATTGAAAACTCTCGCCGTCAGGCTCACTTTTTTTTACGCCCCTGACATGTTCATCAAACTTTATGAAAAATATTTCCCCGGCTTCAATAACACACTGCAGTCTATAATCATCAATAACCTTAAAGAGTCGGTTGATCCGCGCGCGCTTGAATTCGTCAAAAAGTACGACGCCGTGGGGTTCGATTTCGATTTTATGGATTCGTCCTTTATAGAAGACAGCGCCGGGCGAGACATATTCGATATCGAAAACAACATCAAAAAAGACGAGGAGTTCTTTTTCGAAGAAGCGATGGTGCATTTCGAACTCGGCAATATAGAGCGCGCGCTCGTCGAACTCAACCGCGCGACGCGCGTGAACCCGAATTACGCCAGAGCATGGAAACAGAAAGCTTCCATATACTCCCAGCTCGAAGATTATAAAAAAGCGCTCGAATCCATCGAGCGCGCGATCGAGCTCAACCCTTCCGACGATGACGCGATATATAACAAGGCCCTTATACTCCAGCAGTCCGGTAAAGATAAAGAGGCGGAAAAATGCTTCGAGGCGACGCATAAACTGAAGTTCACCTTGAATGTTTTTACGCCATCCAGGGGCAAAAAAGTCAGCCAGAAGGAAATAAAGGATACCATCGACAGGCTGATAGGCGAAACCGGGTCCGCCGGCGAAAAATCGGCCGGCAACGAAGACGCTAATGACGCCATAGACCGGCTTATCAACGAGATAGTTGAAAACGGGCCGCCCCCCGCGGACGGCGGAATAAGCGCGGAACTTTTCAAAATTTCCGCGGGCGCTGTGCTCGACGAGGCTTCGAAAGAGCTGCCCGGGGTCGCCCGGGAAGAGAAAAAGCCGGAGGAAATAAAGCATGTGCCGAAATCCTCCGAAAACGACGCCGGAAAGTTAAAAAAAGAAGTGGCTCCCGCGTCGAAGAAGGAAACGTCGTCTCAGAAAATGTCCCCGCCGGCGGATAATGCCGCCGGGACGAAAAAAGACGGGGAACCCGCTGCATCAAAAGAAAAAAAGCCTGAACCCGCGGTGATCGACGACATCAAAAAAGCCCCGCCGAAAACTGAAGATAAAAAGTTCCCGCCGAAGAAGACCGGGCGCGAAACGCCGCCGTCGAAAAGATCCCCGGTGCCCGGGCCTAAAGAAAAAACTACCCAGCCATCGGTTTTGCCGTCTCAGGTTCCTTCTGCGCCCGCTGAATTTCCATCCGCGGCCCCCGACAGGAAGGCGGCGCGCAAAAAAAATGCTCCGGCCGCGCCGGTGGAGGATAATTTTCTGCGCAACGCCGCGCTCGGGTTCATCGCGTTTTCCATACTGGCTTTTATTCTGGTCGGCCTTTATTACAACTCGTCAAACGAGGCGGCGACCATAGTGTCTCTGGCCAGGCATTTTCAGGGCAGCGAGATCAACGGGGAGGTCGTACACCTCGAGAGGTTCGCATACATGGACGAATCCATACAGGAGCGCGTGGACTATAAAGGCGTGAATTTCAGCATCAGGATCCTGAAGGTTAAAAATCCGGCCAAGGCTGAAAATATCCGTAAAAACAAGGACGAGGGCCGCGTGTGGCATGTCAACGGCAATTTTTTGATCGCCATAGACAAGGGCGACAGCGAGAAGATACTTTCGGCGTTCAAGAATTTCAAATGAGTTATAAGCAAACAATTTTTAAATAATTTAATAAATTTATCGACGGAGGAAAAAATGAGCATTCACATCGGAGCCAAAGAGGGCGAGATCGCAAAAACGGTTCTGCTGGCCGGAGATCCGCTAAGGGCAAAATTCGTGGCGGAAAATTTTCTGGAGGGCGCAGCCTGCTATAACAACGTCAGAGGCATGCTCGGCTACACCGGACTTTATAAGGGCAAGCGCGTCAGCGTTCAGGGCAGCGGAATGGGCATACCTTCCATTGCGATATACGCGAACGAACTCGTTACCTCCTACGGGGTAAAAAATTTGATCAGAATAGGCTCCTGCGGCTCGATGCAGGCGGAAGTGAAACTTTACGACATTATTCTGGCGATGACGGCCTGTACCGACTCCAGTTATAACAAACTGGTCTTCAACGGCGCGGATTATTCACCCGCGGCCGATTTCGGCCTGCTGCAGAGGGCGCACGGCGCAGCGAAACAGATGGGGGTTGACGCTAAGGTCGGCAATATCCTGGCCACCGACGTTTTTTACGGCGAAAATCCGGACGGATGGAAGCTGTGGGCGAAATACGGAGTTCTCGCCGTCGAGATGGAAACCACCGCGCTTTACACTATAGCGGCCCGGCACGGCGTCCGCGCCCTTACGATCCTGACGGTGAGCGACAGCCTGGTCACGCACGAGGCCACGACGAGCGAACAGCGGGAAAAGACGTTTACGAAGATGGCCGGGATCGCGCTTGAAACGGCCGCGGAATAAAGCGGCGGAAAGATCCGCGACAGGGCTTTTCATGGAGGATTTTATGAAATTTTTATTTACGGCGTCTGCGGCCGTCGTCATTTTTTTTCAGCCTTGTTTCCTGCTTGCTGGAATGCTCGACACCGCCGGATTGACCGAGGCTACGACGGAGGCCGAAATCGCTCGCGCCAGAGGCGTGGGGCGATTCGCCGCGGACCGTTCCTCCGCTGCCGCCGTGAAGGCACCGCCTGTTGAAAGCACTCAGGGGCACGCCCATCACGGAAAGTGCTGCGCGTTCAAACTCGTCAAATGCAATCTTGTCATAGTTTACGGAAAGGCCGACGGCAAAGATCACGAGGCCGTTAAAAACCAGGTCCGTGATTCGGCTATTTTCGAAACGCTCGTCGAGCATCTGAATTTTTTTATAGAGCTGCCTTCCGAACTCAAATTGAGGCTCGCCATGCTTGGCGAGGAGAACGCCTATTATGATCCCGAAAAAAAAGAGATAATCATATCATACGAGCTTCTAAAATATTTTTCGGACCTTGTCGATTTGCAAAAGGATATGAACGCCGATGAAAAAGCCGAACTGTTCGTCGATCTTGTCTTCTTCGTAACGCTGCACGAACTCGGGCATGCGCTCATCGACATATTCGACCTGCCTGTAACCGGCAAAGAAGAAGATGTGGCCGACCAGATAGCTTCGTGGATAATTTTGAAGACCTTCGGCGACGACGATCATCGGGCGGTTTTATCGCTGGTGAACGCTTCCGAATGGTTCGTCGCGGAATTCGACGCGTCGGCTCTTAAAGTCGAGGACCTCGAGTTCGCCGGCAGCCATTCTCTCGATCCGCAGCGATTTTACAATGTAATAGCCTGGGCGTACGGCTTTAATCCCGACGCGGCGGTCGCCGCTCTCGGAGCGGATATCGGCGAATTCCTCACGGACGAGCGCATCGAATCCGCCGCCGTTGAGTTCGACAGGATCGACAGAAGTTTCGCAGTGCTGCTGAAAAAATATTTAAAGTAGAGGCCCCTTTTCTTTTCCGGTTTTAATTTAATTCGATCAATTCGTAATCCATCGTTCCCAGTCCTATTTTTTCGCCGTGCTCGAGCTGGTGAAGAGGGTTGAGAGGGTTTTCGCTCTCGTAGTCGAAAGCGTAGCCGTTCATTTTCTTCACCATGTCGATTGTGGCCTTGTCAAGGGCGACGGGATCGCCCGATGCGAGAATGCCGATGTCTTCCATGACGCAAGCTTCGCCTTTCGCCATGCAGTCGCATTCTTTCGTGACGTGTATTATATGGTTGGTAAGCATTATCCGGTCTTTTTTTCCAAAAATAACGCCGAGCGCGTGTTCGGCCATCTTTTCCTGAACTATTTTCGACGACTGCTTCCACGAGTATTTAACTGCCTCGAACTTGCATACTGCAAGACACTCACCGCATCCTATACATTTTGCGTGATCTATTGAAAATGCCGCATCGCCCGGGCTGATGGCTCCGGCGGGACAGAAGGCGCGGCAGCGGCCGCATTTAGTGCATTTTTTCGCGTTGATCGAAGGCAGAACTCCCGAATGCTGGCTGAGCTTGCCTCCGCGCGAGGCAAGGCCCATTCCAATGTTTTTGATCGCGGCGCCTATGCCGGTTATGATATGGCCCGTAACGTGGCTCAGGCAGATGATGGAATCGTAGTGGGAGACATCGCCGGCCACGAATATCTCTTTATTGTGCCTGGCGTTTATTTTAACGGCCGTCTGTGAATGGCCGAGAAGGCCGTCTGCCATGATTATAGGGACTCCCGTTTTTTCAAAAGTGAAGCCGTGCTCGTAGGCGATTTTCAAATGATCGTAGGCGTTGGAACGCTCGCCCACGTAGAGCGTCGAAGTTTCGACCAGGAACGGCCGCGCCTTTCGGGCTTTTATCGCGTCGGCGAGCGCCTTTACGGTTTCCGGTTTTATATGGCCGATATTGTCTTTGTCTCCGAAGTGCATTTTGATCGCCACGAAATCCTTTTCTTTTATCGCCGAAAACGCGTCGAGCTTCATTATCAGATCGAGGTTGACGCCGGCTATATCTTTAGCGCCCTCCTTTTTTCTGATGCTTTTGAAGTAAACCGCCGCTTTGGTCTTTGCTTTGCTGTTTGGCATAAAAAATTCCTTTCTTTTTCCTTTGTACATTTAGTTTATGTTATAAATTTTTTGCTAATAGCATTCGTGAAATTTTAAATTTATTATATAACTAAACTATGCCTGAATTCAACCGATATTTTATGTAATTGAGAAATTTTCTTGAACGGCTATCGATAAGTTTTATTAAAGATATTTAATAACTTGTTAAATCAAAGAGGTGACGCAGCATGAATCAAAGCAAATATCATTCGCATTTATTCGAAGGACTATTCAAAGAATCCAGGAACCCGGTCAAAAACACTTTTGAAATGATGCAGGAAGTTATGAAATCTAAAACCGATATATTCAGCGACAATGTTTTTATTTCAGAGATGAATCCGGTCTAAACGATATTAAAGATTATGGTTATAAAACGCGCGGCGTGCCTTTAAAAATAATGGCGCCCGCGCGTTTTTCATTTAAAAATTTATAGATGACAAAAGCCGTCAACTATTTTTCTTTTTTAATTGACAAAATTTTCATTTTATTGTAATATAATTTTAAAAAAAGTACGGAGGGGATTTATATCAGCACAAAACTGTTTTCAGCTATAAACAAACAGGCAGGTTTTGAAATTTATTCGGGTTATATTTACGAGGCAATGGCGCTCTACTGCAAAATGAGTAATTTCAAAGGAATGGCCAACTGGTTCAATCAGCAGGCAAAAGAAGAATATGAGCACGCTGATAAGATGATAGAGCATCTTATCGATCGCGGCTACAAAGTAACTCTTCCTAAATTAGACGAGCCGCCTTCTAATTACAAATCGGTGACGTCGGTTTTCGAAAAAGCTTACGAACACGAAAAACTCGTCACTTCCAACATTCACAAACTTTATAAGATGGCCCTCGCCGAAGAGGATTATCCCGCCCAGGTAATGCTTCAGTGGTTCATCAAAGAACAGGTTGAAGAAGAGGCCAATACGAGCGAGATAGTTGAAAAATTAAAAATGATCAACGGCAATCTCGGCGCTATTTTCATGCTCGACAGCCATCTTGGTTCGCGTAAATAAATTTCGGTCCTGCCGGCCTCCGGCTCAAACGGAAGGGACGGCGCGGTATAATTATAAAAATGCTGTTATAATTTTAAAAAAATCTGGAGGTTTAAAATGAGTAAGTGGAGATGCACCGTGTGCGATTATATATACGATCCGGCAGCCGGCGATCCTGACGGCGGAATCGCTCCCGGCACGCCTTTTGAAAAAATACCCGAAGACTGGGTCTGCCCCGCCTGCGGCGTTGGCAAAGACAGTTTCGAAAAAATATAGCGTAACAAACAAACGCATTGAACAAAAAAAAGAGCCGTTCAGATAACTCGAACGGCTCTTTTTTTGTTTGATTTTCGTAAAATTCTCATTTTTTAGAGATTTTTAATGTTGATGCCGATCTCGGCGCCAGTATCCGACAGTTTCTGTTCCCAGAGTTCGGAATAGGTAAGACCTAAAAGCCCGGCGATGTGCTCCTGTATGCGTTTTGATTTTTTCTTTTCATTAAGAACAAGCGACACGAAGGTCAGGCTTACTTCCATCGACTTGGCGATGCTTGTGACGGTAATCCCTTTCATCATTAACAAACCCTTAATTTTCCTGCTTTTTTCACTCATGCCAATCACTTTCTAATAAAATTTATAAAATTTCGAAAAAAAATATTGCTTTTTATCGAGTTTTAGTGTAGAATGACGTTAAATAGGTTAAACCACCGTCCTCGTGTCGTTTTTTTATAAGAAATTTATAATGAAATTCGGATTTAATAATTCGGACATCATTATAACTTATTTATCTATCATTGTCAAGCATAAAAATATAAAAAAATGCTTGACGCGCGTTATGATGACATAAAACAAAACTTTATGAATTAAAATAGCGTGACGACGCGTTCGGCGAGTAATTTGGATAAAAGAGAGTGAGTATGTTTAGTTTCAACGGTATCATCAAAAAATTGAAAAAGCACAGCGGCGAAAAAACCGACGCGGGAATAGCTCGCACGTTAAAAGTAACCCCTCAGGCGCTTTCCGGCTTCAAGAAAAACGACAAATTCCCTCCCGAGTTATTGATCAGATATTGCGCCAAGAACAAACTTTCAACCGACTGGATGTTCGGCATCGAAAGGCCCGGCCGCGCGGCGGTCACCGGTTTTACGATGAAACTTGACGAAGGCCTTAAGAGCCTTAAAAAAGCCGTCTTAACGAAGGGCGGAAAAAAGATCACCGAAGAAAAACTCGCGCTTATAGTTAAGTACCTTAAAAGCAAAAAAGAGTACAGGGAATCCCACGACGTTTTAGTTCAGCTGCTCAGCTTTTTAGAATTTATCTCGGCGTAAAGAACAATACCGCTGAATGAACCGCGGTTCATTTACGCGCGGCATAATAAATTTAAATAACTAACCAGAGCGCATGGGGGCGATCCCGCGCGCTCTGGTTTTGGCGTTTTTCGCCTGTCCCGGTGCGAGCGGACCCGCGTTAAATCGCCCGGCCTGAAATAATTTCCCGCCTTCAGAGGCGGAAGGGAGAAAATCATGGAAGGACTCGACTGGGTAAAGGAATTTGGCGCGGCGGTGACCGTGTGCGATACCGAAGCGGTAATAATTTATATGAACGAAAAGTCTGCTAAAACCTTTGAAAAATACGGAGGGGCTTCGCTTACCGGCAAAAGCCTATTGGACTGCCACCCTGAGCCGGCCAGGTTGAAACTGGTCGAAATGATGCGTACAGGCGAAAAAAACAGTTATACTATCGAAAAGAACGGCGTCAGAAAACTGATCCACCAGGCGCCGTGGTATAAGGACGGCGCATATATGGGCTTAGTCGAGATATCGATCGAGCTGCCTCCCGCGATGCCCCACTACGTTAGAAAATAATAAAAATAATTGACAATCCGACGCTTTTGATATATATTAAACCGGCGGTCGAAACGGCCGAATGTTATAATGCGGGTGATTACCATGAGCTTGAACAGAAAAAAAATAATAGACGAATCCCAGAAGTGGCTTGATATTATATCAGCGAAGAAACTCACCGACGAGACACGCCGGCGAATCGTCTCGGAAAC
>MGFH01000047.1 GCA_001791795.1 Candidatus Wallbacteria bacterium GWC2_49_35
ATGAATTTAGCGACGGGGCTGTCGGGCGATGTGGGCTCGAGCAGTTCGATATTGACGTCGCCGGCTTTGAAGAATGCGACCTTAACTTTCTGTTCGGGCACTTCTTCGGTGCCGCCTAGAGCGAGGCCCATGCTGTCGGCGTAGAGTTTGATACCTTCTTCGAGGCTCGTAACGGCGATGCCGATATGGTCAAGTTTTTTAATGTATTGTTCGGCGGGCGCGACTTCGATGTTGAGCACTTTATATATATAAGCTGTGATGGCGCGTATCGGAGTGCCGGGCGTGAAAACTTCGGATATGCCGGATTGTTTCAAAAAAGGTATATCGTCTTTCGGTATGACGCCGCCGCCGAAGACGGTAACATCGCCTGCGTTCTTCTTTTTAAGCTCTTCGACGACCTTTGGAAACAGGCTGTTGTGAGCGCCTGAAAGGCATGACAGCCCGACGATATCGACGTCTTCCTGGACGGCGGTGTTAGCTATCGATTCGGGCGTCTGGCGTATGCCGGTGTAAATGACTTCCATGCCTTGATCGGACAGGGCTTTAGCGACGTATTTCGCGCCGCGGTCGTGGCCGTCGAGGCCGGGTTTAGCGATCAGTACTCTGATTTTTTTATCTTTATGCATAACTTTCACTCACCTTCCTTAAATTACGACATTTTCTTTATATTCGCCGAAAACGCCCCTCATGGTGTCGCATATTTCGCCGAGCGATGCGTATTCTTTAACGCAGTCGATGATAAGCGGCATCAGGTTATCGTTTCCGAGGGCCGCGTTATGAAGCAGTTTAAGGCAGGCCTTTACTTTTTCGTTATTGCGCGTAGCTTTGACTTTACTGAGTTTTTCCGTCTGGCTTTTTTCGATGATGGGATCGACTCTGAGAAGCGGGATCGGCGTTTCTTCTTTAGCCTCGAATTTATTGACGCCGACGATGACGCGTTCGTTCTTTTCGATCGACTGCATGTAGTTAAAGGAGGCCTCCTGGATGTTTTTCTGAACGAATCCGGCCTCGATGGCGGCGGTCATACCGCCCATCTGGTCGATCTTGGTGATATATTCCATAGCTTCTTTTTCGATGCGGTCGGTAGCGGCTTCGATGTAGTAGGAGCCTGCGAGCGGGTCGACCTGATCGGCCACGCCGCTTTCATATGCGAGCACCTGCTGGGTGCGAAGCGCTATGGTGACGGAGTGTTCGGTCGGAAGGGCGAGCGCCTCGTCGCGCGAGTTGGTGTGCAGGCTCTGGGTGCCGCCGAGGACGGCCGCGAGCGCCTGATATGCGACGCGCATGATATTGTTGTCGGGCTGCTGCGCGGTGAGCGTGGAGCCGGCGGTCTGCGTGTGGAAGCGCAGCATCATGGATTTCTTTTCTTTGGCGCCGAAGCGGTCGCGCATGATCTTAGCCCACAGGCGGCGGGCGGCGCGGAATTTAGCGACTTCTTCGAGAACGTCGTTGTGCGCGTTGAAGAAAAATGAAAGGCGCGCCGCGAAATCGTCTAGTTTAAGGCCTTTTTTGAGAGCAGCGTCAACGTAGCAGATGGCGTCGGCGAGTGTGAATCCGACTTCCTGAGCGGCCGTAGAGCCTGCTTCGCGAATGTGGTAGCCGGAGATGGAGATGGTGTTCCACTTCGGCACTTCGCGCGTGCAGAAGTCGAAGATATCGGTGATCAGGCGCAGCGAAGGTTTCGGCGGGAATATGTAGGTTCCGCGCGCGATATATTCTTTTAAAATGTCGTTCTGGATGGTGCCTTCGAGGTCTTTGCGTGCGACGCCCTGTTTTTCGCCGACGGCGATATACATGGCAAGAAGCACCGATGCGGGGGCGTTAATGGTCATCGAGGTGGATACTTTATTCATCGGGATGCCGCCGAAGAGGGTTTCCATATCGGCGAGCGTGTCGATTGCGACGCCGACTTTTCCGACCTCGCCGGATGCGAGCGCGTGGTCGGAATCGTAGCCGATTTGAGTAGGCAGGTCGAACGCGATCGAAAGTCCGGTCTGCCCCTGCGCGAGCAGGTATTTATAGCGTTTGTTCGATTCTTCAGCGGTGCCGAAGCCGGCATACTGGCGCATGGTCCAGAAGCGGCCGCGGTACATGTTGGGCTGAACGCCGCGCGTGAACGGGAATTCGCCGGGGAAGCCGAGCTTGTCGGTGTAATCGAAGCTGTTGTCCAGCGGAGTGTAAAGCGGGTTTACATCAGAGCCCGAAGGCGTTTTGAAAGTTTTGCATCTTTCAGGAAATTTATCGATCGATTTTTTATAAACTTTATCATACCAGTGCTGGTATTGGTTTTTCAATTCGTCTTTACTCATTTTTAACATCTACCCCTTGCTTAAGATGAGTGGAGAGTTGAGAGGTGAGAGTGGAGAACTGTTGACTTTTGATATTTAATGACGAATAAATTATAATTCATAACCACTTGATTATTTTTATTTTTTTTATTGTTATTATTTTATAAGAATATTAATATAAAACTTTGATGATACATAATAAAAAACGTATAACATTAATAAACTAAAAATTTATTCGTCAAAAATCCTTAACTCTCCACTCTCCGTTCTCAACTCTCAACTATTATATTCTCTATACTTCTTTATAAAATTTTAAAAATTAACGGAGTCGGATCAGCATCCGGTGCTTGCGGCTCCGGCTTCCATGACCACTTCGGCTATGCCGACCTCGTACTTTTCACCGTTAATGTTGAGTACGAACTGCTTTTCGGGATGGGTCTGTTTCGAAGATTTCGTAGCGTCGCCGGCCTGTTCTTTCTTCATGGGGTTTTTCTGGTTTTCAAAAAATTCGATCGCGACCTGGGGGAAGAGCGCATAGCTCAGGATATCTTCGTCCTTATCGGAATACTGTTTGACGGCGTCTTTGCATTTCTGCCATTCAGGCGCTATCGTGTCGGCGGGACGGCCGGTGATGCGCGCGTGGTCGCCGATAGCGAGTTTGATGACTTCAGGGTTGATTTCGGCGGGGGTCCTGCCGTAGAGGCCCTTGCATATATCTTTAACTTCCTGGATTATCACTTTATAGCGCTGGCCCATGATAACGTTGAGCGTTGCCTGCGTTCCGACGATCTGGCTCGTGGGCGTGACCAGAGGCACCCAGCCGAGATCTTCACGCACTTTGGGTATTTCGGCGAGGACGGCCTCGAATTTATCCATGGCGCCCTGCTTTTCGAGCTGCGATACGAGATTGGTGAACATGCCGCCGGGCACCTGGTAAATGAGCGCGCGAACGTCGATGCGTTCGGCGAGCGGCGATATGAGGTACTGATATTTTTCTTTGAGATTTTCAAAATATCTGGTGATATCGGTGAAATGCTTTGCGTCCACGCCGGTTTTATATCCGGATTCGTCCAGGACCGCGACGAGCGTTTCGGTGGTCGGCTGCGAGGTGCCGGAAGAGAACGGTGAAAGCGCAGTGTCGAGATGATCGACGCCGGCTTCCGCGGCCTTGAAATAGCTGATAGGCGCCATGCCGGTGGTGCAGTGGCTGTGAAGCGCGACCGGAAGTCCCGTTTCTTTTTTCATCTTCGAAATGAGTTCGAATGCTATGGCGGGCGAAATGAGGCCGGCCATGTCTTTTATGCAGATGATGTCGGAGCCGGAATCTCTTAACTGTTTGGCCACGTCGATGAACGACTGGAGTTTATGCACGGGGCTGATCGTGTAATTGACCGTGCCCTGAACGATGGCACCGCATTTTTTAGCGACTTTTATGGAAAATTCCATATTGCGGATATCGTTGAGCGCGTCGAATATTCTGAAAACTTCGATGCCTGTTTCATGAGCGGTTTGTATGAATTTTTCGACTATGTCGTCGGCGTAGTGTTTGTAGCCGACCAGGTTCTGCCCGCGCAGAAGCATCTGCAGTTTGGTTTTTTTGATATGTTTTTTGAATTCGCGTATGCGCTGCCATGGGTTTTCGTTCAGGAAGCGCAGGCATGTATCGAACGTCGCGCCGCCCCACATTTCAAGCGACCAGTAGCCGACTTCGTCTATTTTTTCGAGGATGGGAATCATATCTGATGTTTCGATGCGTGTAGCCGCGAGCGATTGATGTGCGTCTCTAAATATGGTTTCGGTTATTTTTGGCATTATTTAAATCTCCTTATCTGAATCTGATCTTTAAAATCTTTCAGTCAGTAAATAATTACGGACATAAAAACAACAAAACAACTTGTTATCGTCAGCCTGAGAGTTATTCGATCACTACGAGCATATCGCCTGCCGTAACGGTCTGGCGTTCGCTCACGAGGACCTCTTTAACTTTGCCGGCGAAAGGAGAATTGACGATAGTTTCCATTTTCATCGCTTCGAGTTTTACCACGGCGTCGTTTTCCTTCACTTCGTCGCCTTCTTTGACGAGCACCGCGATAATACTGCCGCTCATCATGGCGTTTATGGTTTTGCCGCCGGTCGGCGATTTCTGGCGTGCGACCGAGTGAGGCATTTTAGGTTTCGGCGTCGGAAGCGGAGCGGTAATAACCTTCGGCGGAATGATCACATTGGGCTGAAAATTCGGCGCCGCCGCTTGAGTTTGTATTTCATCGACTTCGACCTCGAAAGATTCCTTGCCTATTTTAACTACGTATTTTCTAATCATATGCCTGCCTTTCCTTATATATCAAAAAAATGAAAAATTGAAATTATTAACGTCTACCCCATTTATTTCTTGAAAGCCTCTGCATGCCGGTCATCCGGCCGAAAAGGCCCCAAATATTCAAATCGCTCGAATGCACGGGTTTGATATCGAGTATTTTGAAGTTGAGCTTTTCGTTCTGAAGATACATGCTGAGCGCCGCGGTGACGACTGCCAGCATCTTTTTCGGGACTTTATTTTTAACCGCGGAAGTGTCTATCTTTTTATCGGCCATTTTTCACCTCATAATTTAATTGCTTTTTCGTCATTTGCTTCACGTTTTAAAGCGGAATGTTGGCGTGCTTTTTATTGGGCAGCGATTCGCGTTTGGTGCGAAGCGTGCTGAAAAGCGAAGCTAAGAAAGGCCTTGTTTCTTCAGGGGTTATTACGAAATCGCAGAGACCGCGTTTGGCGGCTTCGTAGGGATTACAGGTCAGCTGTTCGTAGGTTTCGATAAGTTCTTTGCGTTTTTCGGCCGGGTTAGTGGCGCCTTCGATATCGCGCTTGAATATGAGCGGAACGGCTCCATCCGCGCCCATTACGGCGATCTGAGCCTGGGGCCACGCTATAACGTAGTCGGCGCCGAGGTCTTTGTTGCACATTGCGACCGACGCGCCGCCGTATGATTTTCTGAGCGTCAGAGTGACCTTAGGCACCGTGGCTTCGGAGTATGCGAACAGAAGTTTCGCGCCATGCCTGATGATGCCGCCGAATTCCTGGTTTTTGCCGGGAAGGAATCCGGGCGTATCGAC
Organism: Candidatus Wallbacteria bacterium GWC2_49_35; assembly: GCA_001791795.1. GTDB lineage: Bacteria > Muiribacteriota > UBA9980 > UBA9980 > UBA9980 > UBA9980. The sequence continues at coordinate 5,397 of MGFH01000047.1, forward strand.
AATAGTGAGTATGGGTATGTTGAAGCAGTCGCAGAAGCGGATGAAACGCGCGGCTTTGTCGGAAGCGTTGATGTCGAGGCAGCCCGCGAGCGCGTTGGGCTGGTTGGCGATAATGCCGATCGACTGATCGGCCAGGCGGGCGAAACCGATGACCATGTTCTGCGAATAAAGGGGCATTATCTCGAAAAAATTGCCGTTATCGATCACTCTGCGTATGACGTCGCGCACGTCGTAGGGCATTTTCGAGTTTGTAGGCACTATCGAGCGCAGCTCAGGGTCTTTTCTGTTGACGTCGTCGTTAGTTTCCGAATGCGGCGGATCGTCGAGGTTATTGGCGGGGATAAAGCTCAGAAGCTGTCTGATCTGGGAGAAGCATTCGTTCTCGTCCTGGCAGATGAAGTGGCCGTTGCCGGAGATGGCGTTATGAGTGTACGCGCCGCCTATTTCTTCGGCGGTGACGTCTTCGGCGGTAACGGCTTTAATGACGGAAGGTCCGGTGATATACATCTGGCTGACCTTATCGACCATGAAAACAAAGTCGGTAAGAGCGGGCGAATAAACCGCGCCGCCGGCGCAGGGGCCGAGTATTACCGATATCTGGGGGATAACGCCGGAGCTTCTGGTATTTCTGAAAAATATCTGGCCGTAGCCGTGCAGAGAATCGACGCCTTCCTGAATGCGCGCGCCGCCCGAATCGTTGATGCCGATGAAGGGGGCGCCTGATTTAAGCGCGAGGTCTTGCAGTTTGGTTATTTTCAGCGCGTGCATTTCGCCGAGCGATCCGCCCGACACGGTGAAGTCCTGCGAGAAAACATAAACGAGCCTGCCGTCGATGTGGCCGTAACCCGTTACCACGCCTTCGCCGGGCACTTCCTGTTTTTCCATGCCGAAGTTGTCGCAGCGGTGCTTTACGAACATATCCGTTTCGACGAACGAACCCGGGTCTAAAAGCGCCGCGATTCTTTCGCGCGCGGTTAATTTACCCTTAGCGTGCTGTTTTGCGCCGCGCTTGCCGTCGGCGTCCATTATAACTTCTTTCTTTTGATACAGATCCTTGATGAGAGTGTCGATATTTCTCTCGGCCATTTCATTACCTGCCCTTCATTATTTAACTTATTTCCTATATGGTTAAAGTGATTATCTATATTTTTTTCGAAATCATTATACATAAATTAAAATTCTATGTCAACAAAAATTCTGCGTTCAGTTTTTAGTTGACATAATAAAATTACAATGATATCATACATCCGTCAAATTCACGAGTTTATAGTCATGGAAAGGACGATGGTCATGAAAATCACGATTATAGGATCAGGTTATGTCGGGCTCGTTACCGGCACCTGCTTCGCCGAAATGGGCAACGACGTCATCTGCATGGACGTCGATAAAGCGAAGATAGACGGGCTTAAAAACGGAATTATACCCATTTATGAACCCGGCCTCGAGGAAATGGTCAGGCGCAATATAAAAGAAGAACGCATGGTTTTTACGACGGACATAAAAGAAGCCGTGGAAGGCTCTCTTTTTTGTTTCATAGCGGTCGGCACGCCGCCCGGCGAGGACGGAAGCGCCGATCTGCAGTATGTCTTAAGCGTGGCGCGTGACATCGGAATGAACATGAATGGCTATAGAGTGATAGTCGACAAATCGACCGTGCCGGTCGGCACAGCCGAAAGGGTCCGCGACACGATAAAAAACGCGCTCAAGGAGCGCGGGGCGAACTTCGAGTTCGACGTGGTCTCCAATCCTGAATTTTTGAAGGAAGGCGCGGCCATAGAAGATTTCATGAAGCCCGACAGGGTGGTCATCGGCACCGACAACGTACGCACCGCCGAACTTATGAAGGAACTTTACTCGCCGTTCATGAGAAAGAATTACCGCGTCATAACCATGGACGTGCGCAGCGCCGAACTCACAAAATATGCCGCCAACTGCATGCTCGCGACAAGGATCTCGTTCATGAACGAAATGGCCAACGTGTGCGAGCGCTGCGGCGCCGATATCGACATGATAAGAACGGGCATCGGCTCCGACACAAGGATAGGGCACGACTTTCTTTTCGCCGGCGCCGGCTACGGCGGCAGCTGCTTTCCCAAGGACGTCAAGGCGCTTCTCAGAACGGCTCAAGAGCTCGGCCATGACGCGAAGATATTGAACGCGGTCGAAGAGGTCAACGCCGCCCAGAAAGAACTGGTTGTTAAAAAAGTTATGAAGCACTTCGGCGGCGACGTCAGATCTAAAACGTTCGCGATATGGGGACTTTCGTTCAAACCCAAAACCGACGACATGCGCGAGGCGCCGTCGGTAGTGATCATCAACAAACTCATCGATGGCGGGGCCCGGATACAGGCGTTCGATCCCGAAGCGGTGAAAGAGGCGAAAAAAATAATACCGGAATCGACGTCCGTCAAATATTATGAGAACGCTTATAAAACTCTCGAAGCGGCCGACGCGATGATACTGGTTACCGAATGGGGCTCTTTCCGCGAACCGGATTTTGAAAAAATTAAAAAACTTATGAAAGGCTCCGTCATATTCGACGGCAGGAACCTTTACAACCCTAAATTCGTCCGCAGTTTCGGATTCACTTATTATTCGATAGGAAGACCTTAAGTCAGTGCATAGTTTATAGTGCACAGTGCATAGTGAGCAGTAATAGTAAACGGTAAAAGTAAAAAAGCTGATAGTTGGAAATCCATCAACTATCAGCTTTCATTTATAAACTATTAATTTATTTTTAAAAACGGGGTTTGAAGAAGGTGGTCGACAAGCATGATTTTAAGAGTCGAAACGGCCGCGGCCATCGCGCGCGGCGTAAAGTTGGAATCGAACCTTCCTTCGAGTTCGACCGCGCAGTTTTTTTCCTTGTAAAAATCGACGGTCATTTGTTTTTTATATATCGACGGCGTCGGTTTTACGTAAGCGCGGACCACGATGGGGGCGCCGGTCGAAATGCCGCCCGAGATGCCGCCGCCGTTATTTTCTCCGAAACCGGGCGAACCGTCGGTTTCGTAACGCATGCAGTCGTTGGCTTCGCTTCCCTTCATCCTCGATATCCGCATTCCGGCGCCGATTTCAACGGCCCTGACGCCGCCGACCGAAAAAACTGCCGCCGCGATAGCGGAACCGAGTTTATCAAATACAGGCGCACCCAGGCCGGCCGGAACGCCGGTTATGGTTATTTCAAAAACGCCGCCGGTTGAATCTTTCTCGGTCCCCGCCTTCACGGCGGCTTTCACAGCGAGCGCAAGATCTTTTTTCGTAAGTATCTTGACACCGGCGAGTTCGCTTAGCACACCAGAGAATTTTATGGCGGTATAAGACAGTATTTTATCGGCCACGGCGGCCGCCATGTGACGCGACACGCATTCGCGCCCCGAGGCTCTTCCGCCGCCGCGCGGATCGTATATTCCATATTTCTTATAATACGCGTATTCGGCGTGGGAGGGGCGGGCGATCCCTTCGAGTTTCAAATATTTCGAAGGATCGGCGGCGGCGTTATAGGTAACGATCGAAATGGGCGTACCAAGGGTTTTGCCTTTGTAAACGCCGGAGAGGATCTCGACGTCGTTTTCCTCGCGGCGCGCCGTGCTGAAAGTAAAAAAGCACGAGTTCTTTTTTATATAGTTTTTAACGTCTTTTTCGCTCAGCCTTATGCCGGCGGGGCAGCCGTCGACAACCGCGCCCATGGCCCTGCCGTGGGATTCGCCGAAAGTGGTGACCCTGAATATGGTACCTGAAGTATTCGACATTTATGTTATCTATCTCGCTTTTTTGTTCTGAAAGCATTCGCGGCAGTAAACGGGTTTATCCTGCACGGGCTTGAATGGCACCTGGGTTTCTTTGCCGCATTCAGAGCAGTTCACCGTGAACATTTCGCGCGATTCTCTTCCGCCGAGACGGCCGAGCGTGTTTTTCTTGCGCTTGGAGCGGCAATCGGGACACCTGGTCGGTTCGTTCTCGAAGCCTTTTTCTTTGTAAAAATTCTGCTCCGAAGCCGTAAAAACGAATTCGGCGTTACATTCTTTGCAAACTAAAGTTTTGTCCTGTGTTTCAGGCATAAAAAATCCTCCGCTGTTTTTGATAATGGCGGTAAGCGATAATCCGTTTCCGCGCGGAGCGGATAAATGGTAAATATAAAATTAGTAATTCAGATTATTCTTATACACCTTAAAAAATTATATTAAAGATATTTTTTTTTGTCAAGTGAAATAAAAAAATTAAAAAAACATTTTAATGAACGGCGAAATGAGTTATAATGATATAAGGTAAGTGAAATTAAAATTAATATACAGGGAGGATCAATATGTATTTTAAGTTTACCGGATCGTTTGCGGCCGGGCGCTTTTCTTTTTTCGCGATGCCGTTCGCGGCGTTAGCGCTGTGCCTTATTTTCTTATCGGCGGCCGCATACGCTTCAGCTTCCGAAGAACTTCTTTACTTCAAGAAAGTTTCAGAAACGGACGCGGATAAATATTACGACGAGGCGCTGCATCTAAAAAAAACCGGAAATATCGGGCAGGCGCTCGAAAAATATGAATCCGCGGTGATTTCGAAGCGCGTAATTCTTTCGCAGGATGACGCCGGTCTCAAAAATTTGCTTGTCGAAAAATATGAAAAATTGAGCGCCGCAGGAAAGGAAATAGAAAACTATTATAAACTCGCTTATTTATACGATCTTACCGGAAATCTCAAGAAATCGGCGAAATTTTATTCGATGGCGCTGGAACTGGCCGGCACGGACACTATCAGGCAGCATATTTCCGCGCTTCTCGACGGAGTCAATACCGACCGGAAATACTATCAAAAACTTAACGCCCAGTCCGCACGCCTTCCCGAACCTGAAGAACCGGCGAAGATCGAAAATGCGGACGAAGCGAAAAAGCCTGATGGCCAGAGTGAGACAGCCGATAAATTAAAAGAAAGCAAGCGGACCGGCTTCAACGACCGCATTGAAGAGCTGGACGCTCAGATCGCCTCAATCGAAAAAAAACTGGAAGAGTCGCAGGAAGAGGAGCGCAAATCAAAGAACGACTGGAGCGGCCGGGCCAATTTCAAGCGCGACTGGCGCGACACCGAATCGTCCGACCCGATAGTAGACCAGTCAGACCCCTACCAGAACACATACAGGCGCCGCTACCGCCAGGCCAAAAGCGCCCGCGAAGCGATCGAAAAAGAACTGGAAACACTGAAAGAAGACAGAAAAAAAGTCGAAGAAGAGCTGAAGGAATTCGAGGCGCTCAACGACGAAACGCCCTCACAGCCGGCAGAAAATGAGCCGGCCGAAGAAAACAAAGAAAACGATAATAACGAAATTAAAGACGAAGCAAAAGAATAAACTATAAGAAACAAGGCCGAAAAAAGCCGTAAAGGTTAAGGCCGATCATGCACACAGTAAAAAAGACGAGGGGAACAAAAGAGTTTTAAATTCTTTCGTTCCCCTCGTTCCGATAAAATTCCGGATAAATTTATTTTATAAACAATTAGTTTATATAATGACCGTTTTGACGTTGAAGCCGCGGTAGGATTCGCCGATGCGTGAACCGCGCGGAACGACGGTAATATCGTCGGAGACGGTGAAGCCGCGCGCCAGGTCTTCGTCTTTGTTGAACCCGATCTGCTGGTTGTCGCCGATTATGGCGTCTTTATCTATGATGACCTTGTTGAGCTTGCAGTTCTGTCCGATACGCACGTTATCGAACAATATAGAGTCGCTGATTATCGAATTAGACTGAACGTTGACGCAGCTGCTGAGTATGGAATCGCGGATGGTGGCGTTGCATACGATAACGCCGTCGCATATGAGCGAGCTGGCGACCACTGGCGAAAAAACGAATTTGGCGGGCGGCAGGAACGGGTTTTTATAGCTGCGCAGAGGCCATCCGCTTATGTCTTCGTTAAAATTATGGCGCTTATATAGGTTAAGTTCGGGCTCGGGCATTTTCAGATCCATATTTGATTCCCAGTAGGATTTGAGCGTGCCGACGTCGCGCCAGTATTTAGCCATTTTACGGTTCTCGTCGCGGAAATTATATGAGAACACGTTGAATTTTCTGGGCATGTCCTGCGCCAGGAGTTTTGAGTTGATGCGCACCATGTTCGAAATGATGTCGTAGCCGAAATCGCCGGTGGTGCATTTCATGTAAGCTTCGGGGTCATTTCTGAGCCTTTCGAAAAGCACTTTTTTGTTGACGAGTTCTTTGCCGGCGTCGAATTCCATGTGGAGCGTTTCGATGAGCGTTTCGGTGTTGAACAGATAAATTCCCATCGAGACGAGCGAGTGCTCGGTGTCGCCGGGAATGCATTTCGGGTTCGCCGGTTTTTCTTCGAAGCCTATGATGCGGTTTTCGGTGTTGACCTCGATTATGCCGAAGCTGGAAGCGTTGGCGATAGGCTCTTCGATGGTAGCTACGGTCAGATCGGCGTTATTGGCAATATGCTGCTTGAACATTTCGGCGTAGTCCATTTTATAGATATGGTCGCCGGATAAAATAAGAGTGTAAGAAGTTTTATCGCGCTTGATCGAATAAGCGTTCTGCCAGACGGCGTCGGCGGTGCCGCGGTACCATTCTTCGGAAACTCTCTGCTGTGGAGGAAGCGTTTCGATGAAGCCGTAGGAGCGGTCGGAGAACATGTTCCAGCCGCTTCTGACGTGACGGTCGAGCGACTGCGATTTAAACTGGGTCAGAAGGTAAATTTTTCTGATATGAGAGTTTACGCAATTATTGAGAGTGAAATCTATTATCCGGTAGTTGCCGCCGATCGGTACGGCGGGTTTCGCGCGGTCTAATGTAAGCGGCATAAGGCGTTCGCCTTTTCCGCCGGCGAGGATAAGCGCCAGAGTGTTTTCGGATACTTGTAACATTTTTCTACCCCCGTTTATTTGCTTATTTTTATTAAAGGCCGGTTATGCGGCGCAGGCAAGTATGCTTTTCAAATATCATGCCATGGATATTTTCGTTATTTTCGACAATTTTAGCAAATAATTGACGTATTGTCAATATAGCGGATTAAGAATATTAAATAAATCTATATTAGATATTTTTCTTTACAAATCATCCAAAATAATGATAAAATATATTTTTACAGGCAATTTTATTACAGTTTGAAAGTGGTTTAAATGAGAAGCGGAAATATAGTGGAGTTCATGGACGAAGGCGGCATCCTGCTCGGATATGTCGTCAGCGTGGAAACCGTAAGTTCGGGCGGGCGCAAAAAAGAAAACTACCGTGTGGTCACCGAGAAAAACAAGGTCGCCAATATCACGGCGAGCAAGATCATCAACAGCGAACCTTCTTCGATATCAGAAAAGACCGACCAGTCGAATATAGCGTCTAAACTTATCGAAATGCGCGACAGAAGGCGGCTCATGGCCTCAGAGGTTCCGCTCGCCGAGATCCGCGAACTGATAATGCTGGAATCGAAACAGCTTTTCGAGGCGCGTGAGATCGCGGCCGCTTATTACGGTTCGGGCGTAACGCACGACGAGGCGTCGGCGGTCGTCAGGAATTTATTTATTAAAAACCCTTATTTTAAGAGAAAAGAAGATTATTTCTTTCCGGCCTCCGACGAAGACGTCGCAAGGTTCATTGAATTGCAGGAGAAGGAAGCGCTCAACAAAAAGCGCGAGGAGGAGTTCGCGTGCGACGTCGCGGCTCTTGAAACCAGCCGTTACGCGGTCGACGCCTGCGAAATGTTTGCGGCGAAATATCAGAAGGAAATAGAATTATTTAAAAACTCGGTCCTGTATCAGGACGATATGGCTTACTCGGCAAAAGCTAAAGACCTGCAGCAGAAGATATCCACGCTAGTGAACAGAAAGATTGACATATTCGATTTTCTGGTAAAAACCAGAATTTTCAGCGTTCACGAGAATCTGGCCGTCAGAAGATATAACCTCAAAAAGGAATTCAGGGACGAGATCGTCCGCGAAGCGGCGCTTGTCGAAGAACGCTCCCGCGCGTTGAATTTCAGGCCCGTCGATTTTTTGCAATATTTAAAAGCGTCGATGGCGGCTCCGGCCGGACAAAGTGTCGCGGAAGCCGATCTAAGCGGCGGCGGCCGCGTCGATATGCGCGCCATCCCTTCCGTCACCATCGACAGCGAATACACTCTGTGCTGCGACGACGCGATAAGCGTAATCGAGTTTGAAGGTAAAAACATACTTCTGGTGCATGTATCCGACGCCAGTGAATTTATAGCGGAGGGCGGCGCGCTCGACAGCGAAGCTTATAACCGCGCATCGGCGGTCTATCTGGCAGAGGGCAAGATCGATATAATTCCGGAGATCATCTCCAATGAAATCTTAAGCCTCAGATCCGGCGAGGACCGTCTTACGATCACGCTCGCGGCCGTTTTTGGGGCGGACGGGGAAATGATCTCGTGGTTTTTCGCTCCGTCGGTTATCAAAGTTACTAAGAAATGCTCCTATGACGAGATCGACGAACTTTACTCCCGTCTCGCGGCGGGCAGTTCCATCGAAGACATGCAAGCCGCGGCTTGTTTCGGCGAAGCCGGTTTCAAAAAGCTGCTCGCGCTCGCCGAAAAGCTCAGAAGCGAAAGAGAGTCGCGGGGAGCGCTGAACCTGTCTTTTCCGAAGTCGGAAGTTTACGTTGAAAAACTCGACGAGCTTTCGCCGAAGATCAAGCTGATGTCCGCAACTCACGCTCAGTCGGGCGCGATAGTTTCCGAGTGCATGATCTTATATAACAGCCTTTCCGCCGCGTTTCTCGCAAAGCATAACGCCGCGGGCTGTTTCAAGTCGTCGAAAGCCTATCCCGAGCCGAAACTGATCGAAAATTACCGCGCGTCGCTCGCGGCCGCGGGCGCATCCTACGATGCCGCGCAGGCGTGGGCGATCCGCCGTTACATGCAGTTCGCGGAGACATCATACGCGCCTTCGGCGCACGGAATGCTTGGCGTTTCCTGCTACATGCAGTCGTCGTCGCCGCTTAGAAGGTATATCGACCTGGCCAACCAGCGCCAGATCAAATCGCTGGCCGTCTCGGGCGCGCCGTTCTACGGCGAAGAACGCTTCCGGGAGCTCGCCCAGTATCTCGACGCCACGCTGTCGCTTATCTCAGAGGCGGAGCAGGAAAGCCACTACTACTGGCTATATCTTTATTTGAAGCAGAGAGCCGGCGGCGAGTACGAAGGAGTGGTCATAGAGGCGTCCGACGAGCGGGCGCGCATCGAGATCGCCGGAGTCTATCTCCATGTTATAGCGCAGACCCGCATTCATGGGCGTTTTTGCGTCGGCGACAGGGTCGCGGTGACCGTCGAGACCGCGGACGCGCGCGAGCGAAGAATTTATTTCAGAGCGGTAAAACGCTGAGCTATTTATGAAGTATAAAGTCAGTTACATATTGAAGGACGGCGAGCAGAAAACGTCTCTGGTGGAGGCGGATGATGCGCGCCAGGCGCAGAACGCTTTTTCGGGCGAAGGATTCGTCACCGGCGTCGAAAAAGAGGCGGGCGACGCGGCCGGGGCCGCTGGCGGCTTTTTTTCGTTCATGAAGCACCCCGGCGATTTTAATCTTATGCTTTTCTCGAAAGAACTCTCTACTCTGCTGAGGGCGGGCCTCACAATGCCGGAGGCGCTCGACACGATCGAAAGCCATATGGACAATAAAATGTTGAAAACGGCTATAGAAGGCGTTAAAAATGAGATCATAGCCGGATCGTCTTTTTCCGCTGCGGTAAAAAAGCGGCCGGATGTCTTTTCGGGCCTTTTCGCCCGCTGCGTGGAGGGCGGAGAAACGGCTTCCAATCTGACGGAGGTATTGAACATTCTCGCGCAGAACCTTAAGAACTCGTATCAGATGAAATCGCGCATAATCAATATCACGGTTTATCCCGTCATGATATTATCGATAACCTTCTGCGTTTTCACTTTTCTGTTGTTATACGTTATCCCGGCGTTCGAAACGGTTTTCTACGAGATCAAGATCGATATTCCGCCGCATACGGCTTTTCTTTTCGGCGTGAGCGGTTTTTTGAAAAAATATTACGCCTCGCTTATCGCCGGCGCCGTGCTGGTTTTTACGGGCGTATTTTTCACCGGCGTTTTTTCGGCGTTGAAAAAATTATCGCTTGTTGTAATGAGAAAACTTCCCGTCAGTTCGGGGCTCATGAATAACTATTCTCTGTTCGTATTCAGCGGCATGCTCTCGGCGATGCTTCGCTCCGCGGCGCCGGCGCTCGAATCTTTTTCCACGGCGCTTTTCGCCCTGCGCGATATAACCGACGCCCCGAGGCGCGACGCGGCAATGGAAATACTTAAGACCGGAGGCTCTTTCTCGAAAGCGGTCGCGAGCCTGGGTCTCGCGGACGGCGTAATGGCAAGGATGTGCGCGGTGGGTGAGCGCAGCGGAAAGATCGCGGACATGGTAGAAATGATAAATGAATATTACCTCGAAAATCTTCAGAATTCGATCGAAAGGCTGGCCGAGGTTCTCGAGCCGCTGATAATATTTTTGACGGGCATCTTCATAGCGGCGCTGATATTATCGGTGTTTCTTCCGATCATAAAACTAACGATGGGCGGTATTTGATTTATGCAGTCCAGGGAACGCAAAAAGAACGTTATCGAAATATTGCTTGACACAGGCGCGATCAGCGAGGTCCAGTACCTGAAGGCGCTCGATTTTTCGAAGCAGTTGAATATCGACCCGCTCGACGCGCTTATAACCAGGTGCGGCGCCGACCGTGAAAAGGTCATGACCGCGCTGACATCGCTCGATGACGGCATGCTGTTTCTCAATTACCTCGACGCGAACAAGATAGTGCCGGAAAATATAGTCAGCTCCATCCAGAAGAACTTTTCGTCGTGCGAGACTATCGAGCGCGAGCTCATACTGCACGGCGCGATGAGCGAGGACGAACTGGCGGCCGGTCTGGCGGGTTATTACGGAATTTCGTGCCTTAAGACCGTCAGCGTCAATTACGCGGCCTGCTCGGAGTTTTTTGCCAGAAACGATCGGAAGATATTCGACGGCTGCGGTGCGGTCGTCGGTGATTTCGCAGGCGGCGGGATATCGGTATATATCACCGACACCGCGGCTTACAACAAGATCAGGATATTCGCCGAAAACGCAGGGTATAAGGTTAAATTCGCCGTTATATCCTTTTCGCTCGCGGCCGGGCTTCGTGAAAAGGCCCGCGCCGCTTCAGAAGACGACATGGACAGCGCCGTGCGGATGTTCAGCGTTCAGGGCGCGCAGCACTCGGTTCCGGCGGCGGGCGAGAAGGCCGAGATGGTGAAGGACCTCAGGCGCGCCGACCTCGCCGGTGAAACCAGGCCCGTCGTAAAACTGCTCAACACCGTCATCTATAACGCCGTCGAAAAAATGGCGTCCGACATCCATCTTGAGATATACGGCGGCCGCGGCAAGGTTAAATTCAGGATAGACGGCGTTCTCATCGAAATAATGAACGAGATATCCTTCGATTATTTTTTCGCGATGATATCGCGCCTTAAGATCATGGCCGGCCTCGATATCGCCGAGCATCGGCTGCCCCAGGACGGTCGTTTCGAGCAGAAAATAGAGTCGAAGCCCGTCGATTTCCGCGTCTCGGTGCTGCCTTCGATCCACGGTGAAACGGCCGTGGTGCGCATTCTAAACCAGCAGGCCGCCGGGATGGACCTCGCCGAACTCGGCCTTTACGGCGACGGCCTGAAAAAGTTCGCGACGGCGATATCGCGCCCCTACGGCATGATACTGGTCGCGGGGCCTACAGGCTCCGGCAAGACCACCACGCTTTACGGCGCGATAAGGTCCATCGCGAAGATAAGCGATAAGATAATAACTATAGAAGATCCCGTCGAATATCAGATGGACGATATCGTTCAGATACCGGTCAACGAAAAGAAGGGACTCACATTTTCGAAGGGCCTGCGTTCGATCGTCAGGCAGGACCCCGACAAGATAATGGTCGGCGAGATACGCGACGCCGAAACGGCCCAGATCGCCGTCAACGCGGCGCTGACCGGCCACACGGTGTTTTCGACGATACACGCCAACAACGTCATCGACAGCCTTTCGCGGCTTCTGAATCTCGGCATCGAGCCTTATCAGTTCGCCGCGTCATTTAACCTGATAGTCGCCCAGCGCCTTGTCAGAAAGCTCTGCGCTTCTTGCAAGGTCATAGACGGAGGGGAAGCCGCTTCGGGCGGCGAATTCGAGGGCGCGGCGGTTTATCGGGCCGCCGGATGCGCGCAGTGCGGCGAGATCGGCTACCGTGGAAGGACGGCCGTGTTCGAGATACTCGAAATGAACGATCAGATACGCGAAATGATAATCGAAGGGCGCTCGCCGCTTCTGATAAGGAAGACGGCGGTCGAATCCGGCATGAAGACTCTGCGGCGCGCCGCGGTTGAAAAGGTCAAAAGCGCTGTAACTTCGATCGAAGAGATCGACCGCGTTACTTTTGAATGAGGTATTATGATAATTATCAGCGTCATAGATGAAAAAATATATATGGCGGCGTTTCTGAAAAATAAGACGCTGGCCCGGCCTCCCTTTTCGATCGCGGCGGAAGAAATATCCGCCAACTTCGAAAATTTATTAAAATCAAATAAAGGAATGCTTTATGATGCCGGCGGCGCGGCGGTCTTCATGGACGGCAAAAAGAGCCGGTTCGCCGCGGTCAAACATCCAGGGATCAGCGATGATGCGAAGTTCGACGAGTTCGTCAGGTGGACCGTCAAAGAAAACTTCAATATAGATAAATTCGAATATTCTTATGCCGACGCCGGCCGCGGCTATATTTATCTGCAGGCGGTCGAAGAAGGCGCAGCGGCTGGTATCAAAAAGAACGTCTCGCGCCTGTCCGAAAAAATAAAATGTTTCGATACGCATTTATTCAATGAGATCAATTTTCTGCGCGGCTCGGGAGTCATCGACGCGGAAGATTTCATGCTGCTAAAGCTTTCAGCCGATCATGTAAACACTATCAGATTTTTTAACGACGGATTTTTCGAGCATCACGCGTTCGATTTCATGTGCGCTCCGCTGGTGTATGACTGCCGGGACGACCGGGCCGGTTACGGCGCGCAGGAGCTGATGCTCATGCACGAGCTGGTGAAGAAGGTCTCCAGATGGCAAAACGACGATAAAAAGCGCCAGGCGAAACCCGAAAAACTGTTTTTGCTCAACGCCGCGGGCGGCGACGCGCCGTATTATTTAAGGCTGCGCATGACCGAAGAACTGTCCGATAATTTATATTATGTAAACGAAAAGATGCCGCGGGCTGGCGGCGGCGCGTTCGATTATATCGATTTTAATCTCAACGCGATGTGCGACAGGTGGAGATGATCTATGGACCGTGTTTATTTTAACTTCATAAAGGCGCCCGCAAGAACAGGCGGTTCGATCTTTAAAAATCAGATTTTGATATTTTTAATACTAACCGCGGTCAACTCGCTGTTGATCGGATATTGCTTTACCATGGCTTTCGGCGGCGCGGCGGGCGGCGCATCCGTGAATTCTTTGTTTTCGCAGGCGGCTCGGCCGACCTTCGATCTGGCCGCGTTCGAATCGCCGGCTATGGCCGACATCAAAACAGCTTTCAAAAATTTCGACGGCGGCTATCTGAAGCGCCTTTCGTACGACGTTTCCGAATTGAACGAGACCGCCTCCGCAACGCCGGCGGGCGTATTAAAATTAATTGAAAGCGCGCACAACGAATCGGTGCTGGTTAAATCCGTAATATGCCAGCCGGCGGGCGCTTCCGGCGTTTCGGCTTCGGTTTCCGGCTTTACCGCTTCCAACGGTAATTTCATCACATTCAGCGATTACATTTCGCGTTCGAAAGCGGTTGCTAAATTTTCATTCGACGCAAAAAAAGGCCTGTACGAAGCCGCTGGCGTAAAGCCCGCCGAAGGGTTGAATTTTAATTTAAGTTTCGAGATGCATTATGATAAAAAAAATTAACGCGTTTTTATTTATAACCGGCCTGTTTCTTTTGTGCCTGGCGGTTTATTTACACTATCAGCCGCCGGTCAGGCCGAAGGATGCGGTTTCGGCGCAGCCCACCGAATACAAAGCGATCGCGGCGCTTTGTGAATCCGCCACAAAAACTTTTGCCGGATTTTTCTCCGAAGCCGACCGCGTCAAATTCTTTTCGGACATCGATACTTTTATAAAATCGCGCGGCCTGAAGCTGGTTTCGCTCGCCCATCAAAACGCGCCGTTCTCGTCTTTTTCGATATTAAATATCAATAAGACCGTTTTCACCATAAATATTTCCGGCCGTTACGCCGACGTCAGAAATTTTCTTTTTCTGCTCGAAAGTCAGCCTTACCTGAACTCTATCGACGGCCTGAAATTATATCCGGTCCAGTCTTCCGGCCCTTCATCGGGCGAAACCGCGGCCGAGATTCGCTATTGCCTTTACTCGTTCGTTTCTCTCAAAAAGGTGAAACCCGGCGAACGCTCTTCCATGAACGATTACAAACTTTCGAAAGCGCGGCCGGACAAAACTGCGTCGATAGATAAAACTCCCGCCGTCGATATTTTCAGATCATCACTTCAGGGCGGATCTTCAGCCACCGCTCCGCCGAAAACGGAATCGCTTACGGCCGCCTCAAAAGACACTCAGTCGGTAAAGATAATTTCCGCGCCGGCTGAAGGGCCGTTCGCGAAAAAGCCAGCCGCATCCGACAAACTTATCTATTCCGGCTATTATTTCGACTCGAAAAAAGGCATAAAAGCCTTCGTCGAATTCGACGGCCGCATCGACGTCGTAAGCGCGGGCGCCTCCGTGGGCGAAACTTATACCGTCGTCCGCCTGGACGAATCGAGCGTCGTCATAGCCAATCGCGAAGAGCCGTTCGACACGATAGAGGCCAGGCTGACCGGAGCGGTAAAGTAATTTCACTTTCAATAATTATCCGGCAGTTGTTGAATTAATAATGGATTGTAATTTCTTCTTTTTTATATTATAATTTTCTAGAAATAATCAAAGGAAATTTGAATGGCTTTCTCAGATAAAAATATCACGATAGTAAAAGCCTCCCTTCAATACGCCGCTTCGTTCTGCAGGGCGGTGGCTTCGGTTGCGCGCGAAAGAAAATATCTTGCGACGCTGAAGGGATTCGGTCTCGAGGCGACGAAGAAATTCGTCGGCATGATCGAAGCTAACGATTATGCGCAGTTTTATGCCATTGACGGCGGGCGCGTCGTCGGATGGTGCGATATCGTCCCGAAGACTCAGGAAGGCTTCAGGCATGTGGGCGTTCTCGGGATGGGCGTATTGAAATCATACAGGGGAAAGGGGCTCGGAAAAGCTTTGATGGCCGAAGCGCTCCGGCACGCGAAGAAAGTGAATTCGCTCGAGATCGTTGAACTGGATGTGTTCGAATCCAATTTGAACGCGTTCAAACTTTACGAGTCGTTCGGATTCCTCGTCGAAGGCCGAAAGATAAGAGCGCGCAAGATCGACGGCATCTATGACAATGTAATAATTATGGCCAGGCAATTATGACGGCACTGAACTTAGTGATAATACCGGAGAAATAAAAATATTACGCTGACAAGGTTCGAATTACCAGACTAATCTTGAAGATAAAGGGGAATAAAAAGAAGTTATGATCACCAAATGCATTAAAACGATAATTCTGGCGTTTTCAGTTTACCTCCTGTTGCAGCCTTCATTCGCCGCGGCCGCGAACGATTTCAAACCGATCGATATGTCGAATTTTTTCGGCAGGCATAAAAGCGCGTCTTTCGTTTTATATAACTGCGCGACGGATAAATATTATATTCACAATTCGGAATATGTTGGCAAAAGGTACTCGCCGTGTTCGAGTTTCAAAATTTTGAACTCGCTGATCGGCCTCGAGACGGGCGTTATTAAAAATGAGAACCACGTCATCGAATGGGACGGGAAAGACGGTCGTTTAAAAATCTGGAATCAGGACCACACGCTCGCTTCGGCCATAAAAAATTCGGTGGTCTGGTATTATCAGACGCTCGCGAAAAGCGTCGGCGAAAAACGAATGAAAAAATTCGTCGAAGCCGCGGAATACGGAAATATGGACATTTCCGGCGGCCTGACGAAATTCTGGCTCCACGGCTCTGAAGGCACATTGAAGATATCGGCGCTTGAACAGGTCGAATTTTTAAAAAAATTCGTCGATGAAAAACTTCCGTTTTCGAAAAAAAATATCAGGATAGTCAAGAAGATAATTGAACTGCAGGCCGGCGAAAATTATTCCCTGAGCGGTAAAACCGGATCCGGCATGGAAAATGGCCGCCACGTATGCGGATGGTTCGTCGGCACCGTGAAAACCACTAAAACCGTATATGTTTTTGCGACCCTGATAGCGGCCGACCTTAAAACCGAAGACAGCCCGGCGCTCGGATCAGTGGCCAAAAAGATCACAATGAATATATTAAAATCGATGGAGATCATAAAATAAGACGGCTCATAGCGTCTGACGGCGGAAGGTTTTCACCGAACCAGCAATCCGCTTTAGATATAGACAGGATTAGCATAGCAGTAATCACAGCCGGTCGGACATTTCTTGACGGGCCAGCCGCCCAGATCGACCGAACTGACGCAGCCGCATTTCGGACGGCGCCTTAATTCGCGCGGGTCGCATTCGTCCTTTGCCGGATGCAGGCCGCTTAGAAGTTTTCCGTCGATACAGGCCGAGCCTTCGAATCCTTCGACGCAGCAGGCATAAATTTTTACTTTATATCTTGATTCAAGCGTCCTGAAATTTTCCGCGATTATCGCGCGCTCGAATTCGCTGAATCGTATTATTTCACAGCCTATCGATTTAAACCGCCTGTCAACCTTCGCGTGATATCCGGGTTCCAGAAAAGAAAAACTGAAATTGTCAATCGCATGCCCCGCAGCTTCTACAAGAATAGGCTCGATTAGTTTGACATTCGAATACTGCCTGCCGGCGAGGTCTTTGACCTTTACCAGCGGATCGATCCTGACTTTAATTCTTCCGGCGCCGCCGGTGAATTCTATAAGCTCCGGCAGCAGAGCGAGCGCGTCTTCGTATGGCGGCGAATTCGGCTCTATCTTCCAGTCCCCGTTTTTATTTGCGCCGATGACCTTCGCCCCCATGCCGGTTATGGTCAACTGAATGAAAATCTGGCTCCCGTCTTTTATAAGGCCGCTCAGAAAGCCATGCAGAGGCCCGCTAAGCAGAGCCGCCGGATGCTTGGTCCAAAGGACCAGCGTGTGTACAGCCACTCCTTTATCAAGCCTGGCAAGGCATTCCCTGATGATATCGTCCGGATAATATTTCGGCATGTCGCACATCCGCGATGCGCTTAAAATGGTTTTATATCGAGCCATGCGATAATTTTACCATAAATTTTTTATATTGACAAATCAGTCTTGATAATATATTATTTTGAGTACAAATTAAAGTTTGAATTTTATTGTTTTTTTTATTCTGAAATTTTTAACTGAAAATTATTTATAGTAAACGAAATTAATTGGTTGACATGTAAGGCCGGCAAAAATTTTTCGGAGCGAAGCCTCCGCAGGCGCCTAAGGCGCCGAGGACCAGCTAGCGGAGAAAAGATTTTTGTCGGCCGCAATAATAAATCTTATTTTTTTAAAATCGGAGAGAAACAATGGATCTGAAAGGTAAAACCGCGCTTGTAACCGGATCGTCCCGAGGCATCGGGCGCGCCATCGCCCTTAAATTTTCTTCGCTTGGCGCCGGAATCGGCGTTCACTGCGTATCGCGGATCGAGCTCGCGCAGGAAGTGTGCGGCGAAATTAACGCTTCCGGAGGAACTGCCTTCGCTTTTCAGGCGGATATTTCCGAATCGCAGAAGGTGGACCAGATGATGGACGCCTTCATTGAAAAGTTCGAAAAGATCGATATACTCGTCAATAACGCCGGGATCGTCAGCGACTGCCCGCTCGCCGGAATGCAGGACGAGATATGGAAAAGAGTTATAGACGTGAACCTCACCGGCACTTTCAACATGTGCCGCGCCGCCGCCCGCCATATGATGGCCAGAAAATACGGACGCATCATAAATCTGTCGTCGTTTGTCGCCTCGAAAGGCGGCCGCGGCCAGTCCAACTACGCCTCGAGCAAAGCCGGAATAGAAGCCCTGACGCGTTCGCTCGCCATCGAGCTTGGCTCTCGCGGCATTACCGTTAACTCCGTATGCCCCGGCGCCGTGGAAACCGATATGAGCCGCGAAGCGATCGAACGCTCGCGCGAAAAGATAGTGTCCATAATCCCGTTAAAAAGGCTTGGCAAGCCTGAAGAAGTGGCGTCGCTCGCGGCGTTTCTGGCTTCCGACGAGGCTGCCTACATCACCGGCGAATCCATCGGCGTGACCGGCGGCCTCGGGCTTTTGAGCTGGTAAGGGGGAGCGAAGTGAGCGATATACTGCAACTTATTAAAAACCGCCGCAGCGTGAGAAAATTTACCGATTCGCCCGTCAGCGATGAAGCCGTTGATAAAATTCTCGAAGCGGCGCTGTGGGCACCGAGCGCTTCAAACCGCCAGAACTGGAAATTCGTCGCCGTTAAAAATAGTGCCGTCATAAAAGCCATGGCAGATTCGGTGAGGGCCGCCGTCGAAGAGCTTAAAGCCATGATCGAAGACGGCGACGAGGATAAACTGGCGCTTTT
Source organism: Candidatus Wallbacteria bacterium GWC2_49_35 (assembly GCA_001791795.1). GTDB lineage: Bacteria > Muiribacteriota > UBA9980 > UBA9980 > UBA9980 > UBA9980. Next base: position 24,021 of record MGFH01000047.1, read on the forward strand.
AACAAACTACGGCGGATATTTTTCGTTTTTCGAGTCCGCCCCGCTTGTTATCGCAGTGTTTTTCAACCCGCGTCCGAATTTCGTCAACGCCATGACCGGCAAAAATATCAGGCCCGAAGATAATCTCGAACAGACGACCGCCATCGGCGCCGCGATACAGAACCTGCTGCTCGCCGCGCACGAAGCCGGCTACGGCGCCTGCTGGATGAGCGGTCCGCTGGTGGCCGAAAACAAGATAGCCGAGATATTGAAGCAGAAAGGCATGAGGCTCGCCGCGCTTGTACCCGTGGGCGTCCCGCTCGAAACGCCCGCCCCGCCCAAACGCAAAGACCCCCGCACGCTCATCGAAAAGATAGACTGACAAATAAATGAACCGGCTTATTTCAATATATTTTTCGAATACCGCAAAAATAAAAATCAATAAAAAAAGGCTTCTTTCAAAGCCTTTTTTTATTGATTTTCGCTATTAAACTATTTTCGCCCGCATATCAACCGCGGTCTTCGGTGATCATTACTGAACGGGAATTATAATCTTTGTTGGTGGCTATTTTTTTCAGCGAATCGTTATATTTCGTTCTGTCGGGCACTAAGATCATTTCCGCCACGGGATATTTGAATTTAAGTTCCTTTTTCGCCACGGCTTTTTTCAGCATATTGTCGTGCTTATACTTGTTTATTATGTAAAGTTTATCTTTAAGGCTTTCAAAATTCTTCGCCTGCGTCCTGTTGTATTTATAACTTTTTACAGCTTCCGGTTTCACGCTTTTTGGGGCTTGCGTATCAACGGCCGCGTTTTTGATTTTCACAGCCTGATAAGCGGCCTTTTTCGTTACCGCCGCTGCCGGGGACTTCGCTTCTTCGCCGGCGGAGCTTATGCTATTTTCGGCAGGAGGGTTTTCAGATTTTTTAGAATATTTCGAGCGGGATATAAGATAGTTCTTATCGATCCTCTCTTTTAAAGTTCTCGCCATGTAGTTGGTCTTATCTTTTTCGCACGCGGCTTCGTAAAGATTGGAATATATCTCGTTCGCTCTGGAAGCGGAGCACGCGGGCTCGGTTCCGCTTATGTCGGCGGCCTTTCTGGCGATATCGTCCGTTTCTATCGAGTTGATATATTTCAGGCGTTTTTTAACTTCCGCCTTGAGCATTTTTGAATCTTTGGAATCGCTTTCTTCGAGTATCTTATTTATCCTGGAATAAAAATTGTTTAAATATTTAACTTCTGCGTCAACGGTCTTACCCGGTCTGGAGGCCGTCGCCAGCGTCCTGTCTAATTTTTCTTCGAAAGCCGGTTTAGCCGTCGAATCGGCAGGCGAAAGATAGGTCGGGAAACTCATCGCCGCCACTCCCAGCGCTACCAGCAGAAACGAAGCCGCCGCGTATGTGAACTTGAATTTAAACCTGTCGATCTCTTTTTCACAATCGTATGTGGGAGCGATGCCGCCGAATAAGTTTTTTAACGTGACTGAACTCAGCAATCTGGAAACGCCGCCGAAAATGCCGGGTCCGGATTCGCTCAGTTTGCCGTAAAGGCAGTAGTTTTTGATGGCAACTTTGATTTCGTCCGCCGGAATTCCATATTTTTCCGACGCGGCTTCGATGGTTAAATGGCCTTTTTGAATGGATGATACCGCTTCCTGAAGATAGATGGTGCTGCGACTGTTCATTAAATTCACCCCGTTGTTTATTGAATTAATAAATGAATATGTTGTTAATGATTCTACTATTATTTTTAAATTGATTGTTTAAAGCGTTTTTGTTTTCATTATTATTTTATCTTGTTATCCATATCGGCCGTTAATTTTAAAAAATTATAACCTCGCGATTTATTTTCAGATGTTTTTACGCTAACTAAACTTTATTTTTTGCCGATATGACCTATTGAGTTATAAAAAGAAATTTTTCATTTTTATAAATATATGGAGGTACGACAGATGCCAGGTATCAGAAAACTTTTAATCCATCCGCTGATAATAGCCATTTTAACGGCGGTTTTGGCGGCACCCGCGTTCGGGGCGAATATCGCCCAGATCAAAAGCGTCACCGTTCAGGAGTTCCCCGATAAGGACCAGGTCGTTATTGCGTCCGATATGCCTATCGCTTTCCACGAAGTCAAATCGTCTTCGCAGATAATTCTCGATATTCCAAATTCGGAATATATGAACCAGGCCAAGGTGCAGCTCGTGCTGAATAAAACCGTCAAATTATACAGGGGAATGAACCTGGTGAACTCCAAGCCTAAAACTTCCAGGATAATAATCGTTTTGAACGAGCCTCTTCCCACTACCGTTTATAAACAGAACAACCAGATATTGATCGACGTCGATAAAAGCGCCATAATAGAGCGCCTTGAAGCGGCCACGGCCGGAAAGACCAGCGCGGAAAAGCTGAAAAGCGGCTCCAACACGCTTATCGAATATCATTACAACCAGGGCAAGACATTTTCGCGCCTCGGTAAGTGGAACGAGGCCGTAGACGAATATCTGAAGGCGCTCAAGATCGACCCCGCCAACGATAAAATTAAAATAGCGCTCGACGTCGCCAAGAACAACCTGAAATCGGACAACGAAATAGGAAAGGCTGTAAGCCTCTATCAGAACGGCGAATACAACGAAGCCATAAGGGCGTTCGTCGCCATAACCAACATGTGGCCCCAGGATATTTCCGCCCACTTCCACCTCGGCAAAAGTTACCTCAAGCTCAACAAATACCGCGAAGCGGTTATCGAATTCGAAAAGGTCATGGAGATAAATCCCGAATACGACAACGTCTCCTCGCTTTACGAACTCGCGAAACGAAGGAAAGAACTCAACAATTTCACCGTCGAAATAAACAACCAGGATATCCTCGACGTTTTAAGGACCATACTTCACGGTTCAGGATTCAATCTGGTGGCCGAGGACGGCGTTAAAAAGAGAATATCGGTAGCGCTCGTCGATAAGACACTGGACGAGGCGCTTAACGAAATTATCATCAAAAACGGCTATAAGTATGAAAAAATAGACAATACTATTAAAATAATGCCTAATGTCGCCATGCCCGAAGACAGGGTATATTCGCAGATGAACCTCGTCGATATGGAAATAGGCCACGGCATCGAGGTTTTATCCCGTCTCATGGAAAAGAACCTTATACTCGATAAGTCCGTGGACAAGGTAAAATCGAATAAAGTGACTTTTTATATCAAGGACGAACTCACCATCAAAGAGATATTCGACCTTCTTTTAAAGACCAACGATCTGGTGTCGATACCTTATTATGAAAACACCTTCATTATAATGACCGCGGAAGAAGCGCAGAAGAACAATAAGTATTCAAAAAAAGAATATCACGTTTTCAAAGTCATCAACTCGAAGCCTTCAGAGATTCTGAACAAGATATTCGCGTCTAAAATGATCGCGGACAACATCAACAAGGACAATATCGCCGTCGACGACGATAAAAGCATAATTTCGATCTTCGACGTGCCTGAAAAGGTAAAACTGCTGACATCGGTCGTGTCTAAAAACGACATAAAAGAGCAGCAGGTCACTATCGCAGTAAAACTCATCGACGTGAATAAAGCCGCAAAGCGCACGCTGGGCCTTAATTTAAATAACCTCACCAATAACTCCAGCTTGAATAACGCCTCGCCTTTCACCCTCGACGTTAAAAATCTCGGCAAGATTTCGCTGACCAAACTCGACGCCACCATCGACATGCTCGAAAGCGACGAAGGCGCGAAGGTAATCGCTGCGCCTATCACGCGCGTGGTCCATAACGAGCAGGCGACCATACAGAGCGGTAAAACGATACCCGTCAAAGACGTAAAGCAGAACCCTCAGTATGAAGGCGGCAAGATCGTCGGCTACACTTCGGAAGAAAGCTGGACGAGCGTCAACGTCGGCGTCGAGCTCAGCGTCAAACCCACGATCCATAACGACGGCGAAATAACGCTCGACATCAAGATAACCGACAATGACGCGCCCAACGTCGGCGACACAAACGTCGGCGGCCACTTCATAACAACCGGCCGCAGCACGCAGACCAAACTCAGGCTCAAAGACGGCGAAACCATAGTAATGGGCGGTTTCATAAAACAGAAGGACACCGGCAGCGCCAACAAACTCATGTTCTTCAATAAACTGCCCATCATCGGAAAACTTTTCCAGAAGAAAGCGAATTCCTCCACGCGCGACGAGCTTATCATCTTCCTGACGGTATTTCTGGTCAACAGGGAAAATGAAACGCCCGAAGCCGAACAGCAAAAAATATCGACGGACCTGCTAAAATATAACTTGCATAATTAACGATTAAAATATATAATAACTCAATATCTTGCGCGGCGCTTCGGCCGCGGATCCTGACAGGTGCAATCGAAAAAATTGCACCTGTTTTATTGAGAGTGAAGGAAATCGATGGCTAAAAAAGACGAAAAATCAAAAAATATTCCCGGCGGTATTGAAACCGGCGGCTACCTGGTCATTATCACCGCCGTATTGACGCTGCTTATTTTTTCAACGGTCAACACCACCGCGTTCGTTACGCCGAAGTCTTTTCTGCTCAGATTCATGGCGTTCGCGATTGCGGTATTTCACGTCGCCGCTAACGGCTTTAAAATAAAGAATCATCCCGTCAATTTCGCGCTTTTCTGTTATTTTCTGTCCGTTTTCTTTTCCGTTTTTTCATCGGTTAACTCTCTCACTGGCATTTTGCGGCTCTCGGAATACATGTCATATTTTCTGATATTTTTATTCGCCTTCAATTATTTCGACGCCCGCAATATCGCAAAACTCCTCAATGCATTGACTCTCTCGGCGGTTCCGATAATACTTTACGGCGTGCTTCAGTACATGCAGATCGATTTTCCTTTCTGGGAAAAGCCGGAAGGCCGCATGGACCTTTTTTCGACGCTCGGAAACGTCAACTGGTACGCGCTTTACCTTGCAGCGATCATACCGCTGATAACTTACGCGGCGTTCCGCGGCGGCGCCGGGCCCCGTGAAAAATACGGTTACGGCACGCTTTTATTTTTCGCGATATCATCGCTGATAATTTCCTATTCCAGGACCGCGGTCGTCGCGTCCGCCGTATCGGTGATATTCGGCCTGGCGCTTTATTTCGCTTTCAACAAAATGAAGTTGTCGAAGATATTCATTACAAGAGCGGCCGCCATAGCCGTTATATGCGTATCCGTAGCGGCGGTTTTCAGTTTTTACAACCCCGTCAGCAAAACGCGCTTCGCCGAGGGCGGGTTCCTCAGCCGTATGAGCTCAGGGTTTTCGCTTAACGAACATAACGTGGCGCAGAGGCTTTTCATCTGGCGCATCGCGCTGGAAATGTATTCGCTCAAGCCGATTTTAGGCCTCGGCCCCGGCTCGTTCAAGATCAAATATCTCGAGTACCAGAAAGATTTTTTAAAGCGCTCTGCGGACCCCGAGGCTTTTGACGATCTGGCCGGAAACGCCAAGGAAGCGCATAACGACTATATCCAGATGCTCGTCGAATGCGGTACGGCGGGCCTTGCGGCGATGCTGTACTTCTTTTTCGTGATATATAAAAACGGGATTTCATTCCTTTTTTCTGAACCTCCGGCTGAAGCCGGGAGCGCAGGCGATAAATTTCTCGCGCTCGCCCTGCTGGTATCGCTGACGGCTTATCTTACCGGAGCGCTCGCCGATTTCCCGTTCCACGTCCCGCCTAACGCGATGCTCATTTTTCTTCTGTCGGCGATGATACTGATCGTATCGCGCCCCGCGTCACGGGCCGCCGGCGCGGATGAATTCGTCGAACCCGCCATATCGCGCTCGGGCGAGTACGCGCAGCTTTATTCGCTTAAAATGGCTTTTTACGTTTTCATGTTCATCGTGATAACCTTCCTTGCGGTGCTGCCTTACGCGGCCGACTGCCTGGCCGTCGTCGGCCAGAACTATCTTAAAGAGCATAATTTCGAGGCGGCCGTGCCGTATCTTACACGCTCCGTCGCGCTCAATCCGGCGCAGGGCGACGCGCTCTACCTTCTGGGAACGGCTTACGTTGGAATGGCAGCCCCCGCGAACGCCAAAGCCGATAACGGCCTGCTCGAGCGCGGCCGCGACCTGCTGATCAGATCCAAAAACTACACCACCGACAAAGGAATTTACAATAACCTGGGTTTCATCGCCATCAGAAAACAGCAGTACGACGAGGCCATTAATTACTTCGAAAACGCGATAGGCTGCGATCCGAAGTCGGCGGATTCGCTCAATAATCTTGGCATCGTATATTTTCATAAAAAAGTATACGATAGAGCCGAATACTTTTATAATAAAGCGCTCAAAATGAATCCGTATTTTTTGACCGCGGTGAATAATCTCGGCGATCTTTACACGCGTATGAACAATTTCGACCGGGCCATAGAATTTTATTCGAGGACCATAGACAGTTCCGTCGAGATCGTCATCACCGAAAACCAGCGCAGGAACGTTTTCAACTTCACTCCCGCCTCGTGCCTGAACGAAAAGGCCCGCGCCAATTATCAGATAGGCGAGATACACGGCGGCCGCGGCGGCCATGAAACCGCGCTCAAATATTATATGGCGGCATATGAAAATATAAGGACGATGCCCCAGATACCGCTGAAAATAGCTCTTATGAATTTTAAACTTGGAAGAAAAGAAGAAGGACGGGCTTACGCGGATTCGGTGCTTAAAAACACCCCGCAGGGCTCCGAATATAACCGCCAGGCGGCGGAAATTTTATCTAAATACGCTAACTGACGCCGCCTATGCGGAATAGTTGTTTTCGAGAAACCTTACCAGACCGTTGGCGACCTCTATAAAATGCTCGCGTTTTACCGCCTCGATAAGTTCCATTATATCGGCGTAATTGAATGACTTGTCCATGCCGCTCGACGCCTTCAGAAAATAAAATTCAGCCGACCTCGGCGGCGGCTGATGGCCGCTTCGCGTCGATTTCCAGTTGCTGATAGGGTATCCAAGTTTCTGCATGACGGCGTGTACCGTTCCGGCGGGTATCGACGCGTTCTTGTTGATCTCTTTGTGAGGTCCTGCGGGCTCGATAACCTCGGCCGCGCCTCCGGTTATATTTTCCGCGCCGGAGCCATATACTGTAACGCCTTTCTTATCGATATAATTGAATGCGCCGCCGATTTTAACGCTGGCCAGCCCGTTTGAGAACGGCCCGGCTTCGTCGAATCTGGCTTCTATGACTTCCGTTCCATCCGTGTTAATATACCCCCACAGTTCTCCGGCCTTGATGGCGGCCAGCCCTTCGCTGAAGCTGGAGGCGTATTCGAACCTCGAAGTTATGATGAGCTTGCCTGCCTTGTTTATAAACCCGTATAATTTTTCGATCTCTACGGCGGCGAGCCCTTCTGAAAATTCTCTGGCCCTGTCGAATTGCGGCTTTATCGCGAACCGGTCGCCGCTGTCGATATAACCGTGCTTGGAGGCCACTTTTACTCCGGCAAGTTCTTCTGAAAAATCTTCCGCGCTATCGTATGCGCATTTGACGGCAAGTTCGCCCCTGGTATTTACGAATCCGAATTTTTTATTACGCCTGACCATCGCGAGGCCGTTTTTAAAAGACGAAACTCTTTCGAAGTCGAAATTTTTAAACTGCATTTTTCCTTCGGTGTTTATGAAATTCCATTTGCCTTCCTGCTTTACCGCTGCCAGCCCTTCGCTGAAATCTTTCGCGTCTTCGTACTGCGCTTTGACGGCCATGTGGCCTTTATCGTTAATGAACCCGTATTTTTGAGTGACCAGGACCCTTGCCAGGCCGCAGGAAAAATTATAGGCTTCCTCGAACTGCTCGCCGATGGTGAAACCGCCGTTACGGTTTATATAGCCCCATCTGATGCCGTTGAGCACGGCCGCGAATCCGTTGGCGAATGGATAGGCCCGTTCGAATGAAAAAGGTATGACGAGCTTGCCTTTATTATCGATATAACCGAATTTCATGCCGCTTTCGAGCGGGAACAGAACGGATTCGGTTTCAATTTCAGCTTCGGGTTCGGATTCGCCGGCGGGTTCGTCTGCCGTTTCCTGCCGGGAATTTTCGGCCGGTTCCGGCTTGCGCGCCGGAGGGACGGAGGTTTCAGAAGGGCCTTCCGCGTGTACATCTTCGGGCTTTTCGTTTTCCGCCCTTCCGCCGCCGGCCGATGGCTGCAGGGCTTCACCGGTTCCGGACGTTTCCTGAGGCCGTGAAGCGTCCGCGCTTTCGTGAACGGGCTGTTCCTGAGGCGCAGGCTGGAGAAGATAATTATCGAATTCGAGTTCGTTTTTTATGTCGAACAGAGTTTCCTGCAGGGGCTCCAGGTCAGTAAGTTTCGAAGCATATTCAACTGCTTCGGCGATGCCGGCCGCCAGGAATTTATTTAAGGAATCCAGCGCGGCCTTTCTTACAACAGCCGAATCGCTTTCCAGAAGAGCTTTTAGTTCCTCGAGCATCTCGCCGCCCGGTGCGTATCCGGCCGCCAGGGCCGCCGCCGCCTTCATTTTCCCGCTAGCCGACGAGCGCATATATTTTACGATCTTAACGGCCAGAGCGCCGTCGATGCTCCGGAAAAAATTTCGGGAATCGTTGGCCAGGGCGATGTTGTCATCTATAATGAATTGCGTCAGGAAAGGAAAGGCTTTTATGTTGTTCATGCCGGCGAGCGCGTCGAAAACCGCGCGCCTGATCTCGGGCCTGTTATCGCCGTTGAAGGAGACGATTTGCCTGATATCGGCCTCGTTCCTAGTCTCGCCGAGCGCGACTATGGCGCGGGCGGCCGCCGCGGGACTTTTTTCGTGAAGTAATATCTGATTCAGTAATTGTGACCTGGATTGAAGATCGCCGGGAAGGCCTGTTTCGATAAAGGAAATTTTATCTTTATCGCCTGCCAGCGATATATAGCGGCCGATAAGTTCGTCTACGCCATTTCCGCAGATTTCCGGCCGGAAAGTGTTGGCTATCGAAGCCAGGACGCGGCGGGCGAAAAATCTCAAAGCGGGCGACTCGTCATATTCAGCGATATTATTTATAAGAAGAACGCTTGTATCTTCAGGAGTGGCTGCGAGCAGAAAAATTCCGCGGCGCCTCTCTTGCGCGTCTTTGGAATTCAAAAGATCTAAAATCGAGTCCAAAATTTCCTCCACTTCTATTTAAGATCGATTTTGTGTTATAATAATAATGAATGGCAAAAAGTGTTTATATAATTATACACGATATATTATTTTTTGTATAGTAAAAATTCTTCGCGGCTCAAAAGCGCGTTTATCCGTGAGCGAAGTGCCGGGTTTTTGTCCCCGGATACTTTTTATGTTGAAATTGTAATTAAAATATATTATAATAAATCCAAAAAAAAATTCAGACAGTTAATTTTTAAACGGTTATAAAGAAGATGATTTTATGAGAGTTATATCCGGTTCGAAGCGCGGCAAAAAACTGGTGGAGTTCGCCGGAGGCGATATCAGGCCCATCACCGACATGGCGAAGTCTGCGCTTTTTAATATTATATTCGATTCCATAGCCGACGCGGACTTTTTAGACCTATACGCCGGGACCGGCTCGGTCGGAATCGAGGCGATATCGCGCGGCGCTAATCGCTGCGTCTTTATCGACTCATCGCGCGAATCGGCCAGGATCATATCCAAAAACCTTGAAATAACAGGATTCGCGCCGAAAGCGAAGGTAATAATCGCCGAGTGCGCTAAAGCCCTTGAAAAATTAGCCGGCAGGTTTCATTATATTTTTTTAGATCCGCCTTTTTTCGACGAGATAGATCACGATGTTTTTAAAATAATCGAAAGAAAAAATATGCTTATAGCCGGCGGGCGCCTTATCATTAAACATTTTGAAAAGGTAAAGCCGCCCGATTGCTTTGAAAAGATCAAATTGTGCGATACCAGGCGTTACGGCAATTCCATGCTTTCATTTTATTCAGCGGCGGTCGAAACAAAAAGCGAAGAAGGCGAAAAAATATGACCACGGCTATTTATCCGGGCTCTTACGATCCCGTGACTTACGGCCATCTGAATATCGCTTTCAGGGCGGCTTCCCTGTTCGATAAAGTGGTTTTCGCGCTCGCGATCAATTCCAGCAAGAAGTGTCTTTTCACGCTTGAAGAGAGGCTCGATATGATCCGGCAGGGCATTGCGCACTACGCGAAGGAGAAGAACCTTAACGATTCGAATATCGAAGTGACTCAGTTCGACGGCCTTCTTGCGAATTTCGTCATGAAATACGAAAAGCCCGCTATAATAAGGGGCCTGCGCGCCGTGACCGACTTTGAATACGAATATCAGATGGCGCTGATGAACCGGTATCAGAATTATCAGGTAGACACATTGTTTTTGATCGCGTCTTTAAGATATTCGTTCCTGAGTTCATCCATAATAAAAGAAATCGCCCGCCATAACGGCGATTATAAAAAACTGGTCCCGCCCTATGTTTACGGCAGGCTGTGGGAAAAGTTCAACAATCAGAGCAGGGAGAACGGCAAGGTATAGTTTAATGACCGAGATCGGAAAAGTGGTAAGGATCGACGACGATTATATTTACGTGGAGCTCAAGCATAATGAATTTTGCTCGAAATGCTGGCGCTGCGTCGAGGAATTTGAAAACGAGGACGAACTGGCCGAGGCTGAAGATGACGAGATCGATTACGACGATCTGAAGGTCCGCCAGGTGTTGAAGTTAAGCAACGATATGAACGTCGAAATGTACGACCGTGTCGAGATAGAAGTGGCCAATAATATTTTTTATGTAAACATGCTATTGGAATATGCCATGCCTATTGGCGATTTTGTGATCGGCTTCGCGGTCGCTTACTACATGTCTCTTTATATCGAATATTCGTCGCCTCTGGCCAACGGCCTGGCGCTGGGAACTATTTTTTTCACGATATCCTACTGGCTCGCCCGCATGTTTTCCGCGGATATACTGGCGTCGTGGAACAAGTATCCAAAAATAGTAAAGATCATAAACAACTGAACACAGACTACATACTGTTGATTTTTTTCATAAAACGGGGGATTTTATGCTTATTGTGAAAAATAAAAAAATATTGAAATTCCTGGTTTGGGCCGCCTTTATATATATGGCTGCCGCCGCTTGCGTTCTTCACGCTCAGCAGGCCGCACCGAAGGCCGGCGAAACCATTGCTGCCAAAGCGATTTTGGTCTCGGAACCGGGAGATACCCGTTCGATAACCGTTTTAAAAGTGGGGCGAATTCCCTATCTCGACCCGCGCAAGATGGTTAGAAACTACGAGAAGATGATGGACTACCTGAAATCGGAGCTTCAACTCAAAGAAGTCAGGCTCGTGCTTACACCCGATTATAACACCCTCACGCAGTTTTTGAAAGACGGTAAGATCGACGTCGCATGGCACGGCACGTTCGCTTATCCGAAGGCGCGCGAAACGACCGGCGCTAAAGCGGTTCTTACCCCTATCTGGTCCGGAAAAAACAGTTATTGCGGCATTATAGTGGTCAGGGCCGATTCGGGCATCGAAAAGCTTTCCGATCTCAAGGGAAAATCCTTCGCCTACACCGATAAAAAAAGCGCGTCCGGCTATTTTCTTCCGACCATTTTCCTTCTGGAAAATAATATCGATCCTGAAAAAGATTTCTCTAAAGTAGATTACCTTAAAAAGCACGATAACATACTTTATAATGTTTTGTATAAAAAATTCGACGCAGGCGCGGTATACGACAAAGCTTTCCAGCTTCTGAAAAACGACGAAGAAAGAAACCAGCTGAAGGTCATCGCAAAAACGCCCGAAATATACAACGAGCCGATCATGGTAAGCAAAGACCTTCCGGACGAGTTTACCGCAAGGCTGAAAAAGGCTTTCCTTAAATTGAAATCGTCGGACACCGAAACCGCCGAGATCTTAAAAGATATCGGAAATATCGACGGTTTTACGGAATCCAGCGACGCCGATTACGAAAGCGTGGTTAAAATGGTCGAAAAATACCGGACGGTCTTCGAGGAGGCCACCGCCGAAGTATCCGTAAAAACCGGCGGCGGCAGCGCTGAAATAACGATAAAAAATGAAGGCGGCAGTTGCGAAGCGCAGCTGAAAAAATGAATTCTTCGCGGCGCCGTGCCAGACGCTATTACGGCTTTAACCAGGCGATCCGTGGCAAAATAATTTAGTTGACTATGCGGCCGATATATGTTACAATATTCGAAAATTTTAATGTTACATGGTTGTCATATAACGCCGCGTGCGGCAGGAGGTAATTATGCCATTCAATCATAGAAGAAAGATCACGATAGCGATATTCTTATTTTTATTCGTTTCTCTCGCTTTGGCCGTGATCGATAACTCGCCGTCTTTTTCGCAGCAGACTGCCCTGAAGGTGCTGAAAATCGGCCGCATACCTTATTTAGACCCGCGCAAGATGGTCAACGACCACCAGAAGATCAACGCATACCTGAAAAAAGAACTCGCGCTCGACGACGTACGCCTTGTTCTGACGCCGAATTACGACGAGCTCAACAAATTCCTCAAGGAAGGCCAGATCGACATCGCCTGGCACGGCACGCTCAACTATCCTAAAGCCAGAGGAGTAGCGGGCGCAAAAGTCATTTTAATGCCTAAACGTTTCAATAAAACATCATACAGGGGCCTGATCGTGGTTCGCGCCGATTCGAATATCAATACCATCGCCGACCTCAAAGGAAAATCGTTCGCGTACGTTGATAAAAAAAGCGCGTCCGGCTATTTTTTCCCGAAAATACTCATGCTCGAAAATAACATAGACCCCGATAAAGACATTTCAAAGGTCGAATACCTGAAAAAACACGACAACATATTATTCAGCTTATTGTATAAAAAAGTCGACGCCGGCGCCGTTTACGACGACGCGCGCGAACTGCTGAAAACCGACGAACAGCGCGCTCAGATAAAGGTCCTCGCCAAAACCGCCGAAATTTTAAACGAGCCCATCCTGGTGCGCGGCGGGCTCGACGACGATACGGTAAAGAAAATAACCGACGCTTTTTTAAAACTGCGTAAAGATAATCCCGAAACCGCCCCGGTGCTCGAACTTCTTGGCAACGTTGAAAGTTTCGTAAGCGCGACCGATAAAGATTATGACGAGATAGTCAAATTCACCGACAAATACGGAAAAATTTTCGAGGAAGAGCACGGCAGTCAGGAAGTGAAACTCGCTTCGCCCGGCGCCGCGTGCAGCACGGCGGAAACTTCGCTTTCAGCTAATGATACAAAGGAAAACGGCGTTAAATAAATCAATAAAGGTCGAATATTTTTATGGCGCATGAAGAGATAAAGTTCAGTTTAATTTATAAATTCATCATATTCGTAACCGCGCTGATAGTCGTCGTGCTTTCAGCCGTCACTTTCGTCGTTATAACGCACGAGCAGCAGATCATCACGCAGAAGATGCGCAATTCAGGGCTTCTGCTGGCAAGAACGCTCGCTAACGTGTCGAAGGGCCCTCTCATGCAAAACGATTACACCGGCCTCAAAGGCTATATCGAAGACATCAAAAAAGACAGCGAAGTCGCCTACTGCTATATATTCGAAGAACTCAACAAGACCTGCGTCGTGCACGTCAATAAAGTCGACTCTCAGAATTACGAAGGCGCTTCTTTTTCCGCGTTCACCGATGAGGTTTCTCTGGGTGCGCTCAACGCCACGGAAGAGATCATAATCAACTGGCGCGAAAAGAAGAGCGGCATAAAATATATCGATATTTCATGTCCGATTGTCGAAGGCCAGACCAATTACGGAAAGGTCCGTATCGGATATTCGCTTAAAAAACTCGAAGAAGAATTGTATTCTACGGCGCAAAAGGTCATCATAATAGCCATAATAGCCATTGTGCTGGGCTTTCTCGTATCCATAATTCTCGCCCGCATAATACTGCGGCCCGTATCCGAACTCGTCGACGGCGTCGATAAAATATCGTTCGGCGATTTCGGCCATCAGATAAAGGTCACGACCACCGACGAGCTGGGACTTCTCGCGGAAACGTTCAACCGAATGTCATATAACATCTCGGTGCTTTATACCGTTTCGAATAAGATGAATTACGTTTCCGACCGCGACGAGCTGCTGCGCATAATCATGAACAACGCCATCGACGCGCTCAAAGCCCAGAAAGGCTCGATAATGCTGCTCAACGATAAGGACGAACTCGAATTGAGCCTCGTCAGCGGCCACGCGCATGAAATGAAAAAACTTGTAACGCTTAAAAAGGGCGACGGCGTAGCCGGCACGGTCGCCGAAACAGGCCAGCCTTTCGTTATCAACCGCGGCGAAAACGACGAGCTGTTCAAAAGATACGAAGAATTCATCAACCGCAGCCAGATCGACTCGCTGCTATGCGTTCCGCTTAAAATTGAAGACCGCGTTATCGGCGTTATCAATATAGTCAACAAAAAAGACAACCTCAAGTTCCATGTAAACGACACCAAACTCATGATGGTGCTCGGCGCCCAGGCGGCCGTTACCATCAATAAAGCCAAGGTTTATGAAGATTCGATAACCGACGGCATGACCAAACTATATATCCACAGATATTTCCAGGCCCGCCTCGACGCCGAACTTTCAAGATCGGGCCGCTACGGCACCAAACTGGCGCTGCTTATGTTCGACGTCGACCATTTCAAGAAATTTAACGACACATACGGCCACCAGCAGGGCGACATAGTCCTGATCGAAACCGCTCAAATAGTCAAAGACTCCGTGCGCCTCAATATCGATATTCCCTGCCGCTACGGCGGAGAAGAATTCACGATAATAATGCCCGAAACCGACGCCGCCGGCGCGAAGGTCCTCGCCGAAAGACTCCGCAAACGCATCGAGGCCTTCGAGTATACGGGCCAGGAAAAACCCCTGCACGTAACCATAAGCATCGGCGTTTCCATATTCCCCGACGACTCCACCGAAAAGCTCATGCTCATTAAAAAAGCCGACGACGCGCTCTACCGCGCTAAAGAAGCCGGCCGCAACAACACTCAAATTTATTCTGAATGCGGCATACCGTCCGAAACGGAAAAGAAAAGTGAACAAAAACCGGCCGGACATTAAGGTCTGCGTTTCCCACGGAAACTCATATATCAAAACCGCGCTTTACGCGGGCAATTCACAGAAAGCTTTCTTCCGGCTCGAATCGAAGAAACCGCCTTCCGTTAGACTTTACTTATCGGAATTAATTAAAATATTCGATTATACTAAACTGGCCGATCCGGGCAAGATCACGCTCGCGCTTTCGGCGACCAGAAAAGACGCGGAACCGTTATTTCAAAAAATATGCGCTAAAGCAGGCTTCAGATTTTTAAGCGTTTCATGCGGCCTGGAGCTGCCCTTAAAGATCGATTACCTGCCGCCGGAATCTCTCGGAACCGACCGGATCTGCTCGGCCGCGGCCGCCCTTAAAAAATACCGCGGCGAGGCCGATAATATCGTAGTCATCGATTTCGGCACGGCGACTACCTTTAACCTTATATCGGGCGGGATTTTCAGGGGCGGGCTCATACTTCCGGGGTTCGGGCTTTATAAAAACTCGCTCGGCGATTCCTGCGATTATCTTTTCAGGGTACGCTTCAACAGAATTGCGGGATTTCTCTGCCGCGATACCGAATCTTCGCTTATAGCCGGAATTTACGGCGGGTATCCGGTCCTCGTCGGCGGGCTTTACCGAAAACTCCTTCACGACGCGCGCCTTGACGAAAAAAAAACATGTCTTGTAACTACCGGCGGATACGCCAATTTTTTCACGATGATGCTCGAAAGCCCCGTGATCTGCGACCAGTCGCTTGTGCTCGACGGAATTAACATTATCGCGGGGCTAAATAGTGAATAGTGAACAGTGAATAGTGAATAGTGGCGGATTTTTGATATTTTAAACAAATAGATTTGCCGCAGAATATTGAACTGTAAATAATAATCGTTCTTCACTTCATAAAAAAATTATAAGTAAAAAACTATTTTCAAATGTCAAAAATCATCAACTGTTCTCTGTTCTCTATTATCTATTCTCTGCATTATATTATTTTGTTTAATGATAAAAATAGAAAGAATAAACTATGTGCGCTGAAAATTACATAAAAGAGCTTAATATCGGCGGCGTCAGGCTCGAGAACAATCTCATGCTCGCCCCGCTCGCCGGCATAACCGACTATCCCTTCAGGCTTATCTGCAGGGCGCTCGGCGCAGGCCTCACCGTTTCTGAAATGGTGAACGTGACCGCGCTTACATATAAGAGCAAGACCATTCCTACGCTCACCAGAAGGAGCGCCGGCGAGCGCCCCTTTTCCATACAGCTTTTCGGCAATAAGCCGGAGCATTTCGCAAACAGCGTCCGCCATATCATCCGCAACAAACTCAGCGAGATCATCGATATAAACATGGGCTGCCCGGCCAGGCAGGTCGTGACCTCCGGCTCGGGTTCGTTTCTGATGAAAGAACCCGCCCTCGCCCGCGCCATAATCGAAGCATGCGTCGGGGCCTCGGAGGAATTCGGAAGCGAGCGCGTCCCGATCACCGTTAAAATAAGGCTAGGCTGGGACCTGAACACCATCAACGCCGTCGATTATACTAAAATGGCCGAAGACTGCGGCGCCTCCATGGTCACCGTGCACGCCCGCACCTATTCGATGAAATTTTCCGGCACGCCTCTTTATCATCACGTGGCCGACTGTAAGAACGCAGTTAAAATTCCGGTTATAGTCAACGGCGATATCAAACTCTACGACTCCGTGAAAAACGCCATCGATATATGCGGCGCCGACGGCGTTATGATAGGCCGTGCCGCCATGGGACGGATATGGATATTCAACGACATTTTAAGGCAGGCCGCCGGCAAAAGAATGCTTGACTTTAGCATAGCCGATGTTATAAAATTAATAAAGCTCCACGGCCGGCTCGTCGGCGCTTTGTATTCCGATATCAACGGAGTCGAAAGTTTCCGCAAACAGCTGCTGTGGTACACTAAAGGCTGGTACGATTCGGCGAAGCTGCGCGAGCGGCTGAAGGTGGTCAAAACCCCCGACGAAATCGACTCCATCCTCGACGAATACCTTCACGCGATAGGCGATATCGCCATGCAGCGGCACAAGGTTATCGGCGCATATGACATTATATGACGGAAGAAGATGAGAATAATAGATAAAAGACCGGGAAATAAAGTAACGGTTTATAAAACGCTTTCGCCGAAAAAATCTGCCGCGCTGGCCGCGGTTCTTTCGGTTATTTTCGCGAAAGTTTTTTTTGCCGCCTCCTTCATGCTCGCCTGCGCCGCCTGCTTTCCTCCGTCCGCCTCCGCGCAGGTGAATTTCCCCTCGGGCGAGATATACTTTTCGCCGGAAACTGCGCTTGAGGAAAAGTTTATCGGCTTCCTTCACAGGGCCAACGGCTCGATATTTTTAGCCGCCGGCTCTCTCGATTCAAAAAATATAGCCGAAACGCTAATCGAGATCAGGATGAAAAAAATGCTGCCGATCAAGATCCTCTTATATAAGCCGGCGGCGGCCGATAACCCGTATATTGAAAAATTCTTATATTATAATATAGACGTCGTCCTCGCCGAAAATCCGGCCGGGTTCGACCACGACTTCTGCATTATCGACCTTCGCTCGGTCTGGCTTTCATCCGCCGGCTTCGACTATAAATCGCTCAATCAGGATTACAACTACGCCATGATAGTCAGCGACAACGAAAAATTCGCCGAAAATTTTCAGGTCGAGTTCGTAGAAATGTTCGAAGGCAAGTACCACGGCGCGTCTTCACCTGTGAACACTCCGAACGCCAACATCAATTTCAACGGCGTGGCCGTCGACACCGCATTTTTACCTGAAGACGCCATAGACGGCAAGATCACTTCGATCATATCGAAGGCGTCTTCTAAAATAAGGGTAATCGCGGGCGAATTTAAAAATTCGCTCATGATCGATAATATAATCGGGCGCAAAAGCTCGGTGAGCGATATTTCGGCGCTATTTGAGTACGGCGCCGCCGCCGATTCGAAGGAAGAATTTGAAAAATT
>MGFH01000048.1:0-14397 GCA_001791795.1 Candidatus Wallbacteria bacterium GWC2_49_35
CTAGAAGAGGTATAAAAGGATCATGTACATTGACTATAACGAAAGTTTAACGGAAGTGATGAAGGACTTCAAAAACGCCGTCGATAAGCATCTCGACCATCTTCTTCCGCCCGAAAAAACCATGCCCGCCAAGCTGCACGAGGCCATGCGCTATTCGGTCTTCGCCGGAGGAAAGCGCATAAGGCCTATTATAACGATGCTTAGCTGCAAACTGTTCTCCGGTAATTTAGAGGACGCCCTGCCCGTAGCTTCGGCGATAGAACTGATACATACCTACTCCCTCATACACGACGACCTGCCCGCGATGGATAACGACGACCTCCGCCGCGGCAAGCCGACCAGCCACAAGGTTTACGGCGAGGCCGTAGCAATACTGGCCGGCGACGCCCTGCTTACCAGGGCGTTTGAAATACTGGCGAAAGCGCCAAAAACAACTTCGATAAAACCCGACGTGGCGAACCTTATCATCGAAACCATCGCCGGCGCGTCCGGACATCTTTCGATGATCGGCGGCCAGGTTATGGACATCATGTCGGAAGCCGCGGCCGGAACTGAAAAAAATATAACCGAACTCGTGCTTTTCGAAATACATAAAAGAAAGACCGCCGCCCTGATAGCGGCCGCCGCCAAGGCAGGGGCTTTCGTGGCCAAAGCTGGCATCAGGGACGTGAACCTCATCGAAGATTTCGCCGTCGGCCTCGGCCTTTTATTTCAAATGGCAGACGACATCCTAGACCACACGGCCAGCAGGGAAGAACTCGGCAAAACTCCCGGAAAAGACGGAGCGAAAAATAAACTGACCTTCATCTCGCTCTTCGGGCCGGATATGGCGCGTCAGAAAATGACGGAGTTCAAGCAGAAAACAATATCGCTGCTGGAGCCTTTCGGCGAAAAAGCCAATCTGCTCAGGCGGCTGACCGAGTATGTGGCGTCCCGCTCGAACTAATTTACTAATTTAATTCAATTTACGCGTGAAAAGAATGTGATAGTATGAGTATCCTCGAAAAAATAAGCGTTCCGGCCGACCTGAAAAAATTGTCCTACCCGGAAATAGACAGGTTGTGCAGCGAAATAAGAAATATCATGGTCGAAGTGGTGTCCAAAAACGGCGGCCATCTGGCATCGAACCTCGGCGCTGTCGAGCTGAGCGTCGCCCTGCACAGGGTATTCGACCTGAGCCGCGACCGTTTCATCTTCGACGTCGGCCACCAGTGCTACGCGCATAAAATACTTACCGGCCGGCTCAATAAGATCGAAACGCTGCGGCAATACGGCGGCCTGTCAGGCTTTCCTAAACTGAACGAATCGGTTTACGACGCGTTCGGCACCGGCCACTCGTCCACTTCGATATCGGCCGCCGCCGGATACGCCGCCGGGCGCGACCTCAACGGCGAAAATTATTACGTCGGCGCCATCATCGGCGACGCCTCGCTTTCCTCGGGCATGGCCTTCGAGGCGCTCAACCACATCGGCCACATGAAAAGAAAACTGATGATAATTCTCAACGACAACGAAATGGCTATCTCGCCCAACGTCGGCGCGCTTTCGGTCTATCTTGAAAAGATAAGGGTGGGCTGGGTCTATAACAAGGTCAAAGAAGACATAGAGGCCCTGCTGAAAATGATCCCGATCTTCGGAAGCAACGTCGCCAAATTCGTCGAGCGCGTCAAATCGTCGCTAAAATACCTTGTAGTGCCCGGCATGATATTCGAGGAACTCGGCATCAAATATATCGGCCCCATCGACGGACACAACGTCGAACAGATAGTCGCCACGATCGAAAACGCCAAAGATTTTCCCGGACCCGTCCTGATTCACGCCGTCACGAAAAAAGGAAAGGGGTTCTCGCTCGCCGAGGCGTCTCCCGAAAAATACCACAGCGGCGGATTGTTCTGCATGGAGTCCGGAGCGGTCAAAGAAAGCGTAAACGATAAGACCTATACCGACATATTCAGCGACACGCTCGCCGACCTGGCGGCCCGCGAAAACAAAATAGTCGCCATAACCGCCGCCATGTGCGACGGGACCGGCCTCGCCAGTTTCGCCGCGGCTCATAAAGACCGCTTCTTCGACGTCGGCATCTGCGAGCAGCACGCGTTCACCTTCGCGGCCGGCCTTTCGCTTACCGGAAAGATCCCCGTGGTGGCGCTCTATTCCACTTTCTCGCAGCGCGCCTTTGACCAGTTCGTTCACGACATAGCGCTGCAGAACCTTCACGTTATAATCTGCCTCGACCGCGCCGGGCTCGTCGGCGAAGACGGCCCGACCCATCACGGCGCCTTCGACATTTCGATGTTCAAAATGATCCCCAACGCCATAATCATGGCTCCCTCCGACGCCCACGAACTTAAAAACGCGCTTTATAACGCCGTTTACAATTACAACCAGCCCGTAATTATAAGATACCCCAAGGGAAAGGCGGCCGACTTCAGCCCCGAAAAACCTCTGGCGGGGGTGGACGGCTACCATTACGAAAACATCGAGCGCGGCATGTACAAGATCGTCGCGCCGGGCGAAAAAACAGTCATTATCTCCTGCGGTACCGCCCTTGGCGAATGCGTCAGCGCGGAGGCCGAACTCAGAGAAAAACATTCGCTTTCCTGCGCTATCATAGACCTGCGTTTCGCTAAACCCATAAGCGACCAGCTTATCGAAGACATCGGCAAAAAATTCAGCGGCGTGGTATGCGTCGAGGACAACGCGCTGAAAGGCGGCGTCGGCGAAGAAATAACAGCGCGACTCTACACCGCCGGTTACGCGTCGAAAAAGATAAAACTGATAGGCCTGCCCGACCGTTTCGTCGAACACGGAGCGAACGCTATATTGAGAAGCATAATCGGAAACGACCGCGCCGCCATAGTAGAGGCCGTGCTGAGCGTATCCGGAAGCGGTGAGAAATGCCAAAAGAAAGAATAGACACTCTCCTTGTCAAGCGCAATATCTGCGAAACCCGCACGCGCGCCGCAGCGTATATCCTCGAAGGAAGGGTTTCCTCCAGCGGCCGCATACTTTCGAAACCCGGCGAAAAGATCGACGAGGACTCCGTCATCGATTTTAAAAACCCTGACGATGAATTCGTCGGCCGCGGCGCATACAAACTTTTGCGCGCGAAGGAAAAGTTCGGCCTGGATTTCGCCGGAAAGGTCTGCCTCGATATAGGCGCTTCGACCGGCGGTTTCACCCACCTGATGCTTAAATCCGGCGCGAAAAAAGTGGTATGCGTCGACGTCGGAACCGGCGTGCTTCATCCGAAGATCAAGAACGACGAAAGGGTAACGGCTTTCGAGCAGCGCCACATCAGGGATTTTTTGCCTTCCGACGCCGGCATCGAACACGCCGATATGATAGTCTGCGACGTTTCGTTCATCTCGGTACTTAAATTCGCCTCCAAATTCACCGAATTCAGCCACGATAAAACCGAAACGGTAATTCTGATCAAACCCCAGTTCGAGGCCGAGGCGCGCGAGGTAAAAAAAGGCGGGGTCGTTCTGGATAAAAAAATACACCTGCGAATCATTTCGAATTTCATCGAAACTTTCGCCGGCATGGGGTTTTTCTGTGAGGGACTCTGCGGTTCTCCGAAATTAAAAGGCGCGCGCAATATTGAATACTTGATTTTTTTAAAAAAAAATGATATCATGGATAATGAGGCCAGATTAAACGGCAGCCGGCTCGTCGATTTTATTAATGAAGCCATAGACGAAGCTTTTGCCGAATTCCGCGCGTAGCGGCTTGAAAATTATCGAAAAAGTAATGCCATAACCTTTGGTTGCCCACTATTTAAATAATAAGTGTGCAAAAGAACTGTTAAGGAGTAATGTCTTGGAAAAGATCTTAATATGTGAAGACGAAGAGGATTTAAGGGTTATTTTCATCGACTTCTTTAAGGACAAGGGTTTTGATGTCGTCTGCGCCGCCGACGGCGAAGAAGGCCTGAAACTGGTCGATTCGGAAAAACCTGATATAATGCTCCTGGATATGCGCATGCCGAAGCTCGACGGTTACGGCACGCTTAAGAAACTCCGCGAGTATAACAAAGAGCTGCCGGTTATCGTCATCACCGCCTACGGCTATATCTGCCAGGTCATCCAGATGATGAACCTCGGCATTTCAGGCTATGTAACCAAGCCCATCGACTACGACAAACTGTCCGACAAGATCAGAGAAGTCCTTTCCCTCAAGCAGAACGAGAATGCCTGACGATGAAAATATCTAGACTCGTCTCACTTCTCAATAAAAAGGTCCCCTTCAGGCTTTGCGAAAAATGGGACAACGTCGGTTTCACGGCCGGCGATGCGTCGGAAGAAATTACCGGCGTGACGGCCGTTCTTGACGTTTCAGACGAGGCCGTCGATTACGCCGTGAAAAACGGCGCGAATTTAATTATAGCCCATCATCCGCTTATCTTCAGCCCCGTTTCGAGCGTGCGCTCGGACAACCTCACCGGCTCGCTGATCATAAAACTCATCCGTTCCGGCGTGAATCTCGCGGTCCTGCATACAAACTTCGATAAATCGATATATAATCAGTCGTACGGCATCGCCGAAAACCTCGGACTGAAAGACGTCCGGCCGCTCAGCATAACCAATTCCGAATTTTTATATAAATTAACGGTTTTCGTCCCGCCCGAAAAATGCGCGGCGCTGAAAAAAGCGCTTTCGGACGCCGGCGCGGGCGTTCTGGGAAACTACAGCCAATGCGCGTATATGACCGACGGCTACGGCGAATTCATGGGTAACGCAAGTTCAAACCCGGCCGTGGGAAAACCTTTGAAGCTCGAGCGCACCCGCGAGACCAGACTCGAGATGGTCTTCAACGAGCACCTTTTAAACGAGGTCACCGGGGCGCTTTTAAAGAACCATCCCTACGAAGAACCTGCCTACGACATATGCCAGCTCAAAAACACCTGTAAGAATTACGGCTACGGCGTTTACGGCGAGCTGAAAGAAAAAATGCCGGCCAAAAAATTCGTCGAAAAATTGAAAAAAGTCATGTCGCGCGGCTCAAAACCCTGTTTTGCGTCAATCGGAAAGGCGCCGCCCGCGGTCAAAAGGGTCGCCATAGTAAACGGATCCGGCTTCGAATTTTACAAAAACGCCGTCGAAAAGAAATGCGACGTTTTCATCAGCGGCGATATCACCTATCACCGGGCTTTAGAGCTCGCCGCCGCAGGGCTTTACACCATAGACTGCTCGCATTTCGCCACCGAAAGCAATTTCGCCGAAAGGCTGGCCCGCCTGGTTTCCGAGATCGAAAAAGAAGAAAAATGCTCCCTGAATTATAAATACAGCGACACGATACAGAAAAATCCGATGGAGTCGATTTGAAAATTGGAAAATAACGAATTATTGTTCAACCTGCAAAAATACGACATAGTCATTAAAAACGCCGTGGCGGAGCTTAATTCGTTTTTGAGCCGCAAAGACGAAATAAATGCGGACGTTAAAAACCTCGAAGCCGAAGCGGCAAATTGCGAGCAAAAGATCGGGGCAAACTCGGCCGACACGTCGAAGCTCGAAAAAGAGATAGAATTCGCCGAAACACAGATAAAAAAGAGCACTGACAGGTTTCTGCTCATTAAAACCGAGAAAGAGCTTTCCAAATACACGACTGAACTTGAAAAATTAAATTCGGACAAGGGCGCGCTCGAAGAAAAGATGCTCGCCTTGATGGAACGGCAGGAAAAACTCGGCGCCAAACTGAAAAAACTCAAGGCGGAACACGAACGCGTGAAGGCCGAAAGCGTCGAAAAAAACGCGGAGATCGACGAAAAGATAGCGGCCTCGCGCGCGGAACTCGACAAACTCACTTCGCACCGCCGCGAATTCGTTTCCGGCATACCGGCGGCCGCGGTCGAAGAATACGACAAGCTCATGGCGTCGAAGAACGGTCTCGCCGTGGCGATGGTCTCCAAAAAGATCTGCTCGGGCTGCCACCTTTCGATATCCGACAACACGCTCTGCCAGGCCAGATTTAAAGGCGGGCTCATCCACTGTCCCAGCTGCCAGAGAATTATTTTCATAGAACCCTAGAACTTAGAATAGAGAAGCAAATGCAGAAATTATACAAGTACCTACTCGCCGTCACCGCCGCGCTGATCGTAGCGCTCGGCGGCTACGTTTATTACGTGGTGACCTATGAGACCGGACTCATAAGCGTTACCGGCTTCGTCAACGACCAGACTCAGAAGCTCGAAGCAGATTTCATAACCAGCATCACAAACATCTGCCAGAATTTATCGCAGAAAACGAAGATCGACCTGATCGTCGTAATGGTGCAGAACACGAAGCCATACGATCCCGGCGTTTACGCGGCGAGGCTCCTTAAAAATTACGACGAGACCCATCCCGCTATAGACGGCGCCATAGTAATGCTCATCAATCTTGACAAGGGCATGGTCAACATGGAGATCCTGCCGCGCATCCAGTTCATGTTCCCGCTTTCCTACGGCGAAAAAATACTCAACGAAAACGTCATACCGATACTCAACGAGGCCGATAAGGCCGCCCGCGAGCTTATCGCCGGCGGCAAGTCGCGCGACGGCGCCAACGAATTCATTGGGCGCGCCATACTCGAAGGCGCCAGGGCGATATCGCAGAAAATAAGCGACGAATACGCCAAGCAGAAGTTCACCGACGAAATGATAAAACAGAAAAAAGCCGCCGAAGAAGGCGCGAAGGTCAAGTGGTCCTTTTCCATATGGTTTTATCTTGGCCTTCTGATTTGCATTGTTCTGGCATATCTTGTCTTCAGGGTCAGATCCAGGATACGCTGCCCGAAATGTTACTATAAACTCAAGATCAGCGAAGAGACCATCGAAGTGCCGGAAAAAGACAAACCCGGCCTCACCATCGAGGTCATATCATGCAATCATTGCGGATATTACGATATGAAGCGCCTGGTAACATACGAGCGCGGCTTTTACTTCGGCCATCTCTATGAGGTCATTAAAGACGTCATTAAAAGCTATTACAGAAAGAAAAAGCGTGAATACCGCAAGAAAAAGTACGACGAATAATTTATTACGGCAAAAAATAAAATAGAATAAAAATAGTTTTTTTACATAATTTTTCAAATTAAACAACAAACAAAAGCGCGCCGATCTGCCGCGAAAACATTGTTTTTGAGGAAAGTCCGGACATCTAAAGGCAGCATGCTGGCTAACGGCCAGTGGGCGGAAGCGCAAGCGACCGCTTAAGGAAAGTGCCACAGAAATTACACCGCCGCTCACGCGGTAAGGTTGAAATGGCGAGGTAAGAGCTCACCCGGCCGGCGGCGACGCCGGTTGATGGTAAACCCCATGCGATGCAAGGCCTAACAGGCGCCCACAAACCGCCTTTTTTCCGCGCTCGCGCGCGAAGGCGCCGGGTTGGCCGCTATGATTTTTATGGCGACATAAAAGCGAGATAGATGGCAGATAAACAAAATCCGGCTTATGAGCGCGCTTTTGTTTGTTAAATATACCCGCCCCCTAAAAATAATGCCGGCTTAATTGACACTATATTTGTTTTTATGTTATAATTTAAAGTAGGAGAGAAGCATTAAAAAAGGGGGTGAGTTTTTATGGACAATATTCTTAAACGGCGTAAAGCGGAGGCTGAATCCAAAAAATCAAGCAATCATGTCAGTTTATTTTTTAATTATATCAGCAACCGCAGCGCTTTTACTCTTGTCGAAATAATGGTGGCCATGCTGATAATGGTAGCGGCCATCGTTCCCGTAACAGCCCTTATGACCACCAACGCAAAAGACACCAACGTCAGCGAAGCCTTCGTCGCGATGATGCACCAGGCAACGCGTATTCTCGATACCCTTCTCGAACGCGTCAACTATTCCGATATTATCACGGCCGCCAAGCTCAACGGCCTGGCCAACGACTTCGCGACCACCGAAACGATACTCGTCAACATGCTCGACATAAAAGACAGCACCAACACGGCCGCGCCTAACACGGCGGTTTTTGACCAGGAACTGCGCTTTAACGGCACCGGGATCGCCACCGGCAAAACCTGGCAGTACGCCGAACCAAGCAGGCAGTTCGAACCCATAGTTTACGAACTTCGCATAAAGCAGATCGATAAAACTTTCCGTTACCTGCTCAACGTCGGTATAAAAACCCCGGTCAACGCGATAGGCGATATCCCTTCATTCGACACTCCGAACGATCCGGTCGGAACTCCTCAGGCAAACAAAAGAATCGGCTCTGTTTTTTTAAGCGGAAAACTCATGAAAATTACCCTGATGGTCGGCTGGGGAACCCCGCGTCCCGGCAACAACCGCACATACCAGAACAATTATTCCCTGGTCACTTTTAAGTCTAAACTCGAAGATTAACTCAACGCTTCATTTTTTGATCCGCTTGAGAGGACGGTGTTAAAATGCTAAAAGACAAATTTAATTATAGAAAAAATAGCGGCATGGCTATTGTTCTTACCCTCACTATGTGCGTTTTTCTGATGATCTTCGCCACGACGCTCTATCAGCAGAACCGTGAGGTGCGCGTCATCGAGTTCAAAGTGAAGGAATCACTGCGCGCCCAATTTTTAGCCAAGGGCGCGGCCAAGATGGCGCTGCTTAAAATAAGGGCGCTTCCTACCGAATTTTATGACGCCGTCAGATGGTCGAAAGGCTGGGTAGACGAAACCAAAGTTCCGCCGCCTCTCGACATCAAGAAATTCATACCCAACGCCGTGGTCAACATCCCCGGATTCGTTTCGAATCCCGCGAGCCCGGCTGACGGCACGACCAATTATCTCGAATTTTACGTCGGCTTCCATATAGACAATCCGAATCCCGTCGGCAACGTTCAGCTGCTCGGCCGCCTCATCACCAGCGGCTCCGACCTTTATTACGCGGCCGATACGAACGCACCCATGAACGATCCGTTCACCGGCGACTGCATGGTCAAACAAATCAGGCTCATTTCGCAGCACAATAACAACCTTTCCGACAACGTCGAAATAGTGGCCGAAGGCTCCGAAGATTCGGGCAACACTTATATGATGAACAACAGTCTCGGACACTTGGGAGCGATATCGATCTCGCAGTACAACTCGGTTTACAGAACCATGACCGACATAGGATATATGGTCGTTCATTAAACCTTGCCGCCTCTAATTTAAGGGGGAAATTTTATGACTTTTTTTTCGAAACATATAAACGCCGATAAATACATGACAGGCAGGCGGGCGTTCACGGCCGTCGAAATGCTCGTAGCCGTTACGGTTTTTTCGCTGCTGTTTTTCGGCGTGTTTCAGCTCCAGAATTCGGCGCTGACCACGTTTAACTACGGCAGCTGGAAAGCCGAAGCCCAGCGCAAGCTCATCAACGGATTAAAGCGCATCCGCGACAACATGGAAAAAGCCACCTATCCGTCGCTGGTCTTTCAAAACGGCACAATGATCTACGGCACCACCGAGCCTTCTGTCTTCTCCTACATCAATCCCAGCGCTAACAATACTAACGGCGGAATCGTCGGCCTCGAAACCTTCTACCTGCGCTATAAAGCCTGCCCTGCCAACGCGGCCATCACGACCCCGACCAACGCGCCCATCATATCTTTTTATATCTGCAAGCCGAAATTCAGCGGCCCGCCTCTGATGACAAAATCCGACGTGGCCACGTTCAACGATCCGGGCGTGCATACCCAGGTCCAGATAATCTGGCGCGGCCCCAACGCGAACGCGCCCTATCCGGCCATACAGTACCAGGAGGGCGCCAACGCCCCCTTCGATATAATTCCATACGTGACCGAGGTTACGATCACTTCACGCGACGTAGTGCCGCCCGGGGTCGCCGGCGAGCATTATTCCATCTACAACGTTCACGCCGTCCTGAATCTTAAAATTATGCTCAGCTCGTCCACCGAAAGCCGCGTGCGGCGCTCGGCCGGAAGCCAGTCCGACATAAAGATCGTCGACGAAGTCAAGGCGCGCTGCAACGTATACGCGATAGGCAATCTGTAACCTGTCCGGCTTAAAAAATCATAATTCATTAATACCATAAACCCAGGTCCGGGGACGTTTTATGCGCCCCCGGACTTTTTATAAAATGCCATAATTTTTCTTTACAATTTGCATTAATTTTGTTATCATGATTTATCCTGCGGATATTGTTTCGCCTTTAAAAGTTTCACATAAATAAAGCAAATTTTGCTATTTTCTTAATTTCAAAGAGGTGTAGGTAAAAATGGAAAAGATCAAAGTCACTTTGCACGGCCTGGCCACTCAGGAATACGATAAACACATCAAATTAATCGATCTGGCTGCAATGTTCCCCAATCCCAACCCGCGTTTCCAGACCGTCGGCGCTACCGTCAATAATATAGTTCAATGCCTTCAGTGCACGCTCGATTCAGACTGCACGGTCGAGTTTCTGACATATAAGAACCGCGAAGGCCAGGAAATATACCGGCGCTCGGTATCTGCTATATTGACCTGCGCGGTATTCGAACTTTACCGCAACAGCCGGCTCATCATAGGCCATTCGCTCGGCAACGGATATTATTACAGTTTGAATACCGATATACCGGTCAGCGACGAGATCATAGCCGAAATAAGCGCGAAAATGCTCGAGATCGTTCAGAGGGACATGCCTTTCCAGAAAGAAACGCTTCCCCGCGAAGAAGCTGAAATTTTATTCAAAAAATTAGGTTATCCTGATAAGGTCAGGCTCATCAAATATATGCCTTACAACGCGGTCACCATCTACAGGCTCGGCGATTACGTCGATATCGAATACGGCGCGATGCTTCCTTCGACCAGCTACGCGAAATTCTTCGAGCTCAACAAGTACAACACCGGCCTTCTGCTGCGCTTCCCCGAGCCCATCAACCCGACCCAGATATCGCCGATCAAAAACTGGACGAAACTCTTTTCTGTATATCGCGAAAGCAAAGCCTGGGGAGCGATATTAAACATCAACAACATCGGGCGTCTCAACGAATTCGCCGCGCATAAAAAGATATTCGATATCATTAAAATACAGGAAGCTCTTCACGAAAAGAAAATAGCTTTAATAGCCGACGAAATAAACAAGAAAATCGACGACGTCAAATTAATTCTAATAGCCGGCCCTTCGTCTTCGGGCAAGACCACATTCTCGAAAAGGCTTTCCGTCCAGCTTATGGTCAACGGCCTTAATCCTATGGCGCTTTCGCTCGACAACTACTTTTTAAACCACGACCAGAGTCCGGTCGACGAAGACGGCAATCTCGACTTCGAATGCATCAAAGCCCTCGATCTGGAATTGCTTAACGCTCAGCTGATAGACCTGCTCAAAGGCAAGGAAGTACAGATACCCGAATACGACTTCAAGACCGGAAAACGCAAAACGACCACCAAGCCGCTGCGCATCAGCGAAAATACATGTATCATAATGGAAGGCATTCACGGCCTCAATGAAGAGCTCACAAGCTCCATTCCAGCGCGCAATAAATTCAAAATTTACGCGTCGGCGCTCACCCAGCTTTGCATCGACGATTATAACCGCATCCCGACTACCGACACGCGCCTCATACGCCGCATGGTCCGCGACGCCAAATTCAGGGGCTACAGCGCTAAAGACACGATCAGCCGCTGGCCGTCGGTACGCCGCGGCGAAGAGAGAAATATCTTCCCGTTCCAGGAAAACGCGGACGTAATGTTTAACTCCGCGCTGATATACGAACTTTCCGTATTGAAACAGTTCGCCGAACCGCTTCTTAAAGATATCGCCACCGACGACAGAGAATACCACGAAGCGCGCCGCCTGCTCAAGTTCCTGGAGCTGTTCATACCTATCAATTATGAAGAGGTGCCCCCCACTTCGATTCTTCGCGAATTCATTAGCGGATCGAGCTTCAAGTATTGATTTAATAATTTAAAAATGTACGGAAAATAAGAAAAAGAACGAACCATATAAAAAAAGAATCGGCGGGTATTTCAGCCCGTCGATTCTTTTTTAATAAAATTATATCAAATAATGTTTAATTGATTTTTTAATGTTTTTTATCTTTAATCGCGCCGGGATAAAAACGTTAAGATTTGAAGACGCGGTCGATAAATTCTTTTATCCTCGAATAATTGCCGTTGATATCGATGTTCATTAAGAGGCTGTTGAATTCGAGCGCTTCGGCGTCGCTGCAGTAAAAATTGACCTTAAAAACCTCTTCCGCGAACATGGGACTGATGTTATTAGTGATCATAAACACCGCCTCCTGACGAATCTCAATTAACTTCCGGCAAGTTTCAACCTTCTAATATAATTATCGTCAGGAATCGGAGTATGTTTTAATTTTTTGTTAGCACCGCGAGACCGGATCGTACTTTACGCAATCATCGCCGAGAAGTTCCTCGAAATCGCTCAATTTACGAAAACCGGCGAGGTGCGAGGGACAGTCCGTGCAGTCGGAAGAGCCGAATTTCGGGATATAAAAGCTTGCGCCGGCGACAATGCGGCGGTTGCGCCGGCACTCGGCCCTGCGCGGCTCGCCTTCGATATAATACGCCGCGGCGAAAGACACGCCGGGATGCGTAGAAAGATAATCTATGTGCCAGCGAACCTTCTTGTCCCTTCTGATATGCCTTTCGAGCCTCGCGCCGAGGGATTTCTGCGCCGTGCCGGTGTAAACGTACCAGCCTCTGACGAATAAAAATTCGCCCGCCGCGCCCACCCTGAGCGTAATATCTTTAGAAACCCTGAAAACTATATGGTAAATTCCGCCGGCCGGACCTGACATATAAAACGCTCCTTTATAAAATAAGACGGCGGGCGATAAGGCCCGCCGTTATATATATTAAAAGACATTAATTGATTAATTTTGCCGGCCGGCGATTATTTATTCTTTTTCGCGGGTGCGCCTTCGGCTTTTTTTTCTTTAGATTCGGGATATATGACGCTCAGAACGAATTTATTCTGATCGAAATATTTCTTCGCCACATTCTGAATATCTTCGCGCGTGGGGGCCAGAACGTTCTGCAGATATTCGTCTTCGAATTTAGCGCCGAGGCCGAGGCCTTCCCACAGGCCGAGGAATTCGGCCTGATCTTCCATGGTGTTGCGCTGCAGGGCGTAATTGCCGACGAGTTTGTTCTTCGCGCGGGCATATTCTTCTTCGCTGATAAGTTCGTTTTTAAATACCTCTATTTCGCGCTTCAACCCGATAACCGCCTGCTCATATTTCTGAGGCTGAGTGCCGATAAGCGCTATCAGGGCCGAGTTGCCGCGAAGCGTCTGGTAATACGCCGTAACCTGATACGCGAGCGATTCCTTGTCGCGCAGGTTGTGGAAGAGCCTCGAACTCATTCCGCTGCCGAGCACGGTGGAAAGCATTTTAAGCGCGCCGTAGTCCTTGCTTTCGACGCCTTCGGTCACGAAGCCGTAATATATGAAAGCCTGCGACTTGTCTTTGAATTCTTTAGCCTCACGGGGCGCCTCAAAAGGTTTTACGCCTTCGGCTATTTTTTTATTGACTTCTTCGAAAACCTTCATGGCGCCCGGAGCGGGTTTCATCGCGCCGAATCTTTTTTCCACGGCCTGTTTCGCGAAGTCGTACTCGACGTTTCCGACGACGACGACAGTCATATTCTCGGGAACGAATACGGTTTTATGCCATTTTGCGATATCGTTTTTCGTAATCCTGGGCACCGATTCGACGCTGCCGTAGTGATGCAGCGCGTAAGGATGGCCGGCGAACATGGTTTTATAGAACAGCTTCGCGCACGCGGCGTCCATTTTGTCGTTTTCGGCCTTGAGGGCACCGACTAAAAACTGTTTTTCCTTTTCTACTTCCGCCTGAGGGAAGTTCGACGAAATAACGCATTCCGCGACTACGTCGAAGTTTTTTTCGAACGATTTCGTAGTGGAGACCAGCGTTACGGTACCGAGGTTCTTCGAGACGTCAGTCTTGAAAATTGCGCCGGTCTGCTCTATGGTTTTCGAAATCTCATCCGCTTTCATTTTAGCGTTACCTTTTCTTAAGAGTTCGAACAGCAGGCATGATATGCCGTTATTTTTTTCGGTTTCATATACGGAACCGGCTTTGACGGCGAGTTTCAAAACGACCATGTCGGAGGACGTGTTTTTGCGGTATATTAATTTTATGCCGTTGCCGAGTTTTTCTTCGGTTATTTTGCCGCTGGTTTTGATCTGCTCGACGAGCGATTTAATGGCGTCGTCGGAAGGCGCGGGCGAAGCTTGAGCAGGCGCAGGCGCCGACTGTTCGGCGGGAGCGGCCGCAGGGGCGGGAGCCGGAACTTCGGCAGGCGCAGGCGCCGGAGCAGCGGCGGGGGTCGGCGCGGGTTCAGCCACAGCGGGGGCCGCGGGCGGTTCGGGGGCCTCGAAGTGGGGCGCCGCAGCGTTTACTTCGGAGGTTTGCGCCATAACGGGGGCGGGCGATGAAATAAAAATGAAAAGCGA
>MGFH01000048.1:14481-14623 GCA_001791795.1 Candidatus Wallbacteria bacterium GWC2_49_35
CGATCACTACAAGCGAATGGCTTTCGTACTTTAAATATTTTTCGGCGCAGGCGATAACGTCTTCTTTCTTGACGTTTTTAATTTCCGCTATGTAATTGTTGTATTTTTCGATATCGGCGATGGTAACGGTTTCGCCCAAAAA
>MGFH01000049.1 GCA_001791795.1 Candidatus Wallbacteria bacterium GWC2_49_35
GCTTCGCATTCAATGACCCGGGGCTTCTCGCGCTCGATCTCCATGAGCCTGTCGACCGTAACGAAGCCCTTTCTGAATGACATCAGGAACCATCCCAGCTCCATCATCGGGCCCGCGAGAACCATTATGTAATTCGAGAATGCGACGAACGTGCCAAGCGTTATTTCTTTATTCAATACCATTATTCCGCCGTAAAACACTATCACGAACATTCCAACCTGGCTCATAAAGCCGTATATCAGTTCCATTTTCTGCTCCAGTTTTATCAGCGCCAGCTCGCTCGAGAGCCTGCGGCCCATAACAGCGTCGAAATAGCGCTGCTGATGGGGCTCGCAGCAGTAAGATTTCACGACCGTGATCCCCGAAAAACAGGTTTCTATGGCGTCGTTGACAGCCGATACCGCGTCGCGCATAGCCCTGGATTTAGTGAAAAAATCCTTGTCGCAGACTATATAGAAAGCGAACACCAGTATCAACGGAAGCGTCGACAGCAGAGTCAGTTTAACGTTGAGCGCCATCAGCACGGTTATGGTGAACACGAGCGTCAGTATAACCTGCAGCAGGCGAAAGATGCCCGAAGACGACAGATGGCAGAGCTGTTCGAGCTCGTCCATAAGGCGCGTAACTATATCGCCCGTGCCGAACTTCTGGTAAAAGTCGCTGCCGAACTTCGTCAGGTGATCGAAGGTCTTGTTCCTGATGTCTTTTTCGAGCGTGAGGTTCATCAGAAGCCTGTTGCGCTGAAGCGTCATGTAGGTAATGGCCATAAGCGTTCCCGCCGCGAAAAGTATCAGCACGAATTTAACCACGCCGCCGCCGGCCGTGGCGGAATCTTCGCTCAGCGAGTCTATGATAAATTTGAATATCAGAGGGTAGCATATCGCGAAACCGCCGTAGACGAAGGTCAGCAGGATTATCGCAGCAGCCCTGAGTTTATAGGGGCGCCAGAAATTTATTATCCACTTGAATTGATTCATAAAAGATCACCGCCTTATTCCGCGGAGGCGTTTTTCAGCCCGTCTTCCGCGTCTTCGTTTATCGTTTCTATCTGTGAAAAGCCGCCGGCCATAACGGCCACCGCGTCAAGCTGCTCCGGAGATTCTTCGAACCCGCCGTCAGAGGCTTCTTCGGTTTCCGCGGGCGGTTCTACCCCGGCCCTCTGCTTTTCATAAAGTTTTCTGTAATGCCCGTTCATGGCCAGCAGCTCCTCGTGGGAGCCCGTTTCTACGATCCTTCCGGCTTCGAGCACGATTATCCTGTCGCTAGTGATAATAGTGGAAAGTCTGTGGGCGACTATTATCGATGTCCTTCCGGCCTGGATCTTCGTCAGGGCGTCCTGGATAAGCGCCTCGGTATAGGGGTCGACCGACGAAGTGGCCTCGTCGAGCACCAGTATCTCACTGTTGAAAGCCAGCGCCCTCGCAAATGATAGAAGCTGGCGCTCACCCATCGAAAAATTCGAGCCGCGCTCGGCGACCTCGGTCTGGAAACCCTTTTCCTTTTTCATGATGAAATCGAGCATATTGACCGACTGCGCGGCCTTTTCAACCTCTGCGCCGCTTATGGAATCGTCAAGGAGCCTGATATTATCCATGACGCAGCCCGGGAACAAAACCACATCCTGCAGAACGAGCGCGAATTTCTTTCTCAGTTCGGAAAGTTTCATGGCGCTCACGTCAGCGCCGTCGATGGTTATCCTTCCGCCGGTGTGGTTATAAAATCTGAGCAGCAGCGAAAGGATCGTCGTCTTTCCGGAACCGGTATGACCGACCAGTGCGACTTTTTCGCCTTTTTTAACGCTGAACGAAACGCCCGAGAGCACTTCGCGGCCGCCGTCGTAAGAGAACGACACGTTATCGAATTCTATGCGGTCCCGAAACGAAGCGGAAGCGTCGGATGCTACGGAGATTTCGCCTTCAGCGCGCTCTTCGGCTTCGAGCGAGAGTATCTCGAATATGCGTTCGGCCGCCACGCGCGCCTTCTGGATTATGTTGAACTGCTCCGAAAGCCTTATTATAGGCTCGAAGCACTGCCTGATATATCCTATGAAAAGAACGAGCGTTCCGATCGTCAATTCTTTTTTGAGCGCCATCGCGCCTCCGAAATATAGAACGGACGAAAGAGTCATCGCCTCGGCCAGAAGTATGGAGTTATGAAATATTATTTCGAGCACTTCCGCAAAATAAAAGGTCCCCTTTTTTTCTTCGTTATGCTCTCCCATTTTGTTTTTCGACGTTTGCTCGTAGTTGAACGCCTGGACACACTGCATTCCCTGGATATATTCCGAAAGAAATTTCGACACGGCCGATGCCTTTTCACGCGCAATTTTGAAGCGCACCCTGAGTTCGCGCTGTATGTAATAGGCGCCGGCAAATAGGAAGGGCAGTATCAGAAGCAATATCAGCGTCAGTTTCGCGCTCAGGTAGAACATTACCGCGACCATTCCTGCGAACATCAGAAGGTCCTGAAACAGGGTCATCACGGTATTGGTGAACAACTGCCGCAGGGTTTCCGTGTCGCTTTCGATGCGCGATATAAGCTTTCCCGCCGGATTTTTCTCGAAATATTTCAGCGGCAGCCTGAGTATGTGCGAAAACAGTTTTAATTTAATGTCGCACATTATCGATACTCCGACGCGCTGGAGCGTGTACATCTGAAAGTAATTTCCCGCCAGCGTGGCCAGTTTCACTGCTATGTACATGGCCGCGGATACCCAGATCCCCTCGTAGAGGCCGTTGGCGATATCGACGTCTATCAGGCGTTTTATTATGATCGGGCCGATAAGCGCGAGCGACGAGACTATCAGAAGCAGTATTATCGCTACTATTATGCTTGATAAATAGGGTCTTATGAAATTAAAAAGTTCTTTTTTCAGTTTTATTAACTCACTCATATGATCAATCACGACCTTTTCGTATATCGTAGTCTATTATTTTAAAGCAAATGTCCAGTTTATAACTTGTAATATGATTCATTTCACCGGCTGTCTCCTTGAAAAATTTAAGTTCGGACACTCCGGCCCGGTTCGATCTTTCTTTTACTGTTTTATTTATATTCATAAATTCTCTCCTTTACAAAAAATCCGGCTGTCTTATCATCAGGCGCCGTATTTTTTTCGCGCGCAAAAAAATAGCGAGGCCGTCTGATAGAACGGCCCCGCTAAATTTATAAACAAATTTATTCTCCGAGGATAGCAATTAAGCTATATCGCCTGTCTTTATCTTTTTTACGCTCGTCCCGATGCGATTTTTGATGGTCTGTGCGGGATTCTGCCTTATGGCTTGCGCCACTTCGATATTAAAGACTTTCCGGCGGGGCCGATTCTGATAGTTCGAATACCCTTTGTCAAATAGCTCGATGCTGAGAGCATTGATGAGCCTGGCTGACGGATTCGAATTGATCACGGGGTTGTTCGTAACAGTTTTACAATTCATCGGTTCCCCTCCTTTTCTTTAATATAATTATTTCCAATTATAATATCATATTTTTTTTAATTTGTCAAGCGGGCAAAAGCGCCGCCAATCTTGCATTTGTTTTTTTTTACATAAATTTTATTTTGCGAGCGTCCATATATTTTAGTTGAAAGATTTAATTGTATATGGTAAAATACTTTTATCAAAGCGTCTTAAGTATCGTTTTAACATATAATTTCGCCCGACGCAAGGACTTTATTATGTGCGCTGTCAACATAAAAAACTCGTTTTCAGACTTCGACTTTTTAAGAGTTATGCTCGCCGCAAGCCCCGATATGGTAATTATTACAAGCGTCGATACCGGCATGATAGTCGAGGCCAACGATCTTTTTCTGGAAACTTTCGGTTACCAAAGGAATGAATTCATCGGAAAAACCTCCCTGGAGATTGGCCTGTGGGCCGATCCGCCCAGGCGCGCCGAACTCGTTTCGAAGCTCCTGAAAAAAGGGGTCGCCCGCAATTCAGAGCTGACGCTTAAAACCAGGGACGGCGTTTCGAAAACAATGCTGGTCTCCGCCATCGTGGTCGAGATCAATGATATTAAACATTTTTTTATCATGGCGCGCGACATTTCCGAAAGGATCGAAACCGAAACGGCTATCCAGACCATTTTGAAAAACACTTCCGCCGTTTT
Source organism: Candidatus Wallbacteria bacterium GWC2_49_35 (assembly GCA_001791795.1). Classification (GTDB taxonomy): domain Bacteria; phylum Muiribacteriota; class UBA9980; order UBA9980; family UBA9980; genus UBA9980. Next base: position 4,108 of record MGFH01000049.1, read on the forward strand.
CGGAACCGACTTTTTCAGTGTCCTCGTCGTCGAACTTTCGAAGATCCTTCAAATGCGTTATGTATTTGCGGGCCGGGTCTCTCCGGACTGCTGCGATCTCATTCACTCTATAGCGTTCTGCGACCGCGAAAATATACTCGAAAACTTCCAATATTCGATCTTCGGAACTCCGTGCGAAAAAATTAAAACGCATTCGATCTGCGTTTATCCTTCCGAAGTTCAAAAACTATTTCCGAATTCGAAAATTCTGATCAAATTTAACGCGTCCAGTTTCGCCGCCGTTCCGCTCATATCTTCCACCGGCGATTTTCTCGGCGTGATCGCGGCGTTCGACGAAAAACCACATCCTGAAACTCATCTTTTGAAAACTCTTATGACGGTTTTTTCGGCGCGCGCCACGGCGGAACTCGAAAGGCTAAAGTACGAAAACGCCATTCACGCGTCCGAAGAAAAATTCAGAATGCTCATTGAGCAGGCGGTTGACGGCATTTTTCTCGGCGATCCCGCGGGAAATTTTATCGGAGTGAATACTAAAAGCTGCGAAATAACGGGATACTCAAAAGAAGAGCTGCTTAAAATGAATATGCGCGATCTTTTCTCGCCCGAAGAGCTGGAGCGCATCCCTTTGAGGTACGACCTGCTGAAGGAAGGCCGGGTCGTATTCAGCGAAAGGGCGCTCGCCAGAAAAGACGGGACCGCTATTCCCGTAGAAATGAACACCAAAATGATGCCCGATAAAACCTACCAGGCGTTCATGCGCGACGTATCGACGCGAAAAAAAGCCGAAAAAGACCTGCGCGAGGCCAATCTTTTCAACAGTGAAATAATATCGGGCGCCAACGAAGGAATAATCGTTTATGATGCTAATCTGCGCTATATCGTATGGAACCCTTACATGGAAAAACTGTCCGGGCTTTCCGCCGGCGATGTAATTGGAAAGACCGACGAAGACCTGTTTTTTCCGCACATGAAAACCTACGGCATCGACATGATGCTTGAAAAAGCGCTCGCCGGCGAAACATCGTCGACAGAAGACATCCCCTATGAAATACCGGTCACCGGCAAAAACGGCTGGTATTGCGGAACTTACGCCCCGCACAGAAATTCGTCGGGAAATATAGTCGGCGTAATAGCCGTCATAAGCGAGGTCACCGAACGCAGAGCGGCCGAACTTGAAACAATAAAAGCCAAGGAAGAAGCCGAGGCGGCCAATATCGCCAAAAGCCATTTTCTGGCCAATATGAGCCATGAACTGCGAACGCCGCTCAACGGGGTCATCGGATTTTCAAACCTTCTGGCGACGACCGCTCTTGATAAAACACAGAAAAAATTTCTCGACATGATCAGCGTATCTTCTAAAAATCTTCTGGAACTGATAAATGACGTCCTGGATTTTTCAAAGATAGAAGCGGGAAAACTCAGACTCGACTTAAAGCCATTCAACCTGAAAGAAGTCATATCCAGGGCAGTTACCTCAATATCGGCATCCAACCGCAAAAAGGACGTAAAAATAAAATTTTCTTTTTTAAGCGATTTCAATTATAACCTGACCGGAGACAGTGTCAGGATAAATCAGATACTCGCCAACCTTCTTGTTAATGCGTTAAAATTCACCGCCAGCGGCGTAATAGAGGTTTCTTCCTCCGAGATCGAAAAAACCAGGGACACCGTCGTCGTACGCATAGCGGTTTCAGACACCGGCATAGGCATACCGCGCGACAAGATCGAGGAAATATTCGAAATGTTTCATCAGCTCGACGAATCATACAACAGGCGCCACGGCGGAGCCGGGCTCGGCCTGGCCATTGTGAAAAGCCTCGTCAAACTGATGAACGGAAATATATCCGTAAAAAGCGCCGAAGGTTCCGGCAGCATTTTCACGTTCGATATACCTTTCGCTTTAACCGACGAGCCGGCAGCCTCCGCCATCGCCAAAAAAGTACTCAAAAACAACCATAAAAACGGCGGCGTAAATATCCTGCTTGCCGAGGACGACCGCGTCAGCCAGTTATTGATCCTGACCATAGCGGAACAGAACGGCTGGAACATCGACATAGCTCCCGACGGTTCAAAGGCGCTTGAAAAATATGCATCGAAAAGATACGATATCATATTCATGGACGGCCAGATGCCCGATATGGACGGATTTGAAGCCACCAGACGCATCAGGGAGGCCGAAAAAAATAACGGCGGCGAAAAACGGACGCCTATAATCGCCATAACCGCTTACGCGCTGAAGGAAGATCGCGAAAAATTCATCGTCGCCGGTATAGACGACTACATTTCCAAGCCCATCGACGAACAGAAACTCATCGCCAAACTTAACGAATTAATAAAGAAAAACGGCCATGCTTGAAAAACCTCAGGGCTTTTCGCGGATGCCAATAAAGACTTCAAATTTTTATATATCTCCGAGTATTTGTCGCCCATGCCGGGCGCACCCCAAAAAAAAGACCGCCTTTAGATGGCGGTCTTTTTTTATCGCGTTATTTTTTTCAGGTAAGGACGGCGGCCTTTTTATTTAGCCGCTTCGGGATGAGCTTCGAGATAGTTGCGGTACTCGGTCTGGGCAGTTTTCAACTGCTGGAAGGCCTGCATGATCTCGGCCGAGGTGCCGTTCGACGCGTCGCTTTCAAGAAGCCTTACGTAATTCTGATATGCCGCGGTATATCTGTCTTTGATGCCTTTCGACGAATCGTCCTGATAGGCCTGCTGCGATGCCGGCTGTTCGGTCGAGCTCGAAACGTTCTTTGACGCCGACTGATTTTTATCGGACGGAATGGAACTGGATACGGCTGGTTCAGCCGAACTCTTATCAACCACAGGAGCAGAGTCGGTTATTCGGCCGTTGTTTTTAGAATCGACCGCGCTGAAGGGCGAAACGCTTTCTTTGTCTTTTTTATTCTGGAAATGCTTGTATATTAAAACGCCGGCAACGATGGCGCCGACTACGATAAGAGCCGGCAGGAACAACGGGGAGGCCGTAATGGCCGCAACCGCTCCGCCTACTGCTCCGAATCCGGCTGTAACGGCTCCGCCAACGGCCGCGCCAACGCCGGCGACGGCTCCGCCAACGGCCGCGCCGCCTACGGCAACCGCGCCTGCCGCGGCCGCGCCGGCCGCACCAATGCCGCCTGCTATGGCGGTTACGCCGCCGATGATCGTCGGCCATGCGATGACTGCGCCTGCGCCTATGAGGCCGCCGACTATAAGATGTTTCGCTGAAGCCGAAGCCGTTTCATAAAACATGGCCACGAACGCGAAAGACACCATGCACGCTACCAATATCATGTTATTTAATCTGCTTTTTCTCGATAAACTCATTTCCAACATTGCAGCTCACCCCTTTATTCCATTATTATTATGAATGTTGCGTTAATTTACATTCGGTATTTTTATTTCCGTACTAATATTATACTATAAAATTTTGATTTTGGGGCTGTTTTTTTAAAAATTTTTATATTAAATTATCGATGCCGGTTTATCTCGTAAGAAGAAAAATCGGGAGGTCCCTTAAGGACCCCCCGATAATTTATTTTAGTTGCTTATTATTTTATTAAGCGGATCTTGCTGCTTTTTATATTAGTTAGCCTGACCAGCAGCTTTCGTGAGTTTCTGGTATTCGTCGAATGCACCCTTATATTCGGTTAACGCTTTCTGAACTTCAGGAGCGTCCGATGCTTTGCCGCCCGAAAGAAGGTTGATGTAGTTTTTGTAAGCGTTTACGTATTTTTCGTGTGCGGCTGCGACGGTAGCGTTTCCGGTACCTTCGGGAGCGGCGGTAACTTCAGCGGCAGCGCCGGTGTTCGGCTTTCTTTCAGCGGATGCGCCTTCGTTAAGGCTTAAGCTCGTGGGGCTGGAATTATTGGTCGGAGCCGAGCCGCTTGCGACAGCTGCGTTGTTGGTTGCGCCCATATTAGGATTGATCGAGGTCGGGATCGAAGGATTAACCGCGGCCGGAGCAACCGTTCCGGTGTTAGCGACTACGGTAGGAGAGCTTGTCGAGGTAACGCCGGTAGCGAACGGATTGACGTTCTTCGAAAGTTTCGTGCCAGCGAATTTTTTCTTATAGATTATGTAACCGATTACAACTGCAGCCGCTATTAAGAGAGCGGGCAGGAAAAGCGGGGAAGCGGTGATAGCCGCAACTGCTCCGCCTATAGCGCCGAAACCGGCCGTAACAGCCGAACCAGCGGCAACGCCAACGCCGGCGATTGCGCCGCCGACAGCGGCTCCGCCTGTAGCTACTGCTGCGCCTGCTGCGCCTACCGCGCCGACAACCGCTCCGCCTACGCCTGCTGCTACTGAACCGACGGCGCCTGCTGCGCAGCCGATAGCTGCCGATATTGTAGGCCATGCGATAACTGCGCCCGCGCCTACGAGGCCGCCGACGAGAAGGTGTTTAACGTTTGCCTGGGCTTCGCCCATGAAGAAACTGGTTGTTGAAAAAGCCACCAATAAAATAACCGATAAAATCTGAACTGATAATCTTTTTGAAGTCATGCTAAACATAAGAATTCCTCCTTTAAATTTTTTTTTGAGTTTAGCCCCTGTGCGGCAGGCAAGCCGCTCGAATCACTCTCCTCATCCATTTTTTCAAATTCACGCTTGAGTCGCTTGTTTTAGAATCATCATGTGTTTTCAAGTTACTTTAATTATACAAAATAACT